>JBJEPP010000054.1:0-2811 GCA_051881295.1 Acutalibacteraceae bacterium | reverse complement strand
CGCTATAATGCACACGAAGTGTGCGGTGCTTTTCGATAATTCTTCACTTTTAATTCTTCGTTTTTCATTCGGCTTGCGAAGCGGGGTTTGCGGCGTTTCGTTAATATGTTGATATATTGACATTATTTAACGATAGTATTAAAATAAAATTGTTAATTGGTAATCGAAGTTGATTTTCCTGTGCATAGCTTCGTTGTTATGCATTTTTTGATTTTAAGGGGTTTTAGGTATGAAAAGATTTTTGAAAAGCAGCTTGTCATTGGTTCTTGCTTTAACAATGATTCTGAGTTCTGCTTTAGTAGGGCTTGGTGAGCTTGATTTTAGTAGACTTTTTGCGGTAAAAGCAAGTGCGGCAAGCGTAGATGATTTAACAATCAGATATAATAATGACGGTAAAACATGTTATGTATACGATTGTTCTTCAACCGCAAGCGGTGAGCTTGTTATTCCGAGTACATATTACGGTTTGACGGTAACAAGCATAGGTAGTCAGGCTTTTAAAGAGTGTAAAGGTCTTACCTCCGTCACAATTCCAGACAGTGTAACAAGTATAGGTGTTTGGGCTTTTAGAGGTTGTGAAAGCCTTGCATCAGTCACAATCCCCGATAGCGTAACAAGTATAGACAAAGAGGTTTTCGATGGTACGGCGTATTATAATGATGAATCTAATTGGGTTGACGGAGTTTTATACATTGGTAATCATCTTATAAAAGCGAAAAATACGGTAAACGGTGATTATGCTATTAAAGACGGTACAAAAACTATTGCGGATAGTGCTTTTGATAGCTGCACAAGTCTTACATCTGTCATAATTCCCGCCGGTGTAACAATTATAAATGATTTCGCTTTTAGCGATTGTGAAAAACTTATCTCCGTCACCATCCCCGACAGTGTAACAAGTATAGGTCGTGATGCTTTCTATGATTGTACGAGCCTTGCTTCAGTAACAATCCCGGACAATGTAACAAGTATAGGTGCATATACTTTCTGTGGTTGCAGTAGTCTTACATCAATCACAATCCCCGACAGCGTAACAAGCATAGGCGAATGGGCTTTTAGAGGTTGTAATAAATTTACCACCATTACAATACCAAAAAGCGTAACAAGTATAGGTAATTATGCTTTCTGTTATTGTATAAGACTTACCTCTGTCATAATATCTGACGGCGTAACAAGCATAGGTGAAGAGGCTTTTTATAATTGTCGGCGGCTTATCAATGTCGCTATTCCTGATAGTGTAACAAGTATAGGCGATTATGCTTTTGGATGTTATTATGACTATGACTTAAATGAAGAAAAAACAGTAAACGGATTTACAATAGAAGGTCATAAGGGTTCTGCGGCAGAAGCTTATGCCAATAAAAACGGATTTGCTTTTATTGATGTTTTACACACGCATACTTTATCCGATTGGATTACCGATAAAGAAGCAACTTGCATCGAGGACGGCTCTAAGCACAGGGAATGTACTTCATGCGGCGAGGTCCTTGAAACAGAAACGCTTGTAAAAGCAGGGCATAAATCTTCAGAATGGATTACCGATAAAGAAGCAACATGCATAGAAACCGGTTTAAGACATAAAGAATGCACCGTATGTGGTAGTTTTGTTGAGGTAGAGTATTTACCTACCATAGATGTTCATATATCATCTTCTTGGATTATTGACAAAGAAGCAACATGTACAGCAGTAGGTTCGAAGCACAAAGAATGTACCGTATGCGGTGAAGTTCTTGAAACAGCAACAATTCCTCAGCTTACTTGTTCTGAACCTAAGCTTACAAAAATTGAAAATGCAAGCAACGGTATAAAGGTAACTTGGGGCAAGGTAACGGGTGCGCAAAGCTACAATATTTACCGCAAGACTTATTCAAACGGCAAGTGGTCGGGCTGGTCTGCAATTAAAACCGGCGTTACAGGTACATCATATACAGATACTACCGCAAAATCAGGTACAACATATACTTACACAGTCCGTGCAAAAAATGCTGCCGGCTTAAGCTCATATAACACAACAGGACTTAAAATCAAGTTCCTTTCAACGCCTAAGCTTACAAGTATTTCTAACGGCTCAGATAAGGTGACTGTTAAATGGGATAAGGTAACGGGTGCAAGCGGTTACTATGTATACCGTCAAACATATTCCAACGGCAAATGGTCAGGTTGGAAAAAGGTTGCTACAACTAAGGATAACTATTATAACGATACAAAGGTTTCAAGCGGTAACTATTATAAATACACCGTAAGAGCATATAACGGTAGTTATATTAGTTATTACAATACAACAGGCTTGAAGACTAAATACCTTGCCGTTGCTCCTCTTAAATCTGCTGTTTCACAAAAAGACGGTATTAAAGTAACCTGGGGCAAGGTAACAGGTGCAAAGGGTTATAACATTTATCGCCAGACCTATTCAAACGGCAAATGGTCGGGTTGGACTAAGATTAAAACAATTTCAAGTGGTTCGACCGTTTCATATACCGACAAATCCTCAAAGAAAGGCGTAACCTACAAATACACCGTCCGCGCAACCTCCGACTCCTACATGGGCTATTACAATACAAAGGGTTTGCAGGTAAAGGATAAATATTAAAAGATAGTCCTTATAGCTAATAGCTTGTCGAATGAAAAACGAAGAATGAAAAATGAAAAATTTCGGTATGGCTCACTGCGTTCGCATATAATTTAGTGCTGTCGCGTTTGGTTGCAAGTGACTGCTTTGCATTATAGTTGATGAATAGTAGGCGATAATAGCTAATAGCTTGTCAAATGAAAAACGAAGAATGAAAAATGAAAAATTTAGGAAAGCCGCCG
>JBJEPP010000053.1:0-10809 GCA_051881295.1 Acutalibacteraceae bacterium | reverse complement strand
CTTCTATATGAGCGTTTTTTAAACTTTCGTAACTGTCGGTAACATTTTTAATATGGTTTATACAAGCATTTTTGTATTCTTTACCCTCAAGAGTAGGGTGCTTTTTATAGCCGTTAAAGGAATTAGCCGTTGCAAATACTATTGTAACAAATGAAGCGTCTTTAACAGAAATATTATCTTTGCTGTATTCTGTATTGCCGTCTGTTACAACTTTAACAGCACAACGGTAATGTATACCCTGTAAAGATTTATCTTCGGGATACAGACTGCCTTTCATTCCCGCATAAGTATCTAAATTCATCTTAGAGTCAGACGGGCACAATCCGTCAATGTACAAAATATTATCCGTAACATTTTTATCTTCTGCTTTAAGTTGTATAGATAAAGAAACTTTTAATCCGAATTTACCGCCGCTGACAGATTTTATGTTATCAACATAAACATTTTCGGGGTAAGATACAAAAGACTCTCTCTTAAATGAATTTTTACCTCGTTTAAATTCAACGGTATTTATACCCGTTTCTAAATCTAAGTATCTTTTATAATTCTTTTTGAAACCCGAAAAACCGTACTCAATATCTATATGACACAACGGCATATATGCCTGACAACAGTTTGATAATACGCTGTTATTTATAATTTCTTCGGCTTGCTTATATTCGCCTTGCATTGTGAGTTCCCGTGCTTTTAAAAAGTTTTCATAAGCACCTTTTTTTACTTGAGTTTCTCTGGGATAGCCTGACCATAAAGTATCAGAGTTCATTGCAACGGTTTCTTTATATGTTTTGCCGTAAATCATAGCACCTATAGAGCCGTTACCCAACGGTAGTGCTTCTAACCAATTCTCTGCAGGTTTATTATAATAAAGTGTTTTAGAGTCGTCAAACATCTGAATACCCCCGTATATTTGTCATAATATCAATATTACAACATATATACACCAAAATCAATAATTTTATTTTCAACAAATAGTTGTAATATTATTTTTAATATGTTATTATTCTTATATAATTTTATTTTAGGTGGGATAATTATGGAAAAAACTAAATCAAAAGTTGACGCTTTAAAGCTCGATTTGAAAGAAACCACAAAATATATGGTAGATAAAATTACATATATTTGTGAAAAAATCGGTCCGAGAGCACCGGGTAGCGCAGAAGAATTAAAAGCACAGGAAAATATGGCTGAAGACCTTAAAGAATGGTCTGATGAAGTAGAAATCGAAGATTTTATTGTTCATCGCCAGGCTTTTATGGGTTTTATTCCTTTTACCGTAGCAACAGCAATTATCGCTACCGTGCTTTTCTTCTTTAAGCCGCTTATAGGATTTATACTTACTGTTTTAGGAATTATTCCCCTTGTACTTGAATTTGTTATGTACAGGCAATTTATTGACCCGTTATTTAAAGGTCATACATCACATAATGTTATTGCTACAAAGCACGCAACAGGCGAGCTTAAAAAACGCATAATTTTAGTCGGTCATGCCGATTCTCAGTACGAATGGATTCTTAATTACAAATTGGGCGGTAACGGAATGAAAATGTTCCTTATACCTGCAGTTGTCGGTTTAATACTTGTTTGTGCACTCAGCCTTCTTCAATTTATACTTATTGATTTAGCAGGCAAGGCTCAATTAGAGCAAATTTTCTTCTGGGTTGGTATAGCGCTTTGCATATTTATTGTTCCGTATATCGGCTTCCTTTTCTTCCAAAGCTACACAAAGAGTGTTCCGGGCGCAAACGATAATCTTTCGGGCTGTCTTGCTGTTATGGCAGTTTTAAAAATGATGAAAGAAGCAAATGTAGACCTTGAACACACGGAAGTTAAGGTTTTACTTTCCGGCTCTGAAGAAGCAGGTCTTCGCGGTGCTAAGGCTTATGTTAAAGCACATAAAAACGATTTTAACGATGTTGAAACAATTTGTGTTGCTTGTGATACAGTTCGTGACCTTAAAGATATGGCAGTTTATGACAGAGATTTATCAGGTACACTTCAGCACGATGCTCAGGTTAAAGCGCTTGTTAAAAAAGCAGCGTTAAATTGCGGCTTTGATATTCCGTATTCATCAATATACTTAGGCGCTTGTGATGCTGCAGCATTCACTCAAGGCGGCATTAAATCAACAGGCTTTGCAGCTATGGACCCCACACCGCCGAGATATTATCATACAAGACTTGATAATCCGAGTATGCTTTGCCCTGACGCACTTGAAGCAGGTGCAAGAATTCTTCTTGAAACAACTCTTCTTTATGACGAAGAGGGATTACAATAACATTGAAAGTGACTGCCCCGAAAATGGCAGTCACTTTAATAGGTTATAACAGGTTTATAACTAATCGGGAGTTAATTTAATGAATTATATTATTCTGGATCTTGAATGGAATAATGCGTATTGCAAAAAGAAAAAAGGTTTTATTAACGAAATTATAGAAATAGGCGCCGTAAAACTCAGCGATACATTTCAGATGGTTGAAACCTTTTCTGTTCTTATTAAACCAAAGCTGGGCAAAAAGCTTCACGCAAGAGTTAAGGAACTTACAAATATCACAAATGACGATATTACACACGGTATTCCGTTTATCAATGCGATGACATCATTTAAAAAATGGGTGTCTGATGATGAAAATATTATACTCACTTGGGGTGATACAGATATAAGGGTTTTAATCGAAAATTTCTTATATCTTAGCTCAACCACCGTTGTTCCGTTCCTAAGCAATTATATAAATCTTCAAAAATATGCTCAGGCATTTTTGAATATACCTACCGCTAATCAAATCGGTCTTTCGGCAACAGCCGAAAAACTCGGCATAAATCCGGACTCATACCTTCATCACCGTGCATTAGGCGACAGTATGCTTACTGCTGAAATATTCAAAAAAATTTACAACAGAAAGATGCTTGAATCTTACACATTGGTTTGTGACAGTGCATTTTATACTAAAATAACATTCAAACCAAAGGCCATTACAGATATTAACAGTCCGCTTGTTGATAAAACAAAAATGAATTGCTTTTGTGATAATTGCGGCAGCGAATGTGAAAAAATAAGTGACTGGAATACCATAAATCAGTCGTTCAGAGCAATTTTTTACTGTAAAAAATGCAAAAGAAAAATAAGATTTACAATCAGATTTAAAGAGTATTACGATAGAGTAGATATTAAAACTTCTATTGTTCCGTTTATTGAAAAGAAAGAAATAAAAAGCGTTACGGCAGTTGAATCTAATAAAGAAGAAGCTCAAGAATTAGTGGAGGAGAATATATGAGTTACCCTATTAAATTACAGCCTGTATTTAAAGAGATAGTTTGGGGCGGTAATCGCTTAAAAAATGATTACGGCTTTAAATCAGACTTGAATAACATTGCAGAAGCATGGATGCTTTGTGCCAGAAAAGACGGAGATAACGTTGTTTTAAACGGCGAATACGAGGGAATATCTTTCACCGAGCTTACCGCCGAACATAAAGAATTATTAGGTACAAAAGGCAGTAAATACGAAGAATTTCCGTTGCTTATTAAATTTATTGACGCTAAGTCGGATTTATCTGTTCAGGTACATCCTGACGATGAATACGCAAAAATTCACGAAAACAGCTACGGCAAAACAGAAGCTTGGTATATTCTTGACTGTGACGAGGGTGCAGAGCTTATTTACGGTTTTAATAAAGAGCTTACCCGTGAAGAGTTTAAAAAATCTATAGAAGATAACACATTCTTAAATTATGTTAACAAGGTTAAAGTAAAAAAAGGCGATGTTTTCTTTATTGCCGCAGGCACACTTCACGCAATTGGCGGCGGAATACTGCTTGCAGAAGTTCAGCAAAACTGCAATACAACCTACAGGGTTTATGACTACGGCAGATTAGTAAACGGTAAACCCCGTGAACTTCATGTAGATAAAGCTATTGATGTTACGGATACTGTCCCTCCGACTCGTTCGGGTAATCCTGACGGCGAAAAAATATCCCTTGACGGTGCCGTATCACAAGAGCTTTGTAAGTGTGAATTTTTTAAAATGTCCACACTTGATATTGACGGAGAGTATACATTTAATGTGGACGGCGAAAGCTTTGTATCTCTTCTTGTAACAAGCGGCAAAGGCACGGTAAGCTGCGGCGAAAACACTGTAGATATTACATCGGGTGAAAGCATCTTTATACCTGCAAATACAGGTAAAACAGTTCTTAACGGCCAATTCCAAGTATTAGTAAGTTCATTATAATCAGATGAGTTTTATGTCTTTACTGACAGCGCAAAACTTAACATTCGGTTTTTTAGACGGCGTCTTATTTAAAGGCGCCGCTTTTAAGGTGGAAGAAACCGACAGGGTAGGGCTTATAGGTGCAAACGGTACAGGCAAGACTTCTTTATTCAAACTGATTATCGGTGAATATTCGGCTGTAGAGGGCGGAATTGTTCGCGGCAAAGATGTAAGAGTAGGCTATATGGAACAGTACCTGCAATGTGACGAAAACCAAACCCTGTACGGCGAGGCTCTTACGGTTTTTTCCGATGTAGCAAAATTGGAAGAAAAATTAGAAATTATAAACGAGAAACTGTTGAATAACAGCAGTATTGAGTTAATAGAAAAGCAGGTTCACTTAACCGAAGAAATTGAAAGACGGGACGGTCTTGTTTACAAAGCAAAAACCAAATCTGCTTTAATCGGCTTAGGTTTTTCGGAAAATGAATTAAACGCCCCCGTAAAAACATTAAGCGGCGGTCAGCGTTCTAAGCTTTCGCTTTGTAAACTGCTGCTTTCTGATGCAAATTTACTTCTTTTAGACGAGCCTACAAACAACTTAGATGTTGACGCAATTACCTGGCTTGAAGATTTTTTAATTAAGTATAAAGGCGCTTTTATTGTTGTTTCGCACGACAGGTATTTTCTTGATAAAATTACAACCTCAACAATGGAAATTGCTCATAATAAAATAATTAAAACAGTAGGTAACTACTCTGTATTTCAAAAATTAAAAGCAGAACGGGAGCTTGCTATTGAACGAGAGTACGAAAAAACCTCTGCCGAAATAAAACGGATTGAAGGTATAATCGAGCAACAAAAAAGGTTTAACCAGGAACGAAACTATATTACTATTGCAAGTAAAGAAAAACAAATAGAAAAATTAAAAGAAACGCTTGTTTTACCTGATAAGGCACTGAGAAGTATTCATTTTAGTTTCAAAACAGAAATACGGACCGGTGACGAGGTATTGTGCGTTGAAAACCTTTGCAAGAGTTTTCCTAAAAAGCCTTTATTCAAAAACTTCAATTTAAATATATACAGAGAAGACAGGGTATTTTTGTTAGGTCCGAACGGTTGCGGTAAGTCAACATTTCTAAAAATACTGAATAAAGAAGCTGAAGCAGAGTCAGGCATAATTCGTTTCGGAAGTAATGTTAAAGTAGGCTACTTTGACCAGAATATAGATAAATTACATTCAGAAAAAACCGTGCTTGACGAAGTCTGGGATATGTACAGATTTATGACCGAAACAGAAATTCGAAATGCACTTGCAATGTTTTTGTTTACCGGTGAAGATGTTTACAAAGAGGTATCTCTGTTAAGCGGCGGCGAAAGGGCTAAAATTTCGCTTTTAAAAATTATGTTGGCAAAACCGAATTTTTTAATACTTGACGAGCCTACCAACCATTTAGATATTGTCTCCCGTGAAGTTTTGGAAAATGCTTTATTGGATTTTAACGGAACATTATTGGTTGTATCTCACGATAGATATTTTATAAACAAATTAGCAACTAAGACCGTATATTTAACTCACGATAAAGCAGTTAATATAGACGGCAACTACGACGATTACCTTGAATATAAACTAAATGAAGAAGTTAAAGCAACTTCCACGGAGAAAAAGCTGATTGTTAACGACTATAAACTCCGTAAAGAAAAAGCGAGTAACGAACGCAAAAGAAAAACACGACTTTCAAAGGTAGAAGAAGAGATTACAAATATTGAAAATAAGATTGCAGATTTAGATGCATCTTTAACAACCGAAGAAATAGCGTCAGATTACGAAAAACTGCTTAAATGTACCAACGAATTAGACATCTTACGCCAACAGTTAGACAAGTTATACATTGAGTGGGAAGAATTGCAAATCGAAGAATAAAAAAAATTCACCTGCATATATTTTAGCAGGTGATTTTTTATGGACAGAAAAAAAAGTGACTATCTCGTTAAAACAGTACTAATCCAAACTGCAACTTGTATCGTGTTATTCGGTATACTGTTCGGATTAAAACAAACTCAAAGTAAAGTGTATTACGAAATTAAGGAAGAATTTTTTGATAATTTAGACAGTAATATTTTAGGAGAAGAAATAGCTGATGTTTTTATAAATACAAAATCTAAACTCATAAATCAAACTGCTTCCGATGAATTAACAACCAAAAAAACAAGCGAAGAAACAACCGATAAAGATAATACAGAAAATAAAGAGACTGATAAAACCGAAGCTGAGTCCGAAACTGAGTACAAGCCGTTGGAGGAACCGTCTTTAAATGCAGAAATAATAGCTGAAGGCGGAGTAGATGTAAGTGTCAGTTCTGAAGATGAAGTGCCTTCAAATGTATCGCTGAACTCTTATAAAATTAACCAAACTATGATAAAGCCTGTTATAAATGCAAAAACCACATCAAAATTCGGTATCAGAACACACCCTATAACAAACAAAATAAGTTTTCATGCAGGAATAGACTTAGCTGCTCCTGTTAACACACCTATATACGCTGCTTTTGACGGTAAAGTTACTGTGGCGGATTACGACCAATGGAATGGTAACTACATAAAAATTCAGCACGATAACGGTATTATGACAGTATATTGTCACTGTGAAAAAATAAATGTAAAAAAAGGTCAAGTGATAAAAGCAGGTGAAGTTATAGGCTATGTTGGGTCAACAGGGTCTTCCACAGGACCTCATTTACATTTTGAGTTACGGATTAACAACATATCATATAATCCCGAAACTGCTTTAAAAGGGGCTAAAAATGCAATTTAAAATAAAGAATACAAGTATAAATCTGAGTTTTTCATTTTTTGCCTTAATTTTAATCGTTTTACTATCAAATTCAAAAGAGATGTACATTTACGCATTTATTTCCGCAATGCTTCATGAATGTATACATCTCTTTTTTATTACGGTTTTCAGCGGATTTCCAAAATCAATTTCACTTTCAATTTTCGGCGGGAATATAGAAAGAAATATTATAACTTGCTCTTATATACAAGAATTTATCATAAACATAAGCGCTCCGATTTTTAATATTATTTTAGGTGTTGCTATGTTATTTCTAAACTTCAAAATATTTGGTGCAATAAATATTGCATTGGGAATATTTAATATATTACCCTTTTACAATTTTGACGGAGGCAACGCTTTAAAAATTATACTTATTAGAATTGTATCGGAAGAAGCAGCCGATAAAATTGTTTTTTTAATATCAGTAGTACTTACCGTAGGTTTTACATTATTCTCAATAGCAAGTGTTATTACTTCAAATATGAATTATACCGTTATATTTATTTCAATTTATATGTTGGTAGCCGTTATCTTTAAAAAGTAGCTTTCATTACTTGATTATTAGTTAAAATTATTGTAAAATAAGTGCATAAATAATAATGGAGTTTTACTATGTATAAAGATAAAATTGAAAGTATATTGCCTTTAGTTCAAAAGCCTGCAAGATACACAGGCGGTGAACTGAATTCGGTTGTTAAAAATAAAGAAAATATTGATTTGAGATTTGCGTTTTGCTTTCCCGATACTTATGAAATCGGTATGTCGCACCTGGGTATTAAAATTCTTTACAGTCTTATTAACAGTAAAGATAATTACTGGTGCGAAAGAGTTTTTGCACCCGATACCGATATGGAAGAAATAATGCGTAAAAACAACATTCCTTTATTCGGCCTTGAAAGCAGAGACGCTTTAACAGATTTTGATGTTGTGGGCTTTACATTACAATATGAGCTTTGCTACACAAATGTATTAAATATACTGGACCTTGCAAATATTCCTTTAAGAAGCAAAGATAGGGGAGAAACACTTAATATTCCTGTTGTTATTGCAGGCGGTCCCTGTATATGTAATCCTGAACCGGTAGCGGATTTTTTTGACGCTTGCTTAATCGGCGAGGGCGAGGAGGTTATGCTACAGTTCCTCGATTTATTGAACGAATATAAGAAACAGGGAAAATCAAGAAAAGAGTTTTTAATTGAAGCCGCTAAAATTGAAGGCGTATATGTACCGTCCTTGTATGATATAGAATATAACGAAGACGGAACAATTAAAAGCGTTACACCTCAATGTAACGCTCCTGCAGTAATAAACAAACGGGTAATTTCTGATTTGGATAATGTTTTTTATCCTGATAAATTCGTTGTACCGTTCGTTGAAGTTGTTCACGACAGAGTTACTCACGAAATATTCAGAGGATGTATTCGCGGTTGCAGATTTTGTCAGGCAGGCTTTTGGTACAGACCTATAAGAGAAAAATGTGTTGAAACCATTAGTAAGCAAAGTCAGAAACTTGCTTGCACATCAGGTTATGATGAGCTGTCTTTGTGTTCGCTTTCAAGCAGCGATTATACAAAAATCACAGAGTTATTGGAAGAGCTTTTGGGCTGGGCTGTTCCTAAAAAAATAAATGTGGCTTTACCGTCACTTCGTATAGACAATTTCTCTGACGAATTAAAAGAAAAGCTCTCGTTAGTTCGCCGTTCCGGTCTTACATTTGCTGCAGAAGCCGGCACGCAAAGACTCCGTGATGTTATAAACAAAAATATATCCGAAGAAGAAATTCTTTCAACTTGCCTTAAAGCATATAAAGGCGGTTGGACTGCCGTAAAACTGTATTTTATGATAGGCTTGCCTACAGAAACAGAGGAAGATGTTATGGGAATAAACACACTTTCACAAAAGGTTGTTAATGAATTTTATAACAATCCGGACAAGCCAAAGGGAAAAGGTGTAAATGTAAGCGCAGGCGTTTCATCATTTGTTCCGAAACCTTGCACTCCGTTCCAATGGGAGCCTCAAGACACTGTAGAAGAGCTTGAATACAAACAAAAACTACTTTTAGAAACCTGTACTTCAAGAAAAATTACATTCCGTTTTCACAATACAAAACTGACATTTCTTGAGGGCGTTTTTGCCCGTGGTGACAGAAGACTGTCTTTTGTAATTGAAGAAGCCTTCAAAAACGGATGTAAATTTGACAGCTGGGATGATAAGTTTAAATACGATACTTGGTTAGAAGCGTTTAATACATGCAATTCAGACCCTGCTTTCTATGCAAACAGACGAAGACCTTACGATGAAATTTTACCTTGGGACCACATTAACTCAGGTATAAGAAAAGATTTTTTAATTAAAGAAAATGAAAAATCTAAAAAAGCCGAAGTTACAAATAACTGTCGTCAACAATGTGCCGGCTGCGGCGCAAATAAACTAAACGGAGGCAAATGTGATGCGCTCAGTCAGAATATGGTTCACTAAAAAAGACTCTGCTAAGTATATTTCTCACTTAGATTTAACCCGTTGCCTTATCAGAGCATTCAGAAGAACCGATATACCTTTATGGTATACAGAAGGTTTCAATCCGCATCCGCATTTGGTTTTCGGTTTACCGTTGCCTTTAGGAGTGGAGGGCGTAAGAGAAACCTTGGATATTCGCTTAGATGACGAAAACTACAAAAACGAAGATGTTTTGAAAAATCTCAATGAAGCATCTGTTCCCGGTATCGAGTTTTTAGAAATCGCGGAGCCTGTTGAAAAAACGCTTGCTATTACTGATGCATTATACAGCGTGACAATACCTGATATTGAAGATACAGCTGATTTTATCAATAAAATCAACTCGGTTATTTCAAACGGTGATATTGTTATTCAAAAGAAAACAAAGAAAAAACAAATCAAAGAGATAAATGTTTGCGAGCATTTAAAAGATTTTAACATTTTTTCAGAAGACAACACGGTAAGTATGAATTTCATTTTGCCGGCAGGTAACGATTTTACCGTAAATCCCGTTTCTTTTTGTGATTCTTTGTTTAAAGCTATTAACAATGAAAACCCTTTACATAGAATAGTAAGATTAAAATTACTCACAAAAACAGGTGAAGAATTCAAATAAATTACCTATATACCTATATATTTCATCATATAATATATAGGTGATTATATTGAAAAAGCTTATTATTTTAATAATATCGGTAATCTTAAGTACATTAATTTTTATTTATTCATGTTTTAACCCGCTGTTTTATATAAGCAATGTATCTAATTACGCCGAAAACAACGGATTAGTAATCATAATAGACGCAGGACACGGCGGGTTTGACGGCGGAGCAGTATCTATAGACGGAACAGCAGAAAAAGACATCAATTTAAAAATAACTCTTTATTTAAATGAAATGCTTAAATCGTTCGGCTATAAAACAGTTTTAACCCGTGACAAAGACACATCATTGGAGAATGACGGATTAACTACAATAAAATCACGAAAAACCTCAGATATTCATAACCGTATGAAAATAATGGAAAGCATAGAAAACTCTATTTTCGTAAGCATTCATCAAAATAAATACACTCAAGAAAAATATTGGGGTACTCAAGTCTTTTACTCGCCGACATACAGCAATGAAAGTATTCTTTTGGCTGAAAGCATACAAAAAAGTGTAGTAACACATTTGCAGCCTGAAAATACACGAATCATTAAAGAATGCGGCTCATCTGTTTACCTTATGTATAAAGCTGTAAAACCTGCTGTTTTAGTGGAATGCGGATT
>JBJEPP010000052.1:0-10809 GCA_051881295.1 Acutalibacteraceae bacterium | reverse complement strand
AAAAAATTAAATGTCGCTTAATATTTGTGGACATTTTATATTGCAATTTATAATAACATGATTCCGGTACATAAGGATGCCCTGATAAACTTTGATGTGTCACTGGAAAAAGATGAAAAATATCGTGCTTTATTGCAACATCAGATACAAACATGCAATAAAATGAAAGCGGATATTTTAAATCATGCCCAAATGACATATTTTGATGTTGTAAGTAAAAAAAATAAATTCTTGGTTAGTATATCTTGTGATTTTAAAAAACTTGAGCGAGCAAGTAAAAAATATGATGCAGCATACTCTTCAAGTAAAAAATAGTATTTTGTTTTTGCATTTTGTATTATAATCTAAAAAATAAAATATTTATTAAGCAAAACTTTAATCCCGCATATCAAAAATATGTGGGATTTTTATATTAAGGTTAAGTAAAACGCTAAAAAAATAAATTTTTAAAAAGTGCCGTGAGCCCTTTAAAATCGGGCGGCAACAAATTGTAGCGTGATGTTTTATAAAAACAGTGGTGACTTTTTCACAGGAATATGCTTTAATAGTGGCAGAGGTGATTGAAATGGCAAAAATTTCAAAAAACATCAAAAGGTTAAGAACTTTGAATAATATGAGTCAGGAGGAGCTCGCACAAAAACTGTTTATATCCCGTCAGGCTGTATCCTCTTGGGAAAATAACAGAACTCAACCTGATGTAGAAATGGTAAAAAAACTGTCGGAGCTGTTCAATGTTCCTGTTGAAGAACTCCTTTACGGCGAAAAAAGAAACACAAAGCTTGAAGAAAGTGTAAAAACAAATAAAACCTTATATATGGTTTTTTCGATAGTCGGCTCATTGTTTGTCGGTATAGGCTTAATCATTTTATTTGTAGCCTTGTGGGATGAATTCCCGAATTTTGCTAAAGCGTCAATATCATTTATACCTATGCTTTTAGGTCAGGTTTCCGCAGTTTATACTTATATTAAAAAGTTTGATAAAATTTCCTGGCGAGAGGGTGCGTCAATTATTTGGTCGTTGGGTATAACAGCAACAATAGGACTTTTGAGTACGGTGCTCAATCTTCATTTAGGTGCATTGATTTGCCTGCTTATTGACGCAATACTTATTTTACCTGTTCTGTATTTCTTTAAGGTTGTATCACCGCTTGTATTGTACTTCGGTTATACCGTTGCAGGTGCAGTAGGCATTGCAGATTTACTCTGTAATGAGTACTTAGCGGTAGCGGCGGCGGTTGTTTTAACAGGTCTCGGTGTGCTATACGCATATCTTAACAGAAAAGAATTTGCAGAAGATATGCGTTCGGAATATACTCAATGGATTTGTGTTCTGGGTTCAATAGCGGCGGTATTCGCGGTTTGTTATGCACTTGATTGGGGCTACTTTGCTTTACCTTTGGCTTTAGTAGTATGTATATATTCATTAAGTAAAAGCGACAGTTGGTCTACACCTTTTTACCCTGTGGGTATGTTAGGCGTTGCAATAAGTTCTGTGGTTATATCATTGATTTGCATAAACAGTTATTACGAAGGCACAAAATTTTTCATTGATAATATGTTTTCAGTTTTATTTTCTGCAAAAAACATTTTGATTATTGTATTAAGCGCTGTTATCTTATCAATCGGTTTTATTTTCGGCGAAAAATCTTTAGATAAAAACCGTTATCAGTCGGCGGTTTGTTTTTTAGGAGCAGGTTCGGTTTTTGTAAGTGCTTTCAGTGTAATTGTTGACAATCTTATATTTATAGGACTTATCCTTTTTGCATTATCATTTGCACAGGGCATAGTGCTGATAATAAAAGGCGCAAGCGAAAAGAGTTATTTCTCACTTAATGTAGGCTTGCTTATGCTTCTCAGCTTAATGTTCTTCTTACTTTGGTCAGTTGATTTGGGTATGGTAACAGTAGGACTTATGTTCTTAATAAGCGGTTCTTCATTATTCGGGGCTAATTTCTATATTTCAAAAAAAATAAAAAAAGAACAAATTGAAATTACGAAACAGGCGGTTGAAGAAGATGAATAAATCACGCGGTATAATTATTTTAGCTATTATTATTGCTGTTCAATTTTTAGTACCGTTTGGTGCGTTGGAAATTCAGCAGTACCAAATAAAGAAATTTGACGAAGAGGCTCAAGAAGTTAAATTTTTTGTAAGTTCAGTTGAGTATTGCGACTCCGAAGTTGTTTGTGTGTATGATGAATCAAGTTACGACGATTGGCTTTATTATTTCGATGAGGACTATCGCAGTTATATAGAATTTACGGAATCTCACGACGGATACTACGAATGTTCAACTTCCGAAGAAAAGCCGAAATCAGATTTATACCTGAAAAAAACAAGTGACTTTAATTTGGGGCATATTGTTTATCCTGTGGACGACTATTTTTATGATTATTATTACGATTTACTGTATGATAAAGAAAACGAAAGGCTGAATATAGAGAACGGTCTTTATGAAGGCCCTGAAACAGAGGCGTATATTACTTTGAAGATACATAACGGTAATTGTAAAGTCACCGGTGTATATGTAGACGGAGTATCGGTAGAAGAACTTTTAGAAAAAGCAGAAAACGGTGAAATTAATTTTGACCGATATGATTATAACGCTTATGATTCATACGAAGACTATGACGGTAATTTAGATGAATCTTTAACAGAAACGGTGGAAGAAGATGAATAAGACACTCGGCAAAATTATTTTAGCTGTAATTATTCTTAGTCAATTCGTGGTGTCTTTCGGTATGTCGGGAATAGAGCGCTACCGAATAAATCAATTGGAAGAAAAGGGTAAAGAAGTTAAAATCCTTGTTGACACAGTTGAATATTGCGACAACAGAGTTTGGTGTTATTGTGACGGGTTTTATGATGACGCAGAATATATGGAATTATACGAAACAGACAACGGATATTATAAGTTCGCCTCTTCAAGTAAAAAACCTGAAATAGATACATATATAACCCCATTTTATTTTAATTCAACCGGAATTTATTATGAAGTAGATGAAGTATTAGATGACGGTAATTATACCGTATTATACAATAAAGAAAACGAAATAGAAAACATAAAACACGGTAACAGCGAAGGACCGCAAACACAAGCGGAACTCGTTATGAAAGTGCATAAAGGTTGCTATAAAATTGAAAACATATATATAGACGGAATGACGGTAAAAGAGGTTATGGAAAAAGCCGCAAACGGTGTATATGATTTAGAGCGATATTTCTACTATTATTATTCAGATGACTATTATTCGGACGAAGACTATGACGGTAATTTAGATGAATCTTTAACAGAAACGGTGGAAGAAGATGAATAAGACACTCGGCAAAATTATTTTAGCTATAATTATTCTTAGTCAATTCGTGGTGTCTTTCGGTATGTCGGGAATAGAGCGTTACCAAATAAATCAATTGGAAGAAAAGGGTAAAGAAGTTAAAATCCTTCTCAGGACGGTTGAATATTGCGATGGTGAGGTTAGGTGTACCGATGGGACTTACAGTGGCTCGGAGTTTATAGTGTTCTGCAAGTCTGACAACGGGTATTATGAGTGTAGCGGTTCTTATGAAAAACCCAGAACAGATACATATATAAACCGGAGCTTTGATTCTGATTATTCTGAGTCTGATTATTTTGATTTTGATTATTTTGATTCTGATTTAATCGGATTTGTTTATGATGTAGATGAAGTTTTATATGATGTTGATTATAAAATTTTATACGATAAAAATAACGAATTTAATAACATAAATTTCGGTTGCTGCGAAGGTCCGCAAACACAAGCAGAGCTTGTTATGAAAATATATAAAGGTCGTTATATAATCGAAAATATTTATATAAACGGAATAACGGTAGAAGAGGTTTTGGAAAAAGCTTCAAACGGTGAAATTGATTTAAGCAGATACAATTATTATTAAAAATCTACTCGTGCGATTATAATTATAAATAATTTGATAATAACCCTAACAGATTTTTTATTATATTAAAATAACCCGCAGCGTAAAACTGTGGGTTGTTTTATGTTAGTTGAATAAATAAGCCTAAACTATCTTTTTAATAATCAACGGCAACAGCTCAGGCTTTTCGTTGCCAAATGAAACAGCAGATGTATAAATGCTTTCTGCTTGCTTTAAGCTACTCTCGTTATTTGTATAAAGTGTAGCCAATATATCACCTTTGTTTACATAATCACCGGTCTTTTTAGCTATGATTATGCCCGCGCTGAAGTCGATTGTATCAGTTACCTTTTGCCTGCCTGCACCGAGCACGCAAGATGCATTGCCGATATCCTCCGTATTCATTGCGGTAATATATCCGCTCTCATCAGCGGTAATATCATAACTGTATTCGGCCTGTGGAAAAAGGGTAGTATCATCTGCCCATTTGGAGTTACCGCCCTGGTAAGCTATCCACTCTTTAAATTTATTAAATGCGTTGCCGCTGTCTAAAGCATTTTCTGCCTTTTCTTTGGCGTCTTTTTCACTGTACTTAAATGCAAGCGACAGCATTAGCGCGCTGAGCTCTACGCATATTTCACGAAGCTCGCCTTTTTCTTCGCCCTTTAAAACCTTTATGGCCTCAATAACTTCAAGGGAATTTCCTACCGCATTGCCTAAAGGCTTATCCATATTAGTAATAAGTGCGGCGGTATTTCTGCCGCATTGCTTGCCTATAGCAACCATTTTTTCTGCAAGCATTTGGGCAGAGTCGGTATCGTGCATAAATGCGCCGCTGCCTGTTTTAACATCAAGAACAATTGTTTTTGCGCCTGCGGCTAATTTTTTACTCATAATGCTCGATACAATAAGCGGTATTGAATCTACTGTAGCGGTAACATCGCGGAGCGCATAAAGCTTTTTATCGGCAGGCGTCATATTGCCTGTCTGACCGATTATGGAAATACCGATTTCACGGGTTTGTTTAAAAAATTCCTCGTGGGTTTGCTCAATATTGTAACCCTCTATAGAAGCTAATTTATCAACAGTTCCCCCTGTGTGTCCCAAACCTCTGCCGGACATTTTAGCAAGCTTTGCACCGCAAGACGCTACTATAGGTCCGACTATAAGCGAGGTTTTATCACCTACACCGCCTGTAGAGTGCTTGTCAACCGTAAGGTCGCCGAATTCCGATAAATCAATGGTATCGCCTGAATTTGCCATTTCCTTAGTCATTGCAGAAATTTCACGGTCTGTCATAGAATTAAAGCAAATTGCCATAGAGAGTGCGGACATTTGATAATCGGGGATAGTGCCGTCTGTATAGCCTTTTATAATATACCTGATTTCACCGTCCGTAAGCTCTTCGCCGTGACGCTTTTTTAAAATCAAATCATACATTCTCATAAGATAACCTCTGTGCTTATTTTAATCTTTCGGGTTTAAAACTATATGGCAAAATTTCTTGTAATGTACAAGATTTAATACCGCCCTCATAAACCATATCTATTATAAAATCATCTTCACAAAATTCACGCATTACCTGGCGGCACGCTCCGCAAGGCGGAAAAATTTCACTTTCAAGAATACCGTTTTTGCCGCCGCAAACGGCAATTTCGGTAAATTCCTTCTTGCCTTCGCCGATTGCCTTAAAAAACGCAGTTCTTTCAGCGCAACATGTTAAGCCGTAGCTTGCATTTTCTATATTACAGCCTGTAAAAACCGTGCCGTCTTTACAAAGGAGCGCCGCGCCCACTTTATAATCTGAATATGGGGCATAAGCGCTTTTCATAGCTGAAACTGCTGTTTTACAAAGTTCTTCACGAGTCATATTTTCACCTCATTAAAATACATCCAAAGCCTTAGCAGGGGCTTTAAAAGGAACATCTAAGTAATCGCACACAAAAGCCGAAATGCCGGAAAAACCGTCAATAACACCTAAATTTTTAGGCTTAACTTTTTTGCCGTAGGCTAAAATCGGCACATATTCCCTTGTGTGGTCTGTTTTAGGACCTACAGGGTCACAGCCGTGGTCGGCGGTTATAATAAGAATATCATCTTCGCACAGCTTCTCTTTAAAATCGCCAAGCATGGAGTCAAATTCATTAAGTGCCGCGGCATAACCTACAGCATCGTTTCTGTGACCGTAAAGCATATCAAAGTCTACAAGATTTGTAAAGCATAAGCCGTTGAAATCTTCACTTAAACATTCATAAGTTACTTCCATACCCTCTGCGTTGCCGTGGGTAAATACTGTTTTTGTAATGCCTCTGTTTGCAAATATATCGGTGATTTTGCCAATGGCAATAACATCTTTGCCGTTCTTTTTAAGAGCGTCAAGCATTGTTTCAGAAGTTGGCTCTAAAGAGAAATCGCGGCGGTTGGGTGTGCGGTAGTAGTTACCGCTTTCACCTTTAAAAGGTCTTGCAATAACTCTCCCGACTGCGTGTTCGCCTACTAATATTTCTCGGGCAATTTTGCAATAATTGTATAATGTTTCAATAGGCACAACATCTTCGTGAGCCGCTATTTGAAAAACGCTGTCGGCAGAGGTATATACAATTAAATCACCTGTTTTAACATGCTCGTCTCCGTAATCGTTAATTACCGCAGTACCCGAATACGGCTTGTTGCATAAAATACCCCTTCCCACAGCCTTACTGAATTTATCCGTAATATCTTGTGGAAATCCGTCAGGGTAGGTAGGAAACGGCTTTTCTGATACTATGCCGGCAATCTCCCAATGACCTGTGGTGGTGTCTTTACCCTGTGAGCGTTCCGCCATTTTGCCGTAAGCGCCTTTCGGAGAGTCGACCTTACCGATATTCACAACACCGTCTATGGAGCCAAGACCTAAGCTAATCATATTAGGCACATTTAAAATATTTGTCTTGTTGCAGGTAGAGAGGGTGTCAGCGCCTGCATCACCGAATTTGTCGGCATCGGGTAATTCTCCTACTCCGAAGCTGTCTAATACTATTAAAAATACTCTTTTCATAATATTATCCTTTTTAAATGTTTGTCGCAGTGTTCAAAGCAATTTTCATCATTTGAGTAAACGAAGTCTGCCTTTCTTCGGCAGTTGTATTTTCGCCTGTAAGCAAATGGTCTGAGATTGTACACATAGCAAGGGCCTTTTTGCCTGCTCTTAAAGCGTTTAAGTAGAGTGAGGCGGCTTCCATTTCTACTGCCATAACACCCAAGGCTTGCCATTTGCCGCTTGCTTCTGTATCGTCACTGTAGAATGTGTCGGAAGATAGAAGATTGCCAACATGGTAGTTTGCACCGAGCTTTTCAGCCTCTTCTACCGCCGCCGAAAGAAGCTCAAAATCGCATATAGGGGCAGGAGCGCCGGGTAAACCGAATTGGTGAGCGTAATTAGAGTTTGTGCAAGCGCCCTGACCGAAAACAATATCCCTGATTTTAATTTTTTCGCTCATAGCCCCTGCCGAGCCTATTCTTATAATATTATCAACATCAAAAAAATTGAAAAGCTCATAAGAGTAAATGCCTATAGACGGCATACCCATACCGCTTGCCATAACAGATACGGTTTTGCCGTTATACTTGCCTGTGTAACCTTGAATACCTCTTACATTGTTAACGAGCTTTGCGTCTGTCAGAAAGTTTTCGGCTATAAATTTTGCTCTTAAAGGGTCGCCGGGCATAAGGACAGTTTTTGCAAAATCTTCGGGCTTTGCGTTAATATGCGGTGTCGGATACGGTTTTTGTTCCATTTAATTCATCTTCTTTCACTAATTTTACAATACGGCTTGTGCCTAAACGGTCTGCTCCGAGCTTTATAAAATCCTCGGCGTCTTTAAGACTTGAAATACCGCCTGCGGCTTTGATTTTTAAATTATCTTTTACATTATCTGCAAAAAGCTTTACATCAGCCTTTGTAGCGCCGGATGTTGAAAAGCCTGTTGATGTTTTAATGTAACCTGCGCCTGAGTCAGATACTATTTCGCACATTTTAACCTTTTCTTCATCGGTTAAAAGGCATGTTTCAATAATAACCTTAAGAACTTTTCCCTGACACGCATTACGGATTGCCTTAATCTCATTAAGCAAAAAATCGTAATCCTTGCTTTTTAATGCGCCGATGTTAATAACCATATCAATTTCATCCGCACCGTTTTTCACGGCGTCTTCTGTTTCAAAAACCTTGCAGGCTGTTGTGCTGTAGCCGTTAGGAAAGCCTATTACCGTGCAAATTTTAACCCTGCCGCCGGCGTATTCTTTTGCCTGTTTTACAAAGCTTGGGGGAATACAAACAGACGCGGTTTTATAACGAATGCCGTCATCTATGATTTTTTTAATATCCTCCCAAGTTGCAGTTTGGGCTAAAAGCGTGTGGTCTGCCTTAGATAAAATATCATTTGTTTTCATTTTACTGATTCTCCTTATAAGAACGGTAAATACTTCATATTATTTTAATCTCAGTATATCATATAAAAAAGTGTAGTTCAACAATTAAAAGTTTGCAAAACAGCACAAAATTATTGACAACATGCTTTTATATAAAGTATAGTGGATTTATGAAGAAAGGCTGTGAATACTAAAATGAAAAACCGTTGTTCCTGGTGTAATTTAAATAACCCGTTATATATTGAATATCATGACAAAGAGTGGGGAGTGCCTCGCTTTGATGACGCGTACCTTTACGAAATGCTTATTTTAGAGAGCTTTCAGGCAGGGCTTTCCTGGGAGTGTGTTTTAAATAAAAGAGAAAACTTCAGAAAGGCTTTTGATAATTTTGATATTGATAAGGTTTGCAACTACAATGAAGAAAAGCTGCAAAAGCTGTCGGGAGATAAAGGCATAATCCGTAACAAACGCAAAATAAAAGCGGCGGTTAATAACAGCATTGTATTTAAAAAAATTCAAAAAGAATACGGTTCTTTTTATAGCTACCTTTTAACATTTACAAAGGGTGAAACCGTTGTTGAATGTGATAAAATTACCTCGCCGCTTTCGGACGGAATATCAAACGATTTGAAAAAAAGAGGCATGAGTTTTGTAGGCTCTACGATTATCTATTCGTATTTACAGGCAATAGGGGTTATAAATTCACACACAGAAGAGTGCTTTTTGTGTGTAAAAAATCTGTAGACTGCAAGCGGTATAAAGTATGTCAATAGCCCTATCCCTTGACAAAGCAAAGGTTTTATGGTAAAGTAAATACAATAAATCTAAAGAAACGAACGGAGGAATTCCAATAATGGACGGCGACAGTAGTTGCGGGCGATGTCCTTTACACTTAAATAATTTTTCAGTTACTCATCTAAGATGTGCCTTTTTGCGTCTGTAGGTGTGATTTTTTATACCTAAAATTCAAAACACACTAAAAATTATTAAATTATTTAAGGAGTTTGTAAAATGAATACACCTACCTATATTGTGGTAATGGTATTATTAGTATTGATGTCGGCATATTTTTCTGCAACGGAAACAGCCTTTTCATCACTTAGTAAAACAAGGCTCAAAACAATGGTTGAAAAAGGCAACAAAAAGGCTAAACGAACCCTGCTGGTATCAGAAAAATACGATAAGCTTATTTCAACGATCTTAATCGGTAATAATATTGTAAACATAGCGCTTTCTTCAATAGCAACCGTATTTTTTATAAAACAGTGCGGTCTTGAAAACAGCGGTGCAACCGTTTCTACTATTGTGATTACCCTTGTTGTTCTGGTATTCGGCGAAATTACGCCTAAAAGCGTTGCAAAGGATATTCCCGAAAGATTTGCCATATTTGCAACACCCGTCCTTACAGTATTACTAACATTGTTTACCCCTTTAACCGCCATATTCTCAGGCTGGAAGAAGATTATAAACAAAATTATAAAATCCGAAGATGACGGCAAAATGTCTCAGGAAGAGCTTTTGATGTTTGTGGATGAAGTTCAGCAGGACGGCAGTATTGAAGATGACGAGGGCGAGCTTTTAAAGAATGTTATTGAGTTTAAGGATACTAATGCAGAAGATATTTTAACTCACAGAACAGACCTTGTTGCTGTACCTTGTGATGTTTCAAAAGAAGAGCTGGCAGAGCTTTTTGCCGAAACACAGTTTTCACGCATTATGGTCTACAAAGATAATATAGACAATATTATCGGCGTAATTCACCAAAAGGATTTATACACATCGAAGGGTCTTACAAATAAAAAAATCAGCGAGCTTATTTCACCTACTATTTATATAGGCTCTAATATGAAAATCAACGACCTTTTGAAATCTCTTCAGAAAAACAAAACCCATGTTGCGGTTGTTGTTGATGAATACGGCGGAACGCTGGGCATTGTTACTATGGAAGATATTTTAGAGGAGCTTGTAGGCGAAATTTGGGATGAGCATGACGAAGTGGTGGAGCTCATAGAAAAAATCGGTGACGATACATACAATGTTGATTGTATGATAGATATGGACGATTTTTGTGAGTATTTCAATATTGAAATTGATGCCCAGTCAGTTTCTTTCGGCGGTTTTATTCTTGAACTTTTCGATGAAATACCTAAGGTAAACGATTCGGTAGATTACCTGCACGGCGAAATAAACGAAGAAACAGGCGAACAGCTTAGTTTTCATATAACCGTAACAGAAATGGACTTTCACCGCGTTGCCAAAGCACAGGTTGAAGTTACAAGAATTTTTAATGAGGTTGATGAGTAAGATTATTCAGCTAACAGCTAATAGCCGACATCTAACAGCGGCTTCGCGAGCCGAATGAGAAATGAAAAATGAAAAATGAAAAATTTCGGTATGGCTCACTGCGTTCGCATATAATTTAATGCTGTCGCGTTTGGTCAGATATGACTGCTTCGCATTATAGTTACTTAATATGGGGAATATCTCACAACAACAGCCGACAG
>JBJEPP010000051.1:0-39699 GCA_051881295.1 Acutalibacteraceae bacterium | reverse complement strand
CTGCTGTGTCGCCCTCGGAGTATTTTGATTTGAAGATTTCCCAAGGATTATCTTCAAGTTTTTTGTATCCGAGAGAAATTTGCTTTTTCTCAGGGTTAAGAGATTTAATAGTAACCTCTACCTCGTCACCGACTTTTACAACCTCTGACGGGTCTTTAATTCTGCTCCATGAAAGCTCTGAAATGTGAATCATACCGTCAACGCCGCCGATGTCAACAAAAGCGCCGAATTTTGTAAGAGATTTAACAACACCCTTACGAACTTCACCTTCCTGAGCCTCTGCCCAGAATTTTTCTTCGAGAGCCTTTCTTTCTTCTTTAAGAACGGCACGGATTGAACCTACAGCTCTTCTTCTTTGTTTGTTAACTTCAATAACTTTGAATTTTACCTCTTTACCTACAAGGTCTTCGAGCTTGTCGTTACGGCTTGCGGTAGCAAGTGAAGCAGGAATGAAAAGACGGGCATTGTTTGAAACAACGATTACACCGCCGCGAACTACTTCTGTAACTACGCCTTCAAGGACGGTATCGTTTCCTTCGGCCGCTACGATAGTATCCCAAGCAGCAATGGCATCATAACGCTTTTTAGAAAGCATTGTAACGCCCTCTTGGTCGTTAGTTTTCATAATGATGAGGTTAAGCTTATCACCAATGTTGAGTTCAGCTTTTGGATCAGCTTTTGGGTCGTTGCTATATTCGCTGTATGGGATATAGCCTGTCTGCTTCCTGCCGATATCAACCTGGATCTCTGTTGCAGAAACGCTTAATACAGTACCTTCAACTTTTTGATCGTTGTTCATACTGTTAAGTGACTCTTCGAGCATAGCAGCGAAGTCTTCAGCAGAGTCGAGCACTTCCTCCTGAATTGAATTGTTTTCAACGAGAATTTCGGACATGGTTTTATGTACCTCCTTTATAATACCGGCGGGAGTAGATGCACCCGCAGTGAGACCTACGGAACTGAAGCCTTTAAGAGTGATACCTTTAAGCTCTTTTGCGGTTTCTACAAGAAACGAAGGACAGTTTTTCTCACAAACGCTGAATAGCTTTTGGGTGTTAGAGCTATGCCTGCCGCCTACAATAACCATTGCATCGTTTACTTTAGAAAGTTCTGACGCTTCATTCTGTCTTTCCTCAGTCGCACTACATATTGTATCAAATATTTTCGCATTTGTACATAGTATTTTTACTTTTTTTAAACTTTTTTCCCATTCTTTTACACTAAAAGTTGTTTGTGATACAAAAATAACCTGTTTTTTTGCAATTTCCGGTTCATTTTTTACTAATTCTTCGAGTTTTTCTGCGGAAGAAATAACAAAAGCTTCGCCCTTTGCGTAACTTTTAATACCCTTAACCTCAGGGTGATTCTCATCGCCGGCAATAACTGTTACTGTGTTGCAGTCAGAATTGTCTAAAACGATTTTGTGAATTTTCTTTACAAATGGGCAGGTGGCATCTATATAATCACAGCCACATTCCTTTACCTCCTGTAAAACATCACGGGTAACACCGTGAGTTCTGAGAACAAGAATTGTTCCCTTTGGCACATCTTTCGGACTTTCGACAACTGTTACACCTTTACTCGCCAAATCTTCAATAACCTGAGAATTGTGGATAATGGGACCGAGAGTTGCTACGCTTTTGCCTTGCTTTACTAAATCTTCAATTAAACCGATTGCACGGTTCACACCAAAACAAAAGCCTGCGGTTTTTGCAAGAGTAACTTTAGCCATTAAAGCTTCTCCTTTATAACGCTAATCATATAGTTTATTGCTTCTTCCAAATTCAAAGATGTGGTATCTGCAAGAATTGCATCCTCCGCCTGTTTTAACGGAGCAATTTCCCGATGCATATCCTGATAATCACGCTCTTTAATCTCTTTTAAAATCACATCGTAGTCAACGCTTTGACCTTTTTCGGTAAGCTCTTTGAAGCGCCTGTCTGCACGGGCCTCGGGAGATGCAGTAAGATAAATTTTAATTTGGGCATCAGGCAAAACAACCGTGCCTATATCTCTGCCGTCCATAATGCAGTTATTCTTTTTTGCAATATCTCTTTGCAAATCAAAAAGGAATGAACGGACTTCCGGAATGGCAGAAACATTTGACGCCGCCATAGAAACCTCGTTCTGACGAATTGCGGTTGAAACATCTTCTTCGCCCAAAAATACTCTTTGTTCACCGTCTACAAAGCGAAGCGAAACCTCTAAGCCCTTTAATGTAGGAATAACCTCTTCTTTAGACTTCGTATCTTTACCTAACCTTAAAGCATTAAGGCCAACCGTCCTGTAAAGAGCGCCTGTATCTACATAAATATAACCTAAGCTTTTAGAAACTGCTTTTGCTATAGTACTTTTGCCTGCGCCTGCAGGACCGTCTATTGCTATATTAACCATAAATAACTCTCCTAAGAATTTAATAATATCAATTTAATAATTCGCCACACTGCTGCCTGCAAGGTGACCGGTAGAAAATGCAATTTGCAAATTAAATCCGCCTGTGTATGCGTCTACATCAATAACCTCGCCTGCAAAATAAAGGCCGTCACAAATTTTGCTTTTCATTGTTTTAGGGTCTATTTCAGAAACTGGAATACCGCCCGAGGTAATTATAGCCTCATCTATCGGCCTGAAATCGGTTACTGTAAGGCGAATATCTTTAAGTAAATCAACTAATGCTCCGCGCATTTCTTTTGTAACCTGATTTGATTTAATATTGCCGTTTAAACCTGATAATTTAACAACAATAGGAATCATTTTACGCGGCAACATAAGAGACAATGTATTATAAAGATTTTTATTGGAGCATTCCGATAAATCCCGTTGCAAGCGTTTATCTAACTGCTCGTAGGTTAAAGCCGGTTTAAAGTCGATATGTATTACATATCTGCCTTTTTCCATATTGCGCATGTGAGATGACGCCGAAAGAATCATAGGACCCGAAACGCCGAAATGAGTAAAAAGCATTTCGCCAAAATCCTTATAGACCTCTTTATAATTCTTAGTATCTTCTACCCTTATTTCAACATTGCGAAGCGAAAGCCCCTGAGCGTCCGTACACCAGCCCTCGTGACACTCTAAAGGCACTAAAGAGGGTTTTAAATCGGTAACGGTGTGACCTGCGCTTTTTGCTAATTTGTAGCCGTCACCCGTAGAGCCTGTAGACGGATAAGACATACCGCCGGTTGCGATAATTACATTATCGGCATAGAATTTTTTACCGTCTTCCGTAACACAGCCTTTGACCTTACCGTCTTCAAAAATAAGCTCCGTTACTCTGCCCTGCTTACGCTTAACGCCGTTTACTGTAATATATTTATTAAGTGCGTCTACAATATCCAAGGCTTTATCGGACACGGGAAAAACTCTGTTACCCCGTTCTATTTTGAGAGGGACTCCTAATTCCTCGAAAAAATCCATTGTATCATCTGTGCCGAATCTTGAAAACGCACCGTAAAGAAATCTGCCGTTTACGGGAACATTTGAAATTAAATCATTTAAAAGCGGACAAGCATTTGTTACATTGCACCTGCCTTTGCCGGTTATGGCAACTTTACGGGCAAGCTTATCGTTTCGTTCAAAAAGAGTTACGCTCAGTCCTCGCTTTGCAACGGTACCCGCGGCCATAAGACCTGCCGCACCGCCGCCGATTACAATTACATCCATAATATCTCCATTTATAATACTATTATTTTATCAGTCATTACTTTGCCGCATTCATCAGGTTCAGGGAGCGTTAAAGAGAACATATCTCTGCCGAAACACTCAAGAGCAAACACTCTTTCGGCATAGTCGCCTAAATTCTTTATATCCGATGATTTTGTTACTATAGGCAAAGTCGATTTTTCTTTAGCTTGTTTTAAAAGCATAGCACCGTTTTTATTAAAACCGAGTACTCGTATATACGGCGCGCCGTTTTTAATATCACTCTTTTTAATTCCTAAAAATGCACATAGTAAAATTCTTTTAATACGGGAATAAGTATACCTTTTTGTTTTAACTTTTTCAAGTATTCCGTTAATATCCGTACTACGGCGCACAGCAGAGTATATTCGGTTTTCAAGGCCTTCTGAAACATCGGGCAAATCTTTAAAATCGTAAACCGACATACTGCGGAGCTTACTGAGCATTGCCACATTCAGTTTTTCAAAATCACAGGGTGCTTTGCCTTTGGATATTTCATCAATCAAAATGTTAAACGACTCCCGCGGCATTAAACTTTTATACTCTTTCTCGCCTTGAACAATTCTGCGTAAGTGAGACGCCGAGCAAATATTATCAATTACATTACTGCTGTTGTGGTCTACAGCTTTTCTTTTTATAGGAGTAAAAGACATATCAAACCCTAAGCTTTTAACTGCCTTAATGTACTCAACTGCCAAAATGTCATTTGGCGAAGAAAGAACATTCCCAATCTCTTCACCTAATAGCTCTGTAATAACCTTTTGACGAATTGCAGGAAAAGATTCACCGGAGGTCAAGGTATTTTCAAGTGATTTTTTGAATTCTTCCGAATTTAGGCAGTCTGCACATTTAATAAGATTTTTTGTTTCACCGGTTTCGGAGCCGAATGCCAATGCGTCAATTACGCCTAAAGAGCCTAAAACAGATACCCCGCCTACAGCAAATTTTTCTGCACTTGATGTGGCAAAAGGGAGCGGCAGTGACAAAACCAAATCAGCTCCGCATTCTAAAGCCATTTTAGTTCTGGCATAAGGTGAACATATAGCGCTTTCGCCGCGCTGAACAAAGCTTTCGCTCATACATACGCTTATTGTATTACAATCCCCTTTTAATTGTTCTAAAAGGTATTTATGCCCGTTGTGAAAGGGATTAAATTCTGCAATGACACCGTAATTCAAAAAAATCACCTCCCTGAAAACACAATATATAATAATATACAATATTTTGACCGATAATACAATAAATTACTTGAAAAAGATTTATTTAGTGGTATAATTGTATGGTAAAATAAATTTTTGTGGGTTATTTTCTGAAAATAACGCTCAAACGGAGGTTTATAAATGAAAATTCTCGTAATTAACTGCGGTAGTTCTTCACTTAAATATCAGTTATTTGATATGGACGGTGAAAAGGTTCTTGCAAAAGGTATTTGCGAAGCCATCGGTCTTGAAACAAGCCACACAAAAGGTTCTACTTTTGAGGGCAAAAAATTTGATGAATATGTTGACATTCCCGACCACAAGGTTGCTTTCAACATTGTTAAAGAGAAATTAACAACCGGTGAAACAAAAGTTATTGACGACCTTAAAGAAATTGACGCTGTCGGTCACAGAGTTGTTCAAGGCGGTGACAGATACACCGAAAGCGTTGTTGTTACAGATAAAGTAATTGCCGATATTGATGAACTCAGCTCCCTTGCACCCCTTCATAACCCTGCACACATTGTTGGTATTAAATCATGTAAAGAGCTTTTAGGCGACACACCTCAGGTTGTTGTTTTTGATAACGCATTCCACAGCACAATGCCTGAAACATCATATATGTTTGCACTGCCTTACGAATATTATGAAAAAGACCATATCCGCCGTTACGGCGCTCACGGCACATCTCACAAATTCGTTGCCGAAAGAACCGCTGAAATTATCGGCAAAGACCTTAAAGATTTCAAGCTTATTACATGTCACTTAGGCAACGGCTGTTCGATTACCGCTATTAAAGACGGTAAAGTTCTCGATACAAGTATGGGTCTTACACCTCTTGACGGATTTATGATGGGTACCCGCTGCGGTGCCGTTGACCCGTCTGCCATTACTTACATTATGCAAAAACATAATATTTCTGCTGAAGAAATGGATAAAATTATGAATAAAAAGAGCGGCGTATTCGGTATTTCGGGCGTTGACTCTGATGACAGAAATGTCAGAGACGCGGCAGTTAAGGGCAACAAACGCGCTAAGCTTGCAAGAGATATGCAGTGGTATCAAATCCGTAAAACAATCGGCTCATACATTGCCGCTATGAACGGCGTTGATGTTATTGCATTTACAGGCGGTATCGGTGAAAACTGCACAGACCTCAGAGAAGATGTTATAAACAATCTTTCATATCTTGGTATGGAGCTTGACAGTGACGCTAACAGCGTTCGCGGTGAAGAAATCGAAATTACCAAAGCAGGTTCAAAGGTAAGAGCATTTGTTGTTCCTACAAATGAAGAGCTTGCTATAGCAAGAGATACTAAAGCTCTTACAGAAAAGAAATAATTTTTATTTACAGTAAAGAACACGCAACCGATTTTATTCGATTGCGTGTTTTTTTATATTTATATTTAATATGCTATGGGACTGTCGCCGTTTTCGCACTTTCTGTAAGGAATACCCTGTGCCAGCTTATTACCGTTTCGTGTAAGTAACTCATCAACAGTTACAAACTCAAAGCCCTGTTCCTGTAATTCGGGGATAGCTTTTAAAACCGCCTTTACAGTTACTTCTCTCGTATCATGCATAAGAATAATTTCACCGTCTTTTGCCTCATTCATTATGCGGTTGTATATATACTCCTCTTCTTCTCTGAACCAATCGTATGTTGAAGCGGACCAGCGCACAAAAAAGCAATCAAGCTGTTTCAACTGCAAAAAGGTAACATGACCGTACGGTGCGCGGAGAAAAAGCGGTTTTTCACCGGTTATCTCCTGTATAACCGCCGCACCCTTGTCTATATCTTCCCTGATTTCTGTTAAAGATGATTTGAAGAAATCTATGTGGCTGTATGTGTGGTTGCCGATAAGATGCCCTTCTTCGTGAGCGCGTTTTACAATATCAGGATTTTTTTCTGCATTTTTGCCTTCTACAAAAAATGTTACCTTTACATCATACACAGCGAGTCCGTCTAAAAGCTCTTCGGTATAATTTGAAGGACCGTCATCAAATGTAAGTGCTACTGCCTTTTCACCAATATTACTTTTGCCTAAATTCAACCTTGTTGTATTCATGGGAATTGCTCTTGAAAGCGCCGCAAGCACAATTACCGAAGGCAAAAACAGGCAAGATAATCTTATTATTTTTCGTAATATTTTTTTGCGTTTTTTCTTTTTTAAACTGTTTTTTAAATCTGTAGCCATTAGAAATTCTCTTTTCGCGATTTACCGAATTTTACAGTATTGTGTATTGTTTTAAAGATTTGATATATAAAGCACGCAAACTACCGAAAGTAATCTGCGTGCATAATTATTATAATTTCAGATCTAACAATTATTTCTTGAATAGACCGAGAATATCGACAATATCGCCGTCTTCGTCATCTGCTGAAGATGACGCAACATCTGCTGATGCCGAGGCAGAGGATTTATCTGCAAATGAATTTATTTCTGAGCCAAAGCCTGTTGCAATAACCGTAACAACAACTTCATCTTCAAGTTTTTCATCAAACGCAACACCAAAGATGATATTTGCATCTGCATCTGCTGCATCCGCAATAATGCTTGCCGCAACATCTACATCATCAAGAGTAATGTCAGGTGAAGAAGTTATGCTGATAATAACACCCTTTGCACCTTGAATTGTTGTTTCAAGAAGAGGGCTTGAAACTGCTGCGTTTGCCGCTGCTTCTGCCTTTTCTTTACCTGAAGCCCGTCCAACGCCCATGTGAGCATGTCCGGCATCTTTCATAATTGCTGTAACATCGGCAAAGTCGAGGTTGATAAGACCCGGAACCTTAATAAGCTCTGAAATGCTCTTAACACCTTGACGAAGAACATCGTCTGCAATGTCGAATGCATTTGCAAATGTAATTTTTTGGTCTGAAACAAGTTTGAGTCTTTCGTTAGGGATAACTATAAGACTGTCTACATGCTGAGCAAGCTCTGCGATACCTGCTTCTGCCTGCTGCATTCTGCGTTTGCCCTCAAATGCAAAAGGCTTTGTAACAATACCTACTGTAAGTATGCCTTCGCTTTTTGCAATTTCTGCAATAGCCGGAGCCGCGCCTGTACCTGTGCCGCCGCCCATACCTGCAGTTATAAATACCATATTAGCACCGCTGAGTGCATCTACAATAGCTTCTCTGCTTTCTTCGGCAGCTTTAAGACCCATTTCAGGACGGGCGCCTGCGCCGCGGCCTCCGGTAACCTTTTCACCGATTTGGATTTTGTGAGTTGCCTTAGAGAATGTGAGAACCTGTTTATCTGTATTGATAGCGATAAATTCAACGCCTTGAACGCCTGAGCTAACCATACGGTTAATAGCGTTTCCGCCGCCGCCGCCTACACCGATAACTTTAATCTGAGTTACATCTTCAAAATCATTTGAAATTTCAAAGCCCATTTTACTTCCTCCTAAAATATATAACTAAATACATTTACAATAATACACCTTGTTGATTTTATCATATTATTTAAACAATATCAAGTTATTTTATGTATTTTTTTGTTTTTTAATAATTTTTTTAAATATTTACTTTTATATCACTGAGCATCAGCGGTTTTATCATTATTTGAATCATCATTATCGCTTTTTTCGCCGTCTTCGCTTGTCACATCCTCTTCGGTAGGTTTTTCAGCGGTAGTTTCCTCTATAGAGCCTGCGTTAAAATAAACATGGTCTTCTATTTTTAAATTAAGAATACCCGTAGAGTAAGCGTTAATTTCATTTTCTTTTTCTATAGCGCCGTTTGCTAACTGAAGCTTATGGGCAACATCGGTCAGAGAGCCTACTTTAATCAAAATACGGCCGTCATAAATCAGTTCAACATCATTTATATCTTGAACATTAACGGAGGTTACGGATTTAAGTCCGCTTTCGTCTATTGCGGATAAAAGCTTTAAAAGAGCCTCTGTTTCTTTCTCGTCTGAAAGGACAATTTTTTCTCCCTCTGTTACCTGTTTTACTCCTGCAGTTTCAATAACAGCCATACTTTCAGAAAGCATTGAGCAATCGGCGTCTAAAACCTTGCCCGTGCTGTCTATTAAAATATAATTGCCGTTTTGACTTATAGCTCCCGCCGCAGAAGTTGACTTTACATTGATTACTATTGTATCAGGAAGCTCTCTTTCTATTGTAACCGATTTTATATAAGGAAGAGCCGCAGACAGTTTATCTGAAACTTTTTCTCCGTTTACTCTGAATAAGTTTGTGCCTGTTTCAATACCGCTGGCATTTATAACGGTATCCTGAGGGTACATACACTCGCCTTTTACGGTAATTGTATTTATTTTAAAACACAGAGATAAAACTAAAACAATGCCTGCACATATTACCGCAATACCCAAGATGAATGTGGTTAAAAGCTTTTTTATCCGTCTTTTTAACTTCATTTTCTTTTTATTTATAGAGCGGACCTCGTCTCTTGATAATCCTGCATTTTTATCAGGTTTACCGGGTTTTACAACGGTTTTATGTTTTTTCGTTTTACCGGTATTATTCTCCATTTTAATATTCCCTTCTAACTATATCAGCATTAAGCGAACATAGGTTATTTTCTAAATTCTCGTAGCCTCGGTCTATAAAACCTATATTACGAACTATTGTTTCGCCCTCGGCACACAGCCCTGCTAAAACCAGCGCCGCGCCGCCCCGTAAATCCGGTGAAAACACTTCTGCTCCGAAAAGCCTATCTACACCGTCTATTACGGATACTCTGCCCTCCGTACGAATTTTTGCACCCATACGGTTAAGCTCGGGTATATGCTTAAATCTGCTTTCAAATATATTTTCTACCACTACGGTTGTGCCGTTTGCAACAGACGAAGCGGCGCAAAACGGCGCCTGAGCGTCTGTAGGAAAACCGGGATAAGGTTGTGTAACTATTTTATTTATTTTATTTAACCTTTTCGGCGCTTTAAGAAAAATATCCTTACACCTTATATTTAAGGAACAGCCCATTTCTTCTAAAATAGGTAAAACTCCCTGAAGATGCTCAGGGTTGGTATTTTTCAAACTTACTTCTCCGCCGGTTATTGCGCCTGCTAACAGATAGGTTGTTGTAACAATTCTGTCGCTGATAACAGTGTGTTCACAAGGATATAACTTTTCAACACCGTTTATAACTATTATGCTTTCGCCTGCCCCTGAGATTTTTGCACCGCATTTATTCAAAAAATTGCATAAATCGATAATTTCGGGCTCTCTTGCGCAGTTTACTACAGTAGTTTCACCCTTTGCCTTTACAGCGAGTAAAATGGCATTTTCGGTGGCCCCTACGCTCGGAAACGAAAAAGTAATTTTACTGCCGGACAAATCATTTTCTATAAAACAATTTAATTTTCCGTATTCTTCGTTTACGGTTACGCCTAATTTTTTAACGGCGTATAAATGTAAATCTATAGGTCTGAGCCCTATTTCACAACCGCCGGGAGTAGATATTACAGCTCTACCCACCTTACCGAGAATTGCACCTAAAAATATTATTGAAGAACGCATTTCATGCATCAAATTCTCTGAAATTTCAAAGCCGTCTGCACCGGTGCTGTCAACAGTTACGGTATTACCGTCAAATTTCACTTTACAGCCTAAGCTTTTTAAAATGTTAACCGTGCCAACCGTATCCGAAAGCTTAGGGCAATTATGTATAACGCTTTTGCCGTCTAAAAGATATGTAGAAGCAAGTATCGGCAAAACGCTGTTTTTAGAGCCCTGAGTTTTTAATTCGCCGCTGACACGGCGACCGCCCGCTATTTTAAATGAGGACATACAATAACCCCTTTCGAGAATATCCTATGCCCTATAATATGTAAAACGGGTAAAAAATGTTAAAATCAGTTACTTTATAAGACTTAAAACTATATCGCAAATTCTGTCTGTAGCGTCTGTTACCGCAATGCGTTTTGCGTTTTCGCCTATTTCTTTTAAAAGCTCTTTATCTGACAGAAGTTCATCTATTTTCTTGCCGAGACTGTCGCCGGTTAAATCCTTTTCTTCAATAATTGCGGCGGCATTGTTATTAACAAGTGCCATTGCATTATGAAATTGGTGATTTTCGGTAACATTAGGTGACGGAACAAGTATAGAGGCCTTACCCAGTGCCTCAAATTCAGAAAGCGATGAAGCACCTGCACGGCATATAACAAGATCGGCGGCGGAAAGGCATACATCCATATCGTTTATATATGTACGAACATCCATATTAGAAAGTTCATCAGGCTCTATGCCCTTTTCACGCATTTTATCGGGCACCCAAAGTCCGTATTGACCTGTTGCAATAATGTAATTGTATTTTGTTTTTCTGCCGTTTTGTGAAACAGCGTCTATAATAGCTTCGTTAATTGCTCTTGCTCCTAACGAACCGCCCATACAAAGAACAATAGGTCTGTCGTCAAAGCCTAATTTTTTTCTTGACTCTTCACCGTTTGCCAAAAGCAACTCCTGCCTTATAGGAAGTCCTGTAATAATAGGCTCGTTTTTACATTTCATTCTGTCTTTGGCAACATCTACGGTAAGCATTACTGCATCTACCTTTTCAGCTAATGCTTTATTTGTAACCCCCGGATATGCATTTTGCTCGTGAATGGCCGTGGGTATGCCCATTTTTGCCGCCATACGAATAACCGGGCCGCTTACATATCCTCCGAAGCCTACTGCAACATCGGGCTTAAAATCATTTATTATCTTTTTAACTGCACCTGAGCTTTTTAAAAGCCTTTCTACAGTCTTTATATTCGCTTTAATATCGGCGGCGGAAAAACCTCTTTTAAACCCTGAAATTTCAATAGTTTTAAGAGGAAAACCTGCTTCGGGAACAATTTTGGACTCTATTCTGTCAGGAGTGCCCACAAAACAGATTTCTGCATCGCTGTATCTTCTTTTTATTTCACCTGCAACTGCTAACGCAGGATTAACATGACCTCCGGTACCGCCTGCTGCAATTAATACTTTCATCTTTACGCCTTCTTTGATTTCTTAAATTTTTTACCGTCTGTAAACGAATATACCTTCGGCAAATTTGCTTGCCTTGAAACACCTAATAAAAATCCCATTTCACCTAATGTAACAAGGGTCGAACTGCCGCCGTAGCTAAAGAACGGCAAACTGATGCCTGTATTCGGCAAGGTATCGGTAACAACCGCTACATTTAAAATAACCTGAATTGCAATCTGCATCATTATACCGAAAGCAAGAAGCGCGCCGAAACGGTCTTTTGCGTGCATACCGATATAAATGCCTCTTAAAATAAGAGCAATAAAAAGGCCTAAAACTATGCAACAGCCTACAAAACCTAATTCCTCGCCTATAATTGAGAATATAAAGTCTGTATGAGACTCTGAAACATAGAAATATTTTTGTTTTGAATTACCGAGACCTGAGCCAAAGAAGCCGCCTGAGCCCAAAGCAAAAAGCGAATGGTTTGTTTGCCAACGCTTGTCGGTGTCTGTTAAATCTTTATTAAGCCAAGAACCGATTCTGTCGCCCATATAATCTTTAAGAAGAGGAATACTGTCGTAGTACTTAATTACAACAAACAACGCTATGGCTGCAACGATAATACCCACTGCAAACCATCTTGCCTTGCCCTCGCCTACCCAAAGCATTGCAATACCGAAAAGGGCGATAAGAATAGCACCCGAAAGGTGACTGCCCATAAATACAAGCCCCGCCGTAGCCACTACAATCATTAAATAAAAGAAAAGCGTAACCGTACTTTCGGTAAATACAATTTTACCATTTGTTATTTCAGCTAATTTTACAGCCCAAGTAACTGTAGAGGGCTTTTCGCTTACCATTTTTTTATGATTTTTATCAAGCCCCACCGCACAAAAAAGAACGATTGCGAATTTTGCTATTTCTGACGGCTGAACATCAAAAAAGCCAAGATTTAACCAACGGTTTATTTCTCCGCCGCTTGCTTTACCGATGATTATTGTTAATATGACGAGTCCCCATGCAATAATCAAAATAATATTTGAAAAATGCTTTAACTTGCTGTAGTTAATTCTGGAGAACACATACATTGCAACAAGCCCCACAGACATAAAAAGAATTTCCCTATAGAAAAAATGAAGGCTTGATTTACCGTCTGTTTCGTAATATGAAAAGGCATAACTTGACGCCAAAAGCATAACAAGACCGAATGCCATTAAAATAAGCATTATGAGAAGAAACGGTATATCCATTTTATTCTCTTTTTTTACAAAAAAATCAGTCCATATAGAGTTTTTCTTTTCCATAAACGAAACTCCTTAAATTTGTTATCAGCTTAAATTACCGAAATAAACTAAGAGAATTGCAATAATACCGCCTAAAAGGTTTATTGCTGAGAAAATTTTAACAATTTTTGTTTCTTTCCATCCGCACATTTCAAAATGATGATGAATAGGTGCCATTTTGAAAATTCTTTTACCGTGTGTTAACTTAAAATAACCTATTTGAAGTATATCCGAACCAAATTCCAAAACATAGATAATACCTACAAAAATGATTATAAGCGGGCAATCAACAGCATAAGCCATCGCAATAATCATACCGCCTAAAAACATAGAACCTAAGTCGCCCATCATAACCTTTGCAGGATACCAGTTCCAAATAAGATAACCGATAAGCGCACCTACCAAAGCCGATGCCATAAGGCTGACGCCAAGGCAATTACGAAGCGCCGCAACAGCAATAAAGCTAAGAGCTGCCGTAACCGTAACGGAGCCGCATAGACCGTCAACACCATCGGTAAAGTTAACCGCGTTAGTTGTGCAGTAAATTGCAATAATACCGATTACCCAGAAGAAAATTCTTGTTTCTACCATACCGAAGAACGGAATAAACATACTTCCGGTTGGGTCGTTTATATAAAGTGTTAACAAATAACCTACCATTAAAACAATCTGAAGAACAGTTTTTTGAGGAATTGTCAAACCTAAGTTGCGTTTTTTAACTACTTTAATGTAATCATCAAGAAAACCGATAATACCAAAGCCCACAGCCATTAAAAGACCGCCCCATATTTTAACCTTGTTAGAGTCGGCCACAAGCTCGTTTACCGTAATTATACTGCCGCCTAACAAATGGTCTGTTAAGGCAACGGCACAAAAAGAAACAAGAGTACCTATTACAAAAAGAATACCGCCCATTGTAGGTGTTCCCTGTTTGTTTTTATGCCAATTCGGTCCGATATCAAGAATTGTCTGACCGAATTTAAGCTTATGTAAAAACGGTATAACCACATAGCCTAAGCCGAACGAAATACCAAAAGCAACTACTGCTGCGATTATACAAGCAACTACTGTATTCATACTTCCTGCTCCTTATAAATAGAATTGAATATTTCTTCCATTTTCATTCCGCGACTGCCTTTAAAAAGGACTGTGTCGCCTTTTTTTAATATATTTTTTAAATATTCGGTAAGCTCTGTCTTATCCATAAAAGAAACAGCGTCAACGCCAAGTGCTTTTGCGGTAATTGAAATAACTTCTGCCTCTTTACCAAAGGTTAAAACAATATCACAGCCCGTTTCTGCACATTTTTCACCCACTTTTTTGTGAGCCGCATCGCTGTAATCTCCTAACTCAAGCATATCGCCCAAAACAGCTATTGTTCTTGTTTTTTTCAAAGTTTTAAGTGTTTCTAAAGACGCACACATACTGTCAGGATTTGCATTATAACAATCTTCAATAAAAGTCATACAGTTAAAGTTTGTTACCTTCTGACGCATACCTTCGGCAACAAAATTTTTAAGAGACTCGGCGCTGTCTTCTAAAGAAATACCGAGTTCACAGCCTACACACATAGCGCATAAAGCATTATAAACATTGTGAATACCCACAGCGGGAACAAAAGCCTCAACCTGTTTTTCACCGTAAATTGCGGTAAAACGACTGCCCCCGTCAGTTGAAATAATGTTTTTTGCATAAATATCGTTAGTGTTTTCCAAACCGAATTGAACAATTCTGTAATTCTCATCAACTACGGTTTTAAGCATATCGTTATCGCCGTTAATAACAAGAACAGAGCCTTTTTTCATACCGTCAAGTATTTCGCATTTAGCTTTTAAAATGCCCTCTCTTGAGCCTAAATTCTCAATATGAGCGGTTCCCACATTTGTAATAATGCCTATATCAGGCTGAACTGTTTTAGAAAGTCTTGATATTTCGCCGAAATGATTCATACCCATTTCAATAACGGCAACCTGATTACCGTTTTCTAAGCCGAACAGGGTTTTGGGAACTCCGATTTCGTTATTCAGATTACCTTTAGTGCAAAGGGTATTGTATTTTGAGCTGACAACGGTATTCACCATACCTTTTGTTGTAGTTTTACCAACGCTGCCTGTTAATGCTATAAAGGGAATATTAAACTTTTCACGGTAAAGCTTTGCAATATCCAAAAGAGCTTTTCCCGTATCTTTAACTAAGATAACACGGGAATCTTCACCCTCGAATCTGCTGCAAACTACAGCCTTTGCACCTTTTTGCAAAACATCTTCTACAAAATCATTTGCATCAAAACGCAGTCCTGCCAAGGCTACAAAAAGTGTATCTCCGTCAATTTCACGGCTGTCCGTTGATATTTTTAAAATATTACCCTCAACACCGCAAGAACTTTTACAAGCGTCTGCTATTTCTTTAATAGAAAGTACCATTTATCTTCAGTCACCCTAACGCTGATGCAACAATTTCTCTTTCGTCATAATGGTAACGGGTTTTACCTATAATCTGGTATGTTTCGTGACCTTTACCTGCAAGAAGAATTGCATCGTCTTTTTTTGCGATACTTAAAGCGAATTTAATCGCTTCGCTTCTGTCGGTTACATTATAAACCTTAGCCGAGGAATTTTCCATACCTTTTAATATATCTTTTATAATTTCTTCGGGGACTTCTGTGCGAGGGTTATCGGTTGTTACCACAACAATATCAGAAAGCTCCCCTGCTATTTTACCCATTTTAGGGCGTTTTGTTTTATCTCTGTCGCCGCCGCATCCGAAAACGGTAATAACATTGCCTTTTGTAAAGCCTTTTACTGCTTTTATGGCTTTTTCCAAACCGTCCGGACTGTGGGCATAATCTATTATAACGCTGTAATCCGTATTTGTATTTAAAACTTCCAATCTGCCGCTGACTGAATGTGCTTTGCTGATAGCATTTACGGTTTCTTTAAGAGAATAACCCAAACTGCACACAGCAGAAATAGCTGAAAGAGAGTTGTAAACAGAGAAATCGCCGGGAATGAAGAAAACAACATGTTCTCCGTTTAAATCATACTCAACTCTGTCGGAGAATAACTCTATATTTTCTGCTTTGTATATAGAGCTGTTATTTACGGAATAATCGACAGACGGGCAGAAAACACCGTCACGCATATAAGCCGAAGCTTCATCATCGTTATTATAAACGGCTTTATCTGAGTTTAAAAACAGATTTTTTTTGCATTTTTTGTACTCTTCTAATGTGCCGTGATAATCTAAATGGTCCTGAGTTAAGTTGGTAAACACGCCAACGCTGAAATGAATACCTGCCAAACGCATTTGGTCAAAGGCCTGTGAAGAAGTTTCCATAACGCAATACTTTAAGTTTGCGTCAACCATCTTTTTGAAAAGTCCGTGCATATCATAAGGGTCGGGAGTTGTAAGCTCTGTGTGGAATTCTGTTTCGCCTACCATATTTTTAACTGTGCCTATAAGACCGCTTTCAATACCCAATACTTTCAAAATATCTTTAATAACAAAAGCCGTTGTAGTTTTGCCGTTTGTACCGGTTATACCTATAACATTAAGCTTATCTACACATCTGCCGAAAAGGTTTTTGCACATAAGAGCATACGCTTCACGGGTATTTTCAACAATAACCTGCTCCTTTAAGCCTATATCGTGAGTAACTATCACTGCTTTTGCACCCAGCTTCAAGGCCTCAGTAGCAAAGGAGTGACCGTCAAAATGAGCCCCCTTTACACAAACAAAAGCGCAGTTTTCTTTAATACTGTTGCTTTTATCGGTAACATCGGAAATTTCAACATCAATATAACTGTTTAACACTTTAACATCTTCTAAAAGTTTTGAAAGTAACATAAGCTTACCACCTTTTAATCGTCTTGTACACCGCTTGTTGTTTTAAAGTATACCGTAATAGTTGTGCCGAGCTCTGCCTTTGTACCTGCCTCTATACTTTGCTTATAAGAAACGACCTCACTGCTTACGGTAGAGCCTGAGATTTTAATATTATAACCTGAATTAACAGCCTTTTTGTTGGCGTCTGAAATACTGAGTCCTATAAGATCCGGAACAGTCGAAGAAGTATCTTTATTTTCCGAATCGGTATAAAGAATAACAACACCGCCCAATTGAATACCCTGGTCTTTAACCGGGTATTGCGAAATTACTCTTTCGCCGTCACCAACAACTCTTGCAGTAAACTCTTTACCCTCAAGAGTTGATACAGCCGCAGAAACAGTCATACCTGTAACATCAGGCGTTGACGCATTCATTTTTGCAAGCTCTTCATCGGTATAAACCGGCTCAACATTCATATATTTAAGAGATTGTTCAATAATACTGCCTGCTACCGGAGCCGCTATTGCACCGCCTCCGTGAAGAGCGCCGTGAGGCTCATCTATAATAATAAGAACTGCTATTTGAGGGTCATCGGCAGGCGCACAGCCTACGAATGAGGCAATATACTCACCGTCAACCGTAAGTTTTTCGGATGTACCTGTTTTACCTGCAACACGATAGCCCGGAATATATGCATTTCTGCCGGTACCGCCGTTTACAACGCTTTCCATCATACTTATAACCGTGTTCGCCGTGCTTTCCGAAACCACCTGGCGTTTTACGGTGGGAGTCTTTTCGTAAACAGTATTGCCCTCTTGGTCAATTTGCTTTGCAACAACATAAGGCTCCATAAGATTACCGCCGTTTGCAATAGCAGAAACCGCTGTAATCATTTGAATAGGGCTTACCTGGAAGGTTTGACCGAAAGAACTGGAAGAAAGCTGAGAAATACCCATATCTTCTTTTTTATGATATGTAACTCCGCCTACCGGCTCAGCCTCTTCAGGTAAATCTATACCTGTTTTATTTGTAAAACCAAACGCTTCAAAATATTTGTAGAAGCGCTCTGTGCCCAACTTTTGACCTATAGTTATAAAAAACGGGTTACAGGAGTTTACAAGACCTTGCTCTAAGGTCTGAGTGCCGTGACCTGCTAAGTTATGGCAATGAATAAGGTTATCGGCAACTTGGATTGAACCTCCGCAGGTGTATGTTGTATCTTTTGTTGCTACACCCTCTTCAAGAGCTGCGGCTGCCGTAAAAATTTTAAATACCGAACCGGGCTCATAAGTATCGCTTATAGCTTTATTACGCCACATCAGGTAAACTTTATTACTATAGGCAAGTGCTCTTTCTTCATCATCTTCAATTTCGGAAATTTCCTTTAAAACTTCTTCATCAGTAATAACAGACGGGTTGTTAAGGTCGTAATCCGGCATGGTAGCCATTGCAAGAACAGCTCCCGTATTTACATCCATAACAATACCGTAAGCAGATGTCGCTTCGTTATCGACTACCGCTTGCGAAAGACCTTTTTCAAGATAATGCTGAATATTTTTATCTATAGTCAAAATAAGGCTTGTGCCCTGCTTTGCTTCAAACTTTGTTTCGTAATTTGACGACATTAAATTACTGTGACCGTCTCTTGCAGTAATAATTCTGCCCGGAATACCTGTTAAAACATCGTTATATTTATATTCTACACCCGTTCTGCCGTCTCCGTCAATATTAGTCATACCGATAATGCTGGAGGCGAAGTTACCGTAAGGATAATATCTCTTTGTGTCAGGGTCAATAGAAACAATGCCGTAAAGATCGTTTTCGTTTATGAATTTCTGAACGGCGCTTTTTGTTTCGTACTCTATTTTGCCTTTGATTTTTACATATCCGTATTTACTGTTGCTGATTTTTTCGGAAACAACCTCTTCTGTTAAATTTTCGTCATTTAAAATACCGGAAAGACCTTTTGCAATAACGCTTTTTTGTGTATCATCTTCAATTTTTGACGGATTAACATAAACAAGCCATGCAGAAGCACTTTCTGCCAAAACCTCCATATTGCAATCGTATATAACGCCTCTGTCGGCAGAAATCTGAGTATCGCTTAATTGGTCTGACTCTGCGTGGGCTTTGTACTCATCGGCATTAAATATTTGAAAGTAAGCAAGTCTTAAAACATCTCCGCCAAAGCCTATTACAAGCAAAATTGCAATGGCCGTTAAGCATCTTTTCTTTATATTATTATTCACTCGTGCCATATTAGCCTCCGAAAAACTACATCTATATAACCACAAAATGAGAGTTAAGAAAAATATTTTCTAACTCTCATAAATTTATATTTTTATTTAAAAAATATATGCAACCAACTCTTTAATTTTATTTGAAAATTCAGAGCCATCGTTTACTGTTTTATCACCCGATACAACGATTTGGTCACCTTTTGACAAATCTATGTAGCTAATCTGATAGTTTTCTGCTTTTACCATACCAAGAACATTTTCGGCATAATCTTCAATTTTATCAGTTGAGATTTTGCTGCTCAGCTCTGCATTGAGCCTTACGCTTTCACCCTCTGCAATGCTAAGCTCGTTTTCAACATTTGCTATTTGACGGTCGAGAGCGTTTATTTTGGAATTCATAACAAGAATTCCTACTAAAGCCATACAAAAAACACAAGCTACTGCCATAGTTTTTATTATTGCAACATTTATTTTTACATTTTGCGCCTTACGGGCTGTATTTGTTTGAATTTCATTTGAAGCGCTTTTTTTAGCAACCTGTTTTTCAGGCGGAGTTTTTTTGGTATTATTCTTTGTTTTCGGCTTTTCAATAACCTGCGGTTCAAAAAGCGAAAGGTCATAAGCCGCAGAGCCTGTATAATTTGCCATATTTACCTCCTGTAATCTTTGTTTATCCTAATTTAACAGCCGTTCTGAGTTTCGCGCTACGGCTTCTGTTGTTTTCGTCTAATTCTTTCTTTTGGGCTTTAACTCCTGCAGATTTTACAATAGCTTTCGGTTTTTTACCGCAAACGCAAACCGGAAAATCTTTAGGGCAAGTACAGCCCTCTTTCAGCGTTTTGAAATAATCCTTTACAATTTTATCTTCTAACGAATGGAATGTTATTATTGCAAGCACTCCGCCTGTATTAAGCAGTTCAAACATATCGGGTAAAGTATTTTCAAGGACTGTGAGTTCCGCATTTACCTCAATACGAATCGCCTGAAAGGTTTTTCGGGCAGGATGACCGTTTCTTCTGAATTTTGCGGGAATTGCATTTGAAACAATTTCCGCAAGCTCTAAAGTCGTTTTAACAGGCGCTTTTTCTCTGGCTTTTACTATAGCTGTTGCCACAGAGCCTGCAAACTTTTCTTCACCGTACTTGCTTATAATATCAAAAAGTTCTTTTTGTGAATAATTATTGACTATATCTTCTGCGCTCCGCCCCGTTTTGCTCATTCGCATATCAAGCGGAGCGTCTTGGTGAAACGAAAATCCGCGTTCTGCAGTATCTAACTGATGACTGCTGACGCCTAAGTCGGCAATAATGCCGTCTGCACCGTCCACACCTAAATCGGTCAAAACCGATTTTATTTCCGAAAAGTTGCTGTGAATAACAGTAACCCGTTTATCGTCTTTAAATCTTTCGGTTACAGTTTCAATAGCATCCGGGTCACGGTCAAAAAGATACATCTTGCCGTTTTCGCCCAAACGCTCAAGGACTGCCGCAGAATGTCCGCCTCCGCCTGCGGTACAGTCAACATAAACTCCGTCAGGCTTTATATTAAGCGCTTCAACCGATTCTTCAAGGAGAACTGAAATATGATTAAATTCCATATAAACTCCTTAGAAATTGATGTTGAGTTCTTCAATAGAAGCATCTTCCATTTCTTCCATTTCATGAAGCCAAGCAGAAGCCTTCCAAAACTCAATATGGTTTGCATTACCTACAACATAAATTTCTTCTTCGATGCCTGCGTACTCTTTTAACGCGGAATTGAGGGTAAGTCTGCCGTTTTTATCTATTTCGCCGTAAACAACACCTGATAAGATTTTTCTTTGCATACGGCGTGTTTGTTCTGTATGAACCTCCACATTATTGAGGCTTTCGCAGAGCTCGTCCCAACCCTCTTCGGAATAAACATATATACACTGAGTTGACGGGTCGGGCGATTTAATAAGGTAAAGCTCGGAACCGTTGATTTTGTTTCTGAGAGCTGCAGGCATTTTGAAACGGTTTTTTTCATCTAAAGTATGAAGATAACTGCCGCAGAATTTATTTGTCATTACCTGCACCCCTTTCGTATGTATTTTGTGAAATTCGGTCCTTTTTGTACCTTTTTGTTCCACATCGTACCTCTATTATAGTTTTTTCACTGTATATTGTCAATAGTTTTTGCAAAAAAATAACAGCTTCAAGGTAATTTTTCCTTGAAACTGTTAGGTTTTTCCAATTTTGTTCATTCAGTTAAAGCACTTAGAATTTTTTTTGAAATATCGGTTATTTCTTCTACATTTTTTGTAGATAATATATCGGTTTTCCATTTAAAATTTACATAGCCTTTACCGTTGTTTTGAATAAATGTTATAAGGGAATAAGAACGCATTTTTAAAGGTTCGAAAACTTCAATATTCACAAACTCTTTTAATGCACCGTAATATTGCTGATCTAAATTATATGAAACAAATTCACCCATCTTTTGATTATTACAACCGTAAGTATCGGCAAGTCTTTTCGAATATTTATGCTTAAACTGCCCCGCCGCATACATATAGGCAGAGTCACAGAAAGAACCCGGTACATTCATTAAAATATTTTCGTTATTAAACACGGCAAAAGAGCTTGTCAGGCGTTTATAAATTTCTTTATGAAATGCTATTGCCTGACCTTTTAAAGATTTATCATCACCTTTTTTTAACTTGCTTTCAACCGTAACAATACCGTTAAAAGCACCAACAGACATATCGCTGAAGTTTTCAAAGAAAACTCTTTCATTACCTAAAATGTTCATTTTGGCAACACTTCGTTTTTCTTTTAAAACATCACGCAAACCCTTATAAAAAGAAAATGCTATAATTGATGAAACATCGACTCTGTTTTCTGTTGAAAAGTCGTTGAGTCTGTTTAGCATATCACTTGAAAGCGCTATATCTTTCGACTTGACTTCACATTTGTTTTCAAGATACTTTTCTCTTGCTCTTTTATAATCTTCAAAAGAGAAAAAGGCTGTCTTTTTTTGCCAACCCACCTCTAAATCGGAAGAAAGCCTATCAATTATGGGAGAACTCGTATTTATGGGCAACTGAGTTTTGTCTGAAAAAAGAATTATATTTGAGCTTTCAACAGACAAGTTCTTTTTATTGTAACAGTCCATAAGCTCTTTTGCTAAATTTAAAAGAGAGTTACCGTCACAAACCGCCGTATGACCGCAAATAACTAATGTATTTCGGTTTATCAATGCAAAAGAAAACAACTCTTTATTAAAGTCAAAGCCATTCGATGTTTTCTCATTCAAATACTCTTCAACGCTACCCTCTGCTACCTCTAACTGAACATTCACACGCTCAGTAACAACATAGGCCGTTCCGTCATCATCTAAAAGAATATCGGATGTTATTAAAGGCTCTTTAAGAGAAAGCATTTTCAACGCTTTTTTAACCTCTGCCACATCAAAAGATGCTTTATATTCGCCTACGAATGTAACAGTATTATCAAAAGAAAAAAGTCTGTTTCTTGTTAAACCCAGTTTAATTTTTTCTGACATTACTGTTCCTCGCCCTCGCCCATACGGGTAATTTTTTCTATCATAGATTGCTTTATACCCCACAGCTTACCCGAAAAATCCACATAGTATCTGTGAGGGTTTTCAAACCTTGCAACTTCCTCCCACAAAGAAGAAACCTGCTCTTCACAATACTCTTTAATTTCTTCAAGGCTCGGAGTATTATATACACACTCGCCTTCATCAAATATTTTAACCAGCAATTCACGGGCAACAAAATTATCTACTGTTTTGCGTTTCCATGTAAAATCAGGGTCAAAAAGGGAGTATGTTTTTTCATTTTCAATGCTTTCACTGTCAAGTGTAAGCACATCGGCAATAGCCTTGCCGCTTTCCATATCAAAAAGCCGCCATACCCGCTTTGAACAAGGCGTAGTAATTTTTGCCACATTGTTACTAACCATAATCGCAGGAGTATTTTCGCCGTTTTTCGCAGTTTCACAAAGCTTGTAAACACCGTCAAGAATAGGAGAAGATGCAGATGTTATAAGCTTTTCGCCGATTATAAATCCGTCTATTTTAGCACCTTGGTTCAGCATATCTTTAATAAGCGTTTCATCCAAAGAGTTAGATGCATAAATATCGCAGTCCGGAAAGCCTGCTTCATCAAGAAGTCTTCTTGCTCTTTTTGAAAGATATGTCATATCACCGCTGTCTATAATAATGCCGGCAGGTCTGAGTCCGTCAGGTACTAAAACCTCGTTAAACGCTTCAATAGCATTTTTAACTCCTGAATCTAAAGTATCATAAGTATCAACAAGAAGCATTCCGTCTGCGCCGTGTTCTTCAAGGTATGTTTTAAAAGCTTGCAGCTCGCTGTCAAAAAGCTGTACCCAACCGTGGCTCATTAAATTAGCCGCGGGAATACCGTATTTACCCGAAGCCGAGAAAAGTGTTGTTGCGCTGACGCCGCCTATAAAGCTTGCTCTTGCACCGTCTATCGCACTTTGAATACCGTGAGCACGCCTTGCGCCCATTTCTATGACCTTTCTGCCTTGAGATGCTCTTACAATTCTGTTTGCCTTTGTAGCAATCAGAGTTTGGTGGTTTATTGTGTTTAACAAAAGCGTTTCAATAAGCTGCGCCTGAAGTGACGGACCTTGAACTTTAACAATAGGCTCGTTTGGAAAAACAGGTGTGCCCTCCGGCACAGCATAAACACTGCACTTAAATTCAAAATTTCTCAAATAGTCTATTAACTTTGCCGAAAAGCCTTGCTCTTTTAAAAAGTCAAGCTCTTCTTCACTGAAAGATATATTTTTAAGTCTTTCTATTAACTGCTCTATACCTGCCATAACGGCAAAACCGCCGTTATCGGGAATTTCTCTGAAAAACATATCGTATGTAACGTACACATCTTCCATATTAGCAGAAAGAAGACCCTCAGCAGTTGCAAGGCAACTGTAATCTGCAAAAAATAATGAATCTGAATACATAATAAACCTCCGAAGATAATTCGTGTATACACTATATATTACCACACTTTCATCATTATAGCAAATAATTTTATAACATTTATCATGTACTGTTTATGAATATTGTATATATTATTAAACGGTTTATTGTATATTGTTTAAAAAATACTTATTTCCTATTGAAACACAAACCGAAGTGTGGTATTATACAAGCACATAAAAAATAAAGGGGTTTTCATAATGAGAGTCAGGAAGCAACCTATCGGCGACCGTAACATTTGCGGAGTAAGAGTCGAAGAACGCCGCCTTGAAATCGGTATGAAACAGAAAGACCTTTTAACGCAACTTCAAATCAGGGGTATTGATCTTAATGCATCGGGTCTTTCAAAACTCGAAGGACAATTTCGTTCAGTGTGTGACACCGAGCTTGTCGCCCTTTCTGAGGTTTTAGGCGTTTCGGTAAATTGGTTACTCGGTTTAGAATAATTTTAGTGAACATTTAAAAAAGTCCGTTTGTGAAGCAAAAATCACAAACGGACTTTTTTATTTATCGTTTTTCATACTCTCTACAAGTCTTTTAAACATTTCTTTCATTGGAACCTGAGCTTTCCAGCCTAAAGACTCTAATTTGCTTGCATCTAATCTTATAACCATTTCAGGGTTATAACCGAATGACGCAATATCTTGCGGAATATCAATTTTAACGCTGATATTTGACTCAGGGAATGTATCGCAAACGAGCTGACCCATTTCTTTAATAGAGCAAGCGGTATCCATATTTGTAACATTATATGCAGAGCCGACTTCACCGTCCAACATAATGTAGATAAGAGCGCTTATTGCGTCTGTAGTATAGCAATATGTTCTGACGGTGTTGCCTTGTGTGTGCAACACAATATCACGCTTTTCAATAGCGCATCTTGCAAATTCCGCAAATACTCTGCCGTCATTATATTCTACGCCTGCGCCGAAGGTTTGAGAAAGTCTTGCAATTTTAACGGGAACACCGTACTCTGACGCGTAAGAGCAGCAGAGACACTCAACCATACGCTTACCCTCGCTGTAGCTTGAACGAACATTAAGCTGATCGATATAACCGTAATCGTTTTCGGCAATCTTTTCTTTGGAGCCGTCAGGAGTACCGTAAACTTCTAAAGAAGAAAGATAAACAAATCCCTCAACATTTTTACTGCGGGCAAATTTCAAAACATTTTTTGTGCCGTCAATAGCAGTAAAGATAGTTTCTACCGGGTGTTCAACAAAGAATTTTGAACTTGTGGCAGACGCACCGTGTATAATATAATCTACATTGCCTTCATAGTTTATGGGACTGTTTATATCGCCCACAAAAAAGTCCACATTTTGAATATCGCCGAAAACTTTTTCGGCTTTATCGGCATTGCGAACAAAAGCAACAACTTTAATATTTGTGCCGTGCTTTCTGTTATAGCAAGCAACAGATTTAATAAACTGTGAGCCTATAAGGCCTGTAGCGCCTGTTACAAAAAGTGTTTTACCGTCTAATCTGTTGAACGGAACATCGCTCTCTGCCAGCATATCTAAATCTTTTTGAAGAACTGCATTATTAGGGCTTTCTAACATATAATCACCTAAACCTTATATTTATTATGGAGTAAGTATAGCATATACCCTATCTAAAATCAAGAATATATACAGTCGATTTATTGACATTTATTACTAATTATGTTAATATCACTAATAATGATAAATCCAAAGGAGAGTTATATATTATGAATATAGCTGTTATTTTTGCCGGCGGCGTAGGTACAAGAATGAAAACAAACGATTTGCCTAAGCAATTTCTTATGGTTCACGGCAAACCCATTATTGTTCACACAATAGAAATTTTCCAAAACCATCCTGAAATTGACGGTATTGTTTGCGTATGCGTTGAAAACTGGATTGACTATATGGAAGAACTTAAATACCGCTATCGCCTTGATAAAATCTGCAAAATCGTTCCCGGCGGCGAAACAGGTCAAATGTCTATTTACAACGGTCTTAAAACAGCCGCTGCAGAATACGGACTTGGCGACAACATCGTTCTTATTCACGACGGCGTTCGTCCGCTTATCAGCGCAGAAACAATTTCTGCAAACATTGCGTCTGTTAAAGAGTTTGGCTCATCAATTACAAGCGTTCCTGCTCAGGAGACAATTATTGTTGTTGACGAAAACGAACAGGTTTGTGAAATTGTTGACCGTTCCCGCGCCCGTCTTGGCCGTGCGCCTCAAAGCTTCTTCCTTAAAGATATTATTGAAGCTCAGGAAAAAGCCATTGCCGAGGGTAATACAAATATGACAGACTCCTGTACACTTATGAAACACTTCGGCAAAAAGCTTTACACTATTCCGGGTGAAAAGAATAACATTAAAATTACAACGCCTGAAGATTTCTACACATTCAGGGCTCTTTCAGACGCTAAAGAGAATTTACAGCTTGACCTTTCGGGCAAATAATTTAAAGACTATGAAATTTTGTGACTGTAGAAACGAGAGTTTCTGCAGTCCGTTTTTTTACATCCTATATTATTTTGTTATTTATTACCTTGTTAATACATTATATTTATTGAAATAATTATAATAAGAATTATGATTTGTTGATTTTTGTAATAATGTGTGGTAATATGTAGAAAAGGAGTGATAAATAATGCTTTGTAACAGAATTAAACAGTTCAGAGAATATAACAACCTAAGCGTTGAAACACTTTCTAAAGTGCTTGGTGTAGATGAAGACGAATACTTAGCTTATGAAAGCGGAAAAATCACCCCAAATATTGACACTATTACCCTTTTAGCAGAAATTTATAAGGTTACATTAAACGAATTTTACGGCTACACCCCGTTTTTACATTTGCACAGCAATATAGAGGACGAAGCTAAAGAGGACGAAGTTCCTGACGGCTTACTTAAAATGTCCGACCTTTCGTGGGACGAAAAGCAGCTTCTTTTACATTACCGTACATTAGGCGACAAAAAAGAAGATATTGTTAAACTGGTATTAGAAAAACGGTTTGGCGAAGACAGTGACAATGTATAAAAAATTTTTAAATATAAATCTACCCGAGAGAATTTAAAGAAAATCTCTCGGGTGTTTTATTTATAATTTAAAATTTAATATTACTTAAAATTTTACTATTTCACCCATCATACCCGGTGTTGCGAAAGCGGCATTTGACTCATCTGTATCAATATGCATAGCAGGAGCAAATTTTTCGCTAACGCGAACTACAACATCGCCGAAAATAAGTGAACGACCGTCTGATTCAATTTTAACGCCAACAATTTCTTTATCGGAAACGCCGAATTCAGCCGCGTTTTCAGGAGTTAAGTGAATATGTCTTTTAGCAACAATAACGCCTTCTTTAAGTTCTACCTCGCCTGCAGGGCCTACAAGCTTGCAAGCGCCTGAGCCTGCAATATCGCCGCTCTCTCTGACAGGAGCCGCAACACCGATAGAACGGGCGTCTGAAGCGGAAATTTCAACCTGAGAAACAGGACGGGTCGGACCTAAAATTGATACTGCAGGGAATTGACCTTTAGGACCTACAACTGCAACTCTTTCGTTGCAAGCATACTGACCTGGTTGTGAAAGTTCTTTTTTAGGTGTGAGTTCATAGCCTGCACCGAAAAGAACATCTAAATCTTCTCTGGAAACATGCACATGACGGGCTGATGTTTCAACAAGTACTTTTGACATAATAAATATCCTTCTTTCAAAAAATAAACAAATTTTTTATAAAAATTTTAACTTATTCATTATATAATACATTAAAAAGTTTGTCAACAAAAGGCAATTGAAAAGCAAAAAAAGGTTGTGTAAAATCTTGCGAGATTACACAACCTTAAACTATTTGAAATTTACATAAAATTCAATTATTTGCAAGCTTCTTCAACTGCAACTGCGCAAGCAACTGTTGCGCCTACCATCGGGTTGTTGCCCATACCGAGGAAGCCCATCATCTCAACGTGAGCAGGAACTGAAGATGAACCTGCAAACTGAGCGTCTGAGTGCATTCTGCCCATAGTATCTGTCATACCGTAAGAAGCAGGACCTGCAGCCATATTATCAGGGTGAAGAGTACGGCCTGTACCGCCGCCTGAAGCAACTGAGAAGTATTTTTTGCCTTTTTCAACACATTCCTTTTTGTATGTGCCTGCAACAGGATGTTGGAAACGGGTTGGGTTTGTTGAGTTACCTGTAATAGAAACATCAACGCCCTCTTTCCACATAATTGCAACGCCTTCTGTTACATCGTTAGCGCCGTAGCAGTTAACCTTTGAACGGAGACCGTCTGAATATGCTTTGCGGAATACTTCTTTAACTTCGCCTGTGTAGTAATCCATTTCTGTTTCTACATAAGTGAAGCCATTGATACGGGCAATAATCTGAGCAGCATCCTTGCCGAGACCGTTAAGAATAACTCTGAGCGGTTTTTTTCTAACTTTGTTAGCTTTTTCTGCAATACCGATAGCACCTTCGGCAGCCGCGAAAGATTCGTGACCTGCTAAGAATGCGAAACATTCTGTATCTTCTTCAAGAAGCATTTTACCGAGATTGCCGTGGCCAAGACCAACTTTTCTCTGGTCTGCAACAGAACCGGGAATACAGAAAGACTGTAAGCCCTCACCGATAGCGGCAGCAGCCTCGGCAGCTGTTGTAACACCTTTTTTAAGAGCAATAGCGCAACCTACTGTGTAAGCCCACTTTGCATTTTCAAAACAAATCGGTTGAATACCCTCAACGATTGTGTATGGGTCAAAGCCTTTAGCTTTGCAGATTTCTCTGCATTCTTCGATAGATTTAATATCATACTGAGCGAGAACAGCAAGAATCTGTTTTTCGCGTCTGTCGTAAGATTCAAATAAAGCCATTATTAAGTCCCTCCTATTATTCTTTTCTTGGGTCTACGATTTTAACAGCGTCATTAACACGGCCATATTGACCCTGTGCTTTTTCAAATGCTGTATTAGCGTCATCGCCTGCTTTGATGAAATCCATCATTTTGCCGAAGTTTACAAACTTGTAGCCGATGATTTCGTTATCTTCGTCAAGAGCAAGACCTGTAACATAACCGTCTGTCATTTCAAGGTAACGAGGACCTTTAGCAAGTGTACCGTACATAGTACCAACCTGTGAACGAAGACCTTTGCCTAAATCCTCAAGACCTGCGCCGATTGAAAGACCGTCATCTGAGAATGCAGACTGTGTACGGCCGTAAACAATCTGTAAGAAGAGCTCTCTCATAGCGGTATTGATAGCGTCACAAACAAGGTCTGTGTTGAGAGCTTCAAGAATTGTTCTGCCGGGAAGAATTTCTGATGCCATAGCAGCTGAGTGAGTCATACCTGAGCAACCGATTGTTTCAACAAGAGCCTCTTGAATAATACCCTCTTTAACATTGAGAGTAAGCTTGCAAGTACCCTGCTGAGGAGCGCACCAGCCGATACCGTGTGTGAAACCTGAAATATCTTTGATTTCTTTTGCTTTTACCCATTTTGCTTCTTCGGGAATAGGAGCCGCACCGTGCGCTACACCCTGAGCAATAGGACACATTTCGTTAACTTCTCTTGAATAAGTCATTTTGAATTGTTCTCCTTTCGGACATAAATTTTTACTGTATCATTTTATTACATTTGCTGAATTAAGTCAAGCAGAAATTACTGCAGTTTGTATATTTGTAGGTTTTATTATATTTATTACTGTTTCAGAGTAAATTTTTGTAAAATAAAATTCACCACATAGGCAATTTCCAATGTGATGAATTAAAATCCATTATTTTAGGCTGCTTTTTTTGATGCAGGTTTCATTATACCGCAGATTCCGGGTCCGATTTTACTCCAAATAAAGCCGCCTAAACATACAACAGCCGCAAGAGCGAAATCTAATAAAACTATCATACATATTTGTTTGCTATAAGGATAATCACGGAACAAATATACTACCAGATTAACTGCCGGGCGCTGTGCTAAATAAATAGGCAATGAGCATTTACCTAAGAAATAGAAGAATTTGTTATTAAATAATTCCGAGCATCCGCCGACTTCTGAGAAAGCAAGAATTACAAGTAAAAAAATCAGCATCATTGTATAAACATCATAGTTTTTAGGCACTGTTACATTTAACATTACAACGATAGCGGCAAAGCAACCGAGTTCTGCTAATGAAAATACAAATCTTTGAAATTTTTTCCACTCCATTGATTTGATATATCGCACTATTTCAAAAGCAGCTGTACCTAATGAAATTTCTGCAACCGCTCTGATAGCACCCCTAAAAGTTACGCCGTTCCATATCCATATACCTGTAAGCTGTTCTTTTGTAAAAATAAGGTATCCGCAAAGCAGAAACGCAATTATCCATGAGAAATATCTTGTAAATTGATAGTACCACTTACGGCAAATCGGATAAATAACAGCCATAGCCAAGAGCATTGCTGAAATGTACCACTCAAAATCGTTTGGGGCAGAAAATTTTATTCCTGTTATTTGAATTAAAAAGAAGCTTGGTACACTATCGAGAATATATGTAAATGAATCGAACAAATTGTATTGGCAAGAAACAATTACTGCAATTACCGCCAGAACAAATGCAACTGTATGCTGTGGAAAAACAGAAAAATATTTGCCTTTCATATAGAGACAACTCTCTGTTGCAAGCTCTTTGCCGCCAACATTGCCAACTGTATTCATCTTTTTAAATATTGAAGCCGCCATTAAATAACCGGAAACAATAAAAAAGAATTCACAACCTAACGCACCGTGACTGAACAAACTTAAATCATATCTATTAAATTTAGGTTCCCCGACAGTATACTTTACAGCATGGAATAGCATTACTGCAATGCAAAAGAAAAATCTGTAAAACTCTATTTTGCCGTTTCTTTTTGATTTAGCTGAAGAAGTTGCCATAGCACCCTCCCGATTGTTAGTTTTTTATTTAATTTTATAACATAACTGAATTTAAGTCAACAAAAAAACTCCAAAATGCGAACATTTCGGAGTTTTGTTTTTACAGTTAAATTTTGCTGTCAATAATCTGCTTCATTAAATCGACAACTTTTTCAGAAGCAGTACCTGTTTCTTTACAGCCTCTGTCTTTTAAGAATTGAGCCTTTTTCTCTGCATAAAGGGTTTCATCAAAGTTAACAAGATTTTCAAACATACCGTCATTATCAGTTGCTATAGGGAACGGTGTGCTCTCTAACGGGTAATAGAAGCCTCTTTCGCTGTTATAATCATCAAGGTCATTGGCATAAATAAAACCGTAGCCTTCTGTTAAGATATAGTCACATATCCAGCTGGAATAATCGGTAATACCGATTTTACAAACAGCCATAAGCTCCTGAATATCATCATAATCATTACCGTTTAAAATATTAGGATTTTCGCTGATTTCCTTAACTTTACTGAGAGCAGCCGCCACTTTAAAATGATAACGGTTAATAACCATCCATTTGCCGCCGAAACGCTTTTGGGCGCCTTTAATAAGATTATCGTAGTTGATGTCATAAACTTTTAATGACTTGGAATCTCTGAAAGTCGGTGCGTAAAGAATAAAATCAGTATCCTCAGGCACATTGAAAAACTCGCACACTTTTCTTTTCAATTTGTTCTTTTCAGAGTCGTCACAGAAAAGTATATCGTTACGGGGATGCCCCAATTCCAGAATTTTTGTGCTTTCGGGATCTTTCCAATAAGTTGTACGGTACACTCCTGTTTCAAAAGCCGAGTTAGATATCATAAAATCGACATCACGGGACGCAAGTTTTGATGCCCGTTTCCATTTTTCTACAACAATTTTTTCAGAGTCTATACGCTTTAATCCCATTGAGCCGTGCCATGTATTGATATAATACTGACCTTTTTTCTTAGGAACATATTCCCATGTGCAACACATAGCGTTATCAAGCCATATTTTTGCACTTGCCATTTCTTTAAAATGGTCAAAGCTGTTTCTTGCAACAACTCTTATTCTTTCAGGACAAACAGGAGGAATATTATCTACTTCTTTTTTGCCTACCACATAAACAATCTCCCACGGAAGCTCCTGACGAAGAATTTCATCACAGATATATGCAGGATTACACTGATATTTATTATCGTAGTGCATAACAACGATTTTGTTATTTTGAATAGGTGTTTTTTTAGAAAGCAGCCATCTTGTAAATTTTGCAATAACACCGTCTATACGCTGACGGATTTTTAACGAAATATATTTAAAAAAGCGTTTTTCAGTTGCCGCTCTCACGAGCCTGTCCATTCTACCCATTTGTTACTCCTTGCAGTAATTGTTCGTTATCTATTTATACCACATCATACATTTTATGTCAAGAAAAGCACATTATAAACAATTATCAAAAATATAAATATATTTAGTTAAAATACTTGCATTTTTCGACATAGATTTATATAATAATATATTGCGTTATATTGTGTTAATGTAGTTATAGTTTTTGCATTGTAATTATATAAATAATATGAAAACTTTATTTAATTGAGGTAATCATGGTATTTTCCAGTTTGTTTTTTGTTTTTGCATTTTTGCCTTTATGTTTGATTATTTACTCAATTCCGAAAAGCATTACTGCAAAAAACATTATTTTACTTATTTTTTCTTTAATATTTTACACCTGGGGTGAACCTATATATGTTCTCCTATTGATTTTTATGACCTTTTGCGACTTTCTTGCCGCAAAATCTATTGAAAAGCAAAAGAGCGACAAAAAGAGAAAGGCTCTGCTGGTGCTTGCCTGTGTTATAAATTTAGGACTTATAGGATTCTTCAAATACAGCGGTTTTGTGCAGGAAAACATACAAAACATATTTGGTGTGCCAAGTGTTATTACCACTGTAGCTTTGCCTATCGGTATTTCATTTTACACATTCCAGTTGCTTTCTTATGTAATAGATGTTTACAGAAAAGAAGTGCCTGCACAAAAGAATTTCTTTTGGTTGCTTTTATACTCAAGCCTGTTTTACCAATGCATAGCCGGACCAATAGTCAGGTACAGCGATGTTCAGCGCGAAATTACCGAAAGAAAGGTTAATATAAACGATATATCCTACGGCATAACCCGATTTACGGTAGGACTCGCTAAAAAGGCTCTTATTGCGAACACCTGCGGTTCGCTGTCTGACCAACTTTTAGTTTCTGATACTCTTATCGGCTCAAATATAAGCGGTGCATTAACCGAGTTGTCTTCACGCTCCGCCTTAGGTCTTTGGTTTGGCGTACTCTTTTATATGCTGCAAATATACCTTGATTTTTCGGCATACTCCGATATGGCAATAGGTATGGGCAGAATGGTGGGCTTTCATTTCAAAGAAAACTTTGACTACCCATACACATCAAAATCTATTACGGAATTCTGGAGAAGATGGCATATTTCTTTAGGCTCATTCTTCAGAGATTATGTATATATCCCCCTTGGGGGCAACAGAAAAGGCAAGCTGAAAACTTACAGAAATATATTCATTGTGTGGCTTTTAACCGGTCTTTGGCACGGTGCATCGTGGAATTTTGTATTATGGGGGCTTTATTTCTTCGTATTTCTTGTAATAGAAAAAATAGGGCTTCTAAAAGTTCTGAATAAAATCCCTGCATTTTTCAGCCATGCATATTCACTCACTGTAGTATTCTTCGGTTGGATACTTTTCCGTTTCTCTGACTTTAAATTTATACCTGTTGTGTTAAAAGGTATGTTTTGCGCTAACGGTAATCCGTTTATAGATTTTGAAACTCAAACACTTTTAATCAGCAATGTAGTATTCGTAATTGTTGCCGTACTTTCTGTTACACCTATTGTAAAGGCAATATCTTCTTATTTAAAATCAAAAGGAAACGGCACGGACGGAAACGCTCTTTACAAGGTGTTAAACACGCTGTCCCCTATTCTTTTGCTTATACTTTCAACAATGGCTTTAGTTGGCGACAGCTACAACCCATTCCTTTACTTCCAATTCTAAAAACCATTCGTTCGGAGAAGAAATATGATTTATGACAAACCGCGAGATTTAGGTCTTAGGGTAAAAAAACTTCCTCAACAAAAGAATAAAAAAGAAAAAAGCAATGTTGACAAAGCATTGCTTACCCGTGTTTTACTGTTTTTTATTGTACTTTATATAGGCACGGTAGTTTCATTTATTATTCCGCTTCGCCCGACTTACTCCGAAAGCGAAAAAAGAGATTTAACCAAATTCCCCAAAGCTAACCCTATAACCGTTTTAAGCGGTTCATTTTACGATGATACTTCTCTTTGGTTTTCTGACACATTCCCGTTCAGAGAGCAACTAACAAAGCTTAACTCATCACTCAAAGGGCTTTACGGCTTCGATTCTATTGCTATTCACGGTGATATTGAGCAAGGTGATGAAATTCCTGACGCACCTTTAGATATACCGGTTACGGATGCACCCGGAGCATCTGTTATTGAAACAACGGAAGAACAAACTACTCTCCCTCCTGCTACCGAAGCGCTTACAGAAAGCACAACAAAGTCTAATGTAAAAATACAGACTATGGGCGCAATTGTTGTTATAGGCAACAGTGCTTTTGAGTATTACAATTTTTCAAACACACTTGCCCCTCAATATATACAGGCAGTCAACAACATAAAATCTGCATCGGGCAACAAATCCAATGTATACTCAATGATTATACCTACAAGTATTGAAATTAAAATTGATGAAAGCGTCAGAAAAAACATAAATACATCTGACCAAAGAAAAGCTCTTGATTACTTTAACGCTTCTATAAAGAACAGTTCAGTTGTTGATGTATATAATGCAGAAATGGCTCACAGGAACGAATACACATACTTCAGGACAGATCACCACTGGACTGCTCTCGGTGCTTACTACGCATACGAGCAATGGGCTATAACTAAAGGCGTTACTCCTGTTCCTTTAGAAAACTATGAAACCCGTTGTTTTGACGGTTTTTTGGGAACATTTTATTCCAGCTCTGAAAAAAGCTCTGCTTTAAGTAAAACTCCTGACACCGTTGAAGCATATTTACCTTTTAACAATGTTACAAGCAAGGTAGTTGAAAACAACGGAAATTCTTATAATTGGGATGTTGTTGCCGATGTTACAAACTATGGCGAAAGCCTTAAATACCTTACATTTATCGGCGGAGACCAACCTTTATTCACAATAAAAAACAATGACCTTAATGATGGCAGCAGCTGCCTTGTAATTAAAGACAGCTACGGTAATGCTATGGTGCCGTTTTTAATACCGCACTATGAGAATATTTATGTTATTGACCCAAGGCATTATAACGGCACATTAAGCGATTTCACAAGCAATAATAAAGTTGATGATATTATATTTATTTCTAATATTTCTACAACGAGAAACTCAGTTTTCATTGATGCAATGAAAGGATTTATAAAGTAACAGATGAATTCATTAAAGCTTAAAGATTATAAGAAAGGTGTAAAAGACGGTTTACCTATCGGCATAGGGTATCTTTCCGTATCTTTTGCATTCGGAATATTTGCGGTTGAAAACGGTCTGAGCATATTTCAGGCCGTTATAATGTCTTTAACTAACCTGACATCTGCAGGTCAGTTAGCCGCCGTACCTATTTTTGCAGGCGGTACACTGCTCGAGTTAACTGTATCTCAATTAGTTATTAACTCCAGATATTCTCTTATGTCGGTTTCATTAGGGCAAAAATTATCTTCTAAAGTAAAATTACCGCAAAAGCTTTTAATTGCTTACGGCAACACAGACGAGATTTTTGCGGTATCAGTTTCACAGAAAGGCGATGTAACCGCTCATTATATGTACGGACTTATATTGCTGCCTGTTATCGGTTGGACAAGCGGTACACTTATAGGCGCGGTTGCCGGTAACATATTACCGGTAGTTGTGACCGCCGCTTTAGGTGTTGCTATATACGGTATGTTTATTGCAATTGTAGTACCGGTAACTAAAAAGGAAAAAGCTACAGCATTTTGCGTATTAACATCTGTTGCATTAAGCTGTATCTTCTATTATGTTCCGTTTTTAAAAGAGAATGTACCGTCAGGTTTTGTAGTTATTATTTGTGCAGTAGTTTCAAGCGCAATATTTGCAATTATATCACCAATAAATACAGACTCCGTAATCAACGAAAACGAGGAGGCTGTGTCAAATGGATAACGGAAAATTTTTTGTTTATTTACTTGTGATGGCAGGTGTTACATACTTAGTGCGTATGATACCTTTAGTTGCCATTAAAGAAAAAATTAAAAACAAATTTATACTTTCATTTTTACACTATATACCTTACACGGTTTTAAGCGCTATGACGGTTCCTGCAATTTTTTATGCTACCGGCAACCCAATAACTGCCGCCGTTGGTTTTGCGGTAGGTCTTATAGCAGGATTTTTTGAGCGGAGTTTAATTCAAGTTGCGGCACTGTCTTGTGCAGGAGTGCTTGTAACAGATATTGTATTAAGAATTTTAGGATAAATTATTATTTTCTTTTTTATATAAAGTTTTATACAAAGTGAAACGCCACTGCATTCGCAGTGGCGTCAGCATTTTATTTGGAATTTAATTAGCTAAATAAACCTTTAAAGAGTTCAATAATGTAAGCGAACGCACCCATTATAAGAGAAAGAATTGTAGTTGGCATAATATCTTCTTTCTTTTCTTCTTCTGTAGGGCCTACGGTGTATGTGAATGATTTTGTATCGGTTTCATCTTCAACAAGTACCCATTCATCATTAGCCGCGTCATACTGCTCTACAATGTAATCAATAACAAGTGTATATGTGCCGTATTTTGTATGTGTGTAAATAACATCATAGTTTGTAACGCCTGTTTCTTCATCTGCAACGAAAACTCCGTTGAAATCCTCGTTTACATACCAAGATGTAGGCACATATCTCTTAATGCCGTCTACAGGCTCTGTATTGTCGCTACCGCTGCCGTAAGCTGTGAAACGAACTGTTCTGTGGTGAACATAAGAAGTTTCAAGACCTTTTGCTGTATTATTAGCAGCGTCAACAACCTTCATTGAACCCGGATTATCAATTGTATGGCTTGAACCGCAACCGTATGAACACATTGCTGTTTTTGTGCCGTCATGTGTATATGTAGCGTTGCCGTCATCCTCATAACGGGCGAATATGTGGTTGTCAAGTTCATACATAATTTTAAGTGTATAATTTAAATTACCTGTGCTGTCTGTAAAAACAACTTCTTCGCTATATTTACCCGGTGCTAAATCAGCCTTGGGAGTAATTTTAACATTTATGGTTTTACCAACATTTACATTTGCGGAACTTAATACAATATCAAACTTATCATTAGAAGCAGTTATGTCGGTAAGATTTCTGTTACCGTCGTTAGTAAGTACTACTGTTTTTGTTTCTTTTTCAACATCAACGCATTGTCTTTCAAACTCTATTGTTGAATTAGGAGCAGAAATAGAATATGTAATTTTTTCCCAAACAGGATATAAAACCAATTCTTCTTTAGTTGATGCGTTTGTATTTACTTTATATTCAGCTTCATCTGCACCGTCAACCGTTGACCAACCTATAAGGTCGTAACCGTCACGGGTAAAGAGTGCTGCATCCTTAGTTTTAAAAGTCTTTCCGTATTCAACAACATCTGTAACAGAGCTGCCTGCTACGCCCTCTGCTGAGCCCGGTAGATAAGTAACATTTAATTTTATAATGGACCAGTGAGGATAAAGCTTTAAGTTGCCTGTAATTGTAACATCTTCACCGATTGCCCAATAGCTATTAGCTCCGGTTATGTTACCGATGTCGCTTTCGGATACCGAGTAATTATTAACCCAGCCGTCCATGACATAGCCTTCACGCTGGAAAATGACGCCGAGAGTAGGTACTGTAGAACCTGTAGGATACGGATCATTAACAACATATTCATTAGAACCGTTCTTTGTGGCAATTGCTAAAAGAGCCTCTTCGCCGCCATCCGTGAAAGAAACAACACCGCTTGTTGTAGGATAACGGTTGTATGAAAGGGTACTTGTTGAAACTTCCCATACAGGATATAAGGTTAAATTGCCTGTAATGGTAATATTTGTATTAACCTTGTACTCAACTGTTGAAGCTCCGTCAGTTGTTGCCCAACCGCTGATTTTATAACCGACACGGGTAAATACCGTAGCGGCTTTTGTTTTGTGAGTTGAGTTATATGCACATTCTTCGGACATTTCCGAGCCCACAACACCTGCTGCAGAACCCGGCTTATATGTAACCGTATACTTTACCGCATCCCAGTGAGGATAAAGATTGCTGAGTGCACTTGAAACATTTACTGATGAACCGAATGAAAAGAAAGTTGAGCCTTCAACTAACTGAGATTTGTCTTTTGTAACATTAGCGGTAGATCTGACCCAACCGTCCTGAACATAACCCGGACGGTCAAACATTGCTTGCTCTACAGTATATGAAGTACCGTCAGCATACGATGTTTTAGTTTTATATTTGTTACCTGAAACGGTGTATGCGGAAGTTGAAAAACCATCTTTCAACGTTACATCGGTACTTGTCGGGTAACGGTTATAAGTTATGTTACGGTTTGCAGCAAATGCAGTAACCCCGAATGTACCGGTAAGCATTAAAACTGCAAGTAACACCGAAAGTGTTTTTTTGAAGTTTGTCTTCATAAATAATTCCTCCAAATAAAAATGCGCTTGTATGGGCATAGACCATACTTATACAGTCAAATTATATCATAATATATTAAAAAATCAAATAAGCATAATTACCAAATATATGTATAAAAAACTGTTAAAGTTAATAAAAATGATAAAGTTGCGTTGTTTTCACAATATATTGTTAATTCTTTAAGTCTATAGGCATTGAAGCCACAGCATTTAGTGACATATTATAAAAGTCATCTTTATTGCCGTTTATAAACTCATAATAACCTTGTGACGCAATCATAGCGGCGTTGTCACCACAGTATTTAAGGTCGGGCATAAATAGGTTTACTCCCCTTTTTCCGCACTCTTCTTTCATAACTCTGCGAAGCCTTGAGTTTGCAGAAACACCGCCTGCCAAGACTATTTTTTTTGCTCCCAAATCTTCTACGGCAAGCATTGTGTGAGAAACAAGCAAATCGGTAACCGCCTTAATAAAGCTTGCGCCTAAATCTTCTGCCTTTACCTCTTCGCCTTTTTGCGCCGCGTTGTGTACAAGATTTACCGCAAAGGTTTTAAGACCCGAAAAACTAAAATCGTATTTAGAATCTGAAACCCTCGGTATAGGGAATTTATATTTGTTTTCGTCACCGTTTACGGATATTTTATCAAGATTCACACCGCCGGGATACGGCAGTCCAACAGTTCTTGCGGCTTTATCCATAGCCTCGCCTGCGGCATCGTCACGGGTTTTGCCGATTATTTCAAAATCGGTATAGCTCTTTACATTTACAATATGGCTGTGACCTCCCGAAACAACAAGAGCAATAAACGGAGGCTCTATATCTTCGTTCGATATGTAATTAGCGGCAACGTGGCCCCATAAACGGTGAACGGGAACAAGCGGTATACCCGTTGAAAAAGAAAGACCTTTTGCGTAAT
>JBJEPP010000050.1:0-11101 GCA_051881295.1 Acutalibacteraceae bacterium | reverse complement strand
AAAAAATTTTCTTTTTTTTCAGTTTTCTATTGACTTAATTATAGTTGGCTCCTTTTCTTAATACCCTTCATTAGACTAAATCACCTAAAATTATCATTTTGTGACAAAAAAAATGAAAGAAACCAAAACTTTGGCTTCTTTCACAATAATTTATTCTACATTTTGTGCAACTTTAATAAGTTCCTCTTTAGGTATATTTCCCGAAACAGTAAATATAACCTGAATTTATAAAAAGACAACAGCTCATTTTGTTATATCTTATATAATTTTGCACCGTGTGAGTTTACAAGAACAATATCTTTTAAAACTGTTTTTTCATTACTCCACAACTCTTTACCGTCACAATTGGGCGTGCCGAATTCCTGCAGCTTGCTCCACGGTATTGTAACGGCGCTCTCTTCATCTTCTAAATTGAAAACAGCCAAATACCAACTTGAGTCTTTAGTATCTTTAGCCGCCCAAACAGCGTGGGAACAATCCCGTTCGATTTGTTTTGCATAGGCAGAATGAGTTAAAAGCCCTAAAACATCTTCATTAGTTAAAAGTGACAATGTAAAATCATCTAACGAAGTAAGCTCTGCGCCTATCATAAGGGGTGAACGAAAAATGCACCATAAGGTCATCAGTGTAATTTGCTCGTCTTTTGTAAGTCGGGTATTCCGCTCATTGTTAAAGCCTTTTCCTAATCTTCCTATGGGCAACATATCACAGTCAGGGTAGCCCCCCGGCTTTACCTGATTTTGCCAAACATCGCAACGGTCAAACATATAAACTATATGCTCCCATTTATCCCACATATCGTCTGTAATCCGCCACATATCAGCGTATTTGTGATAATGCTCTGCTTCTTCAATTAAAGCAGGGCCGGGAGAAAGGCTCAAAACCATATCTCTGCCGCTGTTTTTAATTGCTTCGCTGAGTAAAACAATTTCATCTTTTGCAGTCTTTTCGTCCATTCGGCAAATATCGTCACACTTTATAAAGTCTACTCCCCACTCTGCATAAAGCGCACAAATAGAATTGTAATATTCTTTCGCCCCCTCGCGGTCAGGGCAAATGCCGTACATATCAGGATTCCAAGAGCAAATATTATATATATCGCAAATTTCATTTGCGGTTTTGTCGCTACCTAAAATCTTGCCGTGAGTGTGGGCGCAAATTCTTGGAATACCTCTCATAATATGAATACCGAATTTAAGACCTAAGCCGTGAACATAATCGGAGAGAGGTTTAAAGCCCTTGCCCCCTGCAGATGACGGAAATCTTTCGGGACACGGAAGAAGCCTTGAATATTCATCTGTTTCTACCTTGCCGAAAGGTATGTATTGGTATTTATCCCTTTGAGTGCCTGCGCCGTAGCTGTACCACTCAATATCTGCAACAACATATTCCCAACCGTATTTTTTAAGATTTTTTGCCATATAATCAGCGTTCCTCTTAATATCTTCTTCGGTAACGGTTGTATCGTAATAATCGTAACTGTTCCAGCCCATAGGCGGTTTTGTTAAAAATTTATTTGGCATAGAATCACCTCATATATTAAAGATAACATAAGAGTGTACCATATTCAAGATAATTTTTAACGGCGAACTCAACAAAAGTCAAGTCCGCCGTTTGGTATTATTGATTAGATATTAAGCTATCCACAAACTGCCTTGCCGCTCTTGCCGAACGAGTACCGCGGGTAAGAGCAAATCGCTCTGCCGATATTTCAAGCTCATGTTCGTCAATATCAATATTGTTATCTGCAACAAGGTGTTTTACAATGCTTAAATATGTGTTTTTATCAGGCCTGTTAAAGGTAATCTGCAAACCGAATCTTTCTGAAAGAGATACAATTTCCTGCATTGTATCGTTGCGGTGTATATCGTCACCGTCCCGGTCTGAAAAACTTTCTTTAACAAGGTGCCTGCGGTTGCTGGTAGCATAAACAGCCACATTATTTGATTTAGCCGAAACAGAGCCCTCTAAAATCGCCTTTAAGGCGCTGTAATCGTCATCGTTTTTGCTGAATGATAAATCGTCTATAAACAAAACAAATTTAAGAGGATTTTGCGTAAGCTCGTCTAAAATACTCGGAATTTTTCTTAACTGCTCTTTGCGAACCTCTAAAATGCGAAGTCCGTATTTGTAAAGCTCGTTAACTACCGCTTTTACTGTAGAGGATTTACCCGTGCCCGCATCACCCGTTAAAAGCACATTAGCGGCAGGCTTGCCGTTTAAAAGTGCATAGGTATTATCTAAAATCAACTTTTTCTCGCGCTCATAATCAATAAGGTCAGAAAGCTTTGTTTCGTCAGGGTGCAAAACAGGTACAATAGTATTATCACTGCCTATATAAAACATTCTGTTGCGGGCATACATTCCGTAGCCGTATTTATCAACATTTTCTACGCGGTAGTAATAGTCCTTTTTTAAATCTGTTTTATGCTCTTTAAACCTGGGCAAAAACGAAGTATCGCCTAAGCCATCTATTAAATCGTCAGCAGTTAAATCTGCAAGCATCTGAAAGGTTTCTAACTCATTCTGAACAGAGTTAGAAACTTCTGCACACGGTTCTTCACCTATGCCTACAGTTTTAATATAAACATTTTCATCGTTTTCCGCTATATCCTTAATATACTCAGAAAGACTGCCGAAGCCTGAGGCAAAAAGATTAGATACAAACTGTGAATATGCGTTAAACAGCTCACCCGTTGCACCGCCGGCCGCCCTTTTATCAATATATTTTTCTAAAGCAGATAAAACAGGGTCACTTAAAAGACTCCTGAAAACCGTTAATGATTTTATTCTTAAAGAAAGTTCCGAAAAATTCATAATATCACATCAATTATATTGGAGCTGTAAAAAACTATCGTTTTTTACAGCCCCGTATTTTTTAATTGAGAACTGCACCCTTTGCACCGCTTGATACAAGTGAAGCGTAGCGTTTTAAGTAGCCTGAAAGCTCTTTTGTTTTAGGAACGAAGTTTTTCATTCTTTCCTCTAAAACCGCTTCGTCAACTAAAAGCTCAATTTTATTTGCAGGAATGTCAATTCTGATAATGTCGCCCTCTTCAACAACGCCTATCATACCGCCTGACGCTGCCTCGGGTGAAACATGACCTACACATGCGCCGCGGGTAGCGCCGCTGAAACGGCCGTCTGTAATAAGCGCAACGCTGTTACCGAGCCCCATACCCATAATTGCAGATGTAGGATTGAGCATTTCTCTCATACCCGGTCCGCCTTTAGGACCTTCGTAACGGATAACTACAACATCACCGGGTTTGATACTGCCTGCGTTTATAGCGGCTTGCGCGTCTTCTTCGCACTCAAATACTCTTGCAGGACCCTCGTGAACAAGCATTTCGGGTGCAACCGCAGAGCGTTTTACTACACTGCCGTCAGGAGCTAAATTACCGCGAAGAACTGCTATACCGCCTGTTTCGCTGTACGGGTCTTCTACAGGACGGATAACATTTGTGTTAAGGTTTACGCAGTTTTTAATGTTCTCGCCAACTGTTTTGCCTGTAACAGTAATGCAATTTTCGTTAATTAAGCCTTTTTTAGAAAGCTCGTGCATTACGGCATAAACGCCGCCTGCCTCGTCAAGCTCTTCAATATAAGTTCTGCCGGCAGGTGCAAGGTGACAAAGGTTAGGAGTTTTGGCACTGACGCTGTTTGCAATATCAAGGTTAATTTCAATGCCGCATTCGTGAGCTATTGCAGGAAGATGAAGCATACTGTTAGTTGAACAGCCAAGCGCCATATCTACAGTAAGAGCATTTTGGAAGGCAGCCTCTGTCATAATATCTCTTGGGCGAATATCTTTTTTGAGCATATCCATAACAGCCATACCTGCGTGCTTTGCAAGTTCAATTCTGCTTGAATATACGGCAGGGATTGTGCCGTTGCCTTTAAGACCCATGCCGAGCGCTTCTGTTAAACAGTTCATTGAGTTTGCGGTGTACATACCTGAACAAGAGCCGCAGGTAGGGCAAGTTTTACACTCGTACTCGTGGAGCTTTTCTTCTGTAATTTTACCTGCATTAAACTGACCGACTGCTTCTGAAATAGATGAGAAGCTTGTTTTACCGCCGTCTACATGACCTGCAAGCATCGGACCGCCGCTAACGAATACCGTAGGAATATTAAGGCGAGCCGCCGCCATTAAAAGACCCGGTACATTTTTATCGCAGTTCGGCACCATAACAAGAGCGTCAAAGCCGTGGGCCAATGCCATTGCTTCTGTTGAATCTGCAATTAAATCCCTGGTTACAAGAGAATATTTCATACCCTTGTGACCCATTGCAATACCGTCACAAACGGCAATTGCAGGGAATACAACAGGATTACCGCCTGCCATAGCAACGCCCATGCGTACTGCTTCTACAATTTTATCTAAATTCATGTGACCCGGTACAATTTCGTTGTAAGAGGAAACAATACCAACCATCGGTCTGCTTATTTCTTCATCTGTCATACCGAGTGCATGGTATAAAGCTCTGTGAGGAGCGTTTTGACTGCCGCATTTTAATTTATCGCTATTCATTGTTAATCACCTATTGTAAAAATTCAGCACGCAAACCTTATATTAGTATGCGTGCTGTATCAACAACCGAAAATTATTAGTTGTTTATGAGTTTATCCTCACCGTTCCAGCTGTAAAGCTTTCTAATCTCTTCACCAACAATCTCTGACGGATGCTCAGAAGCTAATTTTCTCATAGCTTTGAAGTGAACCTGACTGCCTGCATCAGACATATCAAGTAAGAAATCTTTTGCGAAAGTACCGTCTTGAATATCGGAAAGAACTTTCTTCATAGCTTTCTTGGTATCTTCTGTAATAATCTTAGGACCTGTGATATAGTCGCCGTATTCAGCGGTGTTAGAAATTGAATATCTCATGCCTGCAAAACCGCTCTGATAAATAAGGTCAACAATAAGCTTCATTTCGTGGATACACTCAAAGTAAGCGTTTCTTGGGTCGTAACCTGCTTCGCAAAGAGTCTCAAAGCCTGCCTGCATAAGAGCGCAAACACCGCCGCAAAGAACAGCCTGTTCACCGAAAAGGTCTGTTTCTGTTTCTGTTCTGAAGTCTGTTTCAAGAACGCCTGCACGGGCGCCGCCGATACCGAGCGCATAAGCAAGACCAATATCCCAAGCATCGCCTGTAGCGTCTTGCTCAACAGCGATAAGGCAAGGAACGCCTTTGCCTGCCTGATACTCACTGCGAACTGTGTGACCGGGGCCTTTAGGAGCAATCATAATAACATTAACATTCTTCGGAGGTTTAATGCAACCGAAGTGAATGTTAAAGCCGTGAGCAAATGCGAGAGTTTTACCCTCTGTAAGATTTGGCTCAATGCTTTCTTTGTAAAGAGCAGCCTGTTTTTCATCGTTAATAAGAATCATAATAAGGTCTGCTTTTTTTGCAGCCTCTGCCGCTGTATAAACTTCAAAGCCCTGTGCTTCTGCCTTAGCCCAGCTTTTTGAGCCTTCGTAAAGACCGATAACAACATGAACTCCGCTTTCTTTAAGGTTGAGTGCGTGTGCATGACCTTGTGAGCCGTAACCGATAATTGCAACTGTTTTACCGCTTAACTTTTGCAAGTCGCAATCTTGCTGATAGAAAATTCTGTTCATTGTAAAAACTTCTTTCTTTTAAATATTTTCAGTCCTCAGACTAAATGTTTTTTATTTCAATTCAGCTAACTGAATTAAATTATAAATTTGTTATCTGACGAATAGTTTCTTTACCTTTTTGGAGAGAAACAATACCTGTTCTGCATATTTCAAGAATGGTAAATTCGTGCATAAGCTGTAAGAATTCGTCTATTTTTGAACCCTCGCCTATCATTTGAAGAATTACCGCTTCGCTTGTATATTCAATTGCCTTTAAATCAAATACTTCAAACGGAAGTCTGAGTTCATCAAATAAATTAGGCTGATTCTGAATTTTAATAAGCATAAGCTCACGGCTTACACTGTTTTTGTCGTTAAACTCTTGAATAGAGCAAACATCGGGCAATTTGTAAAGCTGGTTTATAAGAAGCTGTTTCGTGTTTTCTTCTCCGTCAAAAAGAATGGTTATGCGGGAAAACTCTTTTGTTTCTGTTTCGCTGACGGTAAGACAAGCAATGTTAAACTGTCTGCGTCTGAACATACTTGTTACTCTGTTTAAAACACCGAATTGGTTTCGTACTAAAACTGCTACCGTAAATCTTTCCATTTTAGTCACCAACCTTTACAATTATATCATCCATAGAGCCGCCCGGAGGAAGCATCGGAAGAACAAATTCATCTTTATCTATAGCGCAATCTATCAAATAAACGCCGTTTACGGAAAATGCCTTGCTCAGCGCTTTATCGAGAGAATCAATTGTATCAACTCTTTCTCCGTCTGCACCGAACGCTTTAGCGAGAGCCACAAAGTCGGTTTTTCTGTCAAGAATTGTGTTTGAGTAATGTTCATCATAGAAAAGGGTTTGCCATTGACGAACCATACCAAGCACACCGTTATTTAAAAGAAGAATAACTAAAGGCAGGTTTTGTGAAACGGCAGTTGCCAATTCGTTTAAACACATACCGAAGCTGCCGTCACCTGTTACAAGAACCGAACGCTCTTTAGTACCGAATGCTGCGCCTATTGCCGCACCTAAGCCGAAGCCCATGGTACCGAGACCGCCGCTTGAAACAAATCTGCGTGAGGTTTTAAAGTTAAGGTTTTGCGCCGACCACATCTGATGCTGACCCACATCTGTAGCAACAGCAGTGTTCTCGCCTAAATATTTATTAAGGGTAAGAATAGCGTTTCGGGGAGTTAAACCCTCTCTGTTGTCGAGAGTCTCTTTTTCGTATTCTTTATAACCGTTAACCTTTTCCCACCATTCTTCGTGGGTTGTTTCTTTAAGAAGAGGTAAAAGCTTTTCAAGGGTAAGCTTAATATCTCCTCTAAGACCGTGAGCTAATTTAACATTTTTGGAAAGCTCTGCGCCGTCAATATCAATATGTACGATTTTAGCGCCTTTGCAGAATTTTGAAATATTGCCTGTAACACGGTCGTTAAATCTTACGCCTAAAGCAATAATGCAATCTGCGTGGTGCATAGCCTCGGAGCTTGCGTAGTGACCGTGCATACCCTGCATACCTAAAAATCTTGGGTGGTCTGTAGGTACACCTGAAATGCCCATAAATGAACAGCCGATAGGAGCGTCAATTTTTTCTGCAAGCTCAAGTAAAATATCTTCGCCGTGGCTTGCTATTAAACCGCCGCCGAAATATATAAACGGCTTTTTAGCCTTGTTTATGGTTTTAGCCGCCTCTTCAATGCGAATATCCTTAGCAGGGAATTTAGGCTCCTCTTCAACAGGAGCTAAAACCTTATGCTCGCACATTGCCGCCTGAACATCTTTCGGAATATCCACTAAAACAGGACCCGGTCTGCCCGATTTTGCAAGCTTAAAGGCCTCGCGGACAGTATCTGCAAGCTCGGTTACATCGCCTACAAAGTAATTGTGCTTTGTAATAGGCAGCGTAACACCTGTAATATCAACCTCCTGAAAACTGTCTGAACCGATTTGGTCTGTTTTAACATTGCCGGTAATAGCAACCATAGGTATTGAGTCAAGGTAAGCTGTTGCAATGCCGGTTACAAGGTTTGTAGCGCCGGGACCCGATGTTGCAATAACAACGCACGGTTTACCCGTAGTGCGTGCGTAACCGTCTGCCGCGTGAACAGCACCCTGCTCGTGGGCAGTTAAAACATGGTGGAGTCTGTCTTGATATTTATATAAAGAATCGTATACCGTAAGAATCTGACCGCCCGGGTAGCCGAAACAAACATCGCAACCCTGCTCTATTAAAGTTTCTACAAGTATATCTGCACCTGATAACATCATAATTAAATCACCCTTGGAATGTATTTTTCAAAATAGAGATTATTTCAGTTTAGCTCTGCTACAGTCTCTACTTCGACCAATACTCCCTTCGGTAATTCTTTTGCGGCTACGCATGAACGGGCCGGACAAGATGTAAAATACTGTGCGTAAACTTCGTTAAATGCACCGAAATCTGCCATATCGCTTAAAAAACATACAGTTTTAACTACATTTGCAATATCACTGCCGCTGTCTTTAAGAAGCGCTTTGATATTTTCGCAAACCTGTGTTGCCTGGCCTTTAATATCTTCTGCCTCAACGCAGCCTGTTGCAGGGTTAATAGGGATTTGGCCCGATGTAAAAACAAGATTACCCGTAACCATAGCCTGTGAATACGGGCCTATAGCTGCCGGTGCTTTATCTGAATGACATACTTTCATAATTATTCTCCTTTTTCTACCAACTTGAATCCTTCATTTTCGAGCGCTTCAACAATCATTTGAACATGCTCTGTACTTCTGGTTTCCATAGTAATTCTTAAATAGCAACCGTTAACACTTTCGGTTGTGCCTGCTCTTTCATGGTGAACAGATGTAACATTACCGCCGCAGTCGGCAATAATTCTTGAAACATCTTTAAGCTGACCGGGTTTATCAACAAGCTCAATAAGTAAATTGTGAACTCTGCCTGTTTTCATAAGTCCGCGCTTAATTACACGGGAGAGAATAGTAACATCTATATTACCGCCGGATACTATGCAGACGACTTTTTTGCCCTTTATGGGGAATTTATTAAACATAGCGGCCGCAACAGATACGGCGCCTGCGCCCTCCGCAACCATTTTTTGCTTTTCTATAAGAGTTAAAATCGCTGTTGCAATTTCATCCTCTGTAACGGTAGCAATATCGTCAACATATTTGCTGACATATCGGAATGTGTTTTCACCTGGCTGCTTGACTGCAATTCCGTCCGCAATAGTCGAAACACTCTCCAACGCTTCAATTTTGCCGTTTTTAACAGAGTTATACATACTCGGTGCGCCTGAGGCCTGAACACCGTAAACCTTTATGTTAGGGTTAATCTGCTTTAAAGCATAAGCAACACCCGAAATAAGCCCGCCGCCGCCTATAGGGCAAATGACTGCGTCAATATCGTCCATTTCATTGGCAATTTCAAGACCTATAGTGCCTTGACCTGCAATTACTTTTTCATCGTCAAAGGGGTGAACGAAGGTATAACCCATTTGGTCACGAAGCTCTAAGGCTTTATTGTATGCATCGTCATACACGCCGTTTACCAAACAAACATCTGCGCCGTAGCCTTTTGTAGCCTCTACCTTTGAAATAGGCGCGCTGTCAGGCAGGCAAATAAGCGATTTAATACCGCACTTTGTAGCCGCAAGCGCCACGCCTTGAGCATGGTTGCCGGCAGAGCAGGCAATAACACCTTTTGCTTTTTCTTCATCGCTTAAAGTAGCTATCATATAACCTGAGCCGCGAAGCTTAAAAGAACCTGTATTTTGTAAGTTCTCAGGCTTTAAATACAATTCGCAATCAGGCGCAATACCTATAGCCTTAACTAACTTTGTTTCACGGACAATGTTTTTTAAAACCCGTGACGCGTCATAAATTTGGTCTAATGTTAACATTTATCTCCCCCACATTCACATTTAGCAGATTTCGTACTCCTGACTCTTAGAAAAACAGAGAGAGAGGGGTGTAAATAACAAGTTTTTGTCGCTTTATCTGTAATCTAACCCATTATTTATAATTATTAAAATTATACCATTGAAGCTAAATATTGTCAACAAAATAACTTTTACCAAATGACGATATTTTACAAGTTTCGCCCGTTAGTTTTGTATAATTTTACGACATATTTGTATCTTTATTCAGTTGGCGGTTTAAGGCTGACTAAAAAAGCAACCCGAAAACATCTTGTTTACGAATTGCTTTTTTCTTTATTTAGTTTTAATAAGCTGTCAGCCCCGTGACACGCACAAATTAACTGCTCTTGCGTAGTCGTAAACATCAACTGTACCGTTTTCGTCAAAATCGGCGGCCTGCAAGTAACAACCGTCTAAACTGATGTGCAGATTGCCTGCCTTTTCAATACACGAAACATCAAGAACATCAAATATGCTGTCGCCGTTAATATCACCTGAAACAACAAGTATATATGTGCTGTAGGTTTTGTCGGAGGTGTTATAAACCTCTATTTCTGAGCCTGTGCCGTAAAAATCTTTACCGCCGACTGTACTTGACGGAGTAACGCTTAAAGTATAACCGCTGCAGACAGAAACTATATCTGCAATGCTGTTGTTATTTGTGTTTTCGGTATAAATATATCCTGCATTTTCATCTATGAAGGTATTGCCCGTACAATTAAACATATTATAGGTAATTGTTTTACCTTTAATATTGTATTTACTGTATGTTGTAATATCTAAGTTTGTATTATAGGCTTTAACGGTATATGTTTTACTCTCGCCCGAAACTGCGGATGTATCAATAAATGATGTGCCGTTTGTTACGGTATTAAGCCTTTTCCAGCTTGTGCCGTCTTTGTAATATATAATATAGCCTGCGGCACCGGGCAATAAATCCCAAGAGATTTCAACGCCTGCAGATGTATTTTTCAATCTGAATTTAGGGGCATCGTCCTGATACTCCCAATACCCGCAATTTTCACACACATAGTCTGTGTAGGCGTGCCCGAGCTTATCACCGTATTCAAATGTAGCTTTACCTGCCGCGCCGCACTCACAGCTTTTGTAGTAAACAGCAGGCGAGGTGCAAGTTGCCGCTGATTTTAAATATTCGGGCGATACTACTTCCCTATCGTACAAATGATACAACTGTTTTACCTGATAGTCCGTTTTAGTAGCTGCGGTAAAATTCGGTGAATTGTGTAAATCGCAAATAAAATAACCGTCTTCATAAGTAAAGCCGAATATACTGAAATAATCCAAGCCTGTAAAATCAGGTGTAAACACCTTTGTTAAGGTATTGTTATCAAAATCGTATTCATAAACGGCGTCTGTCAGCGAAACAAACAGGCAACCGCCGTCACTTGAAAGCTTTGCGTAACAACCGGGCCAATAAGAAGAAGCATTATAACGCCATGTACCGCTGACAGAAACAAGCTCAGTTACGGTGCCGTTAACCCGTTTATTTAATTTAGCGGTAGTATTATCTATATAGTATGTTGTGCCTTCAATCCATTGAATTGCGGTAGTAG
>JBJEPP010000049.1:0-40277 GCA_051881295.1 Acutalibacteraceae bacterium | reverse complement strand
TCAGAGATGTCTTTATGAGTCATCTTTTTTGGCCATTTTATTTTACAACTTATCATTCTTTTCAAATATTTACCGGGCAATTTTTAATGAAAGTATTTGCCTGTTTATGAGATAACGGTCACAAAAAGAGGCTGTAAAGAACTTTCGTTTTTTTACAGCCCCATTGCTAATCATAAACTAAATCAGCGTCCGAATTTCGATAGTATCTCTTAAAGCATATTTATACAAGTAATTCCACAAGTCTGCGAGCGGCCTCTTTTGTGTCTTCGGGACTTCCGAAGGTTGAAAAGCGGAAATATCCCTCACCGCAAGCACCGAAGCCCTCACCCGGAGTACCTACTACCTGAATTTCGCGAAGTAAGTAATCAAAGAACTCCCAGCTACCCATACCGTTAGGGCATTTAAGCCAGATATACGGAGCGTTTTTACCGCCTGTATACCATATACCTGCTTTATCAAGAGCCTCCATTAAAATCTTTGCGTTATTTTTGTAAATTTGAATATTTGCTTTAATTTGCTTTTGTCCCTCATCTGTAAAAACAGCGGCTCCGCCCTTTTGAATTATGTAAGATACACCGTTTGTTTTTGTTGTGCGGTTACGAACCCACATCTCGTTAAAGCTCATACCGTTTCTTACAAGCTTTTTAGGAATAACCGTGTAACCTAAACGGGTACCCGTAAAGCCTGCTGTTTTAGAAAGAGAACAAATCTCTATAGCACAGGTTTCCGCACCTTTCATTTCATAAATGCTATGCGGCAAATCTTCATCTTCTATAAATGCCTCATAAGCGGCGTCAAAAAGAATTACAGAGTTATTTTCATTTGCAAAATCAACCCACTGTTGAAGCTGACTGCGGCTGAATACCGCACCCGTAGGGTTATTGGGAGAGCAGATGTAGAGTATGTCTGCTTTTATGTTTTCATCGGGAGCAGGCAAAAATCCGTTTTCTTCACCCGATGAAAGATGTACTATTTTTCTACCTGCAATTACATTTGCGTCTACATAGGCAGGATATGCAGGCTCTATAACAAGAGCCGAACTGCTTTTATCAAACAAATCAAGAATATCGCCAAGCTCGTCACTTGCGCCGCTTGAAACAAATACCTCATCGGCAGAAAGCTTTACATTTCTTTTACCGTAATACTCTGCGATTGTTTCCCGAAGAAAAGGCGCGCCGCACTCAGGCATATATCCGTGAAAATTATCTTTAGTGGCCTGGTCATCTACCGCTTCGTGCAAGGCTTTGATAACCTCTCCGCAAAGAGGAAGCGACACATCGCCTATACCCATACGGTAAAGGTGCTTTTCAGGGTTTTCTTCAAGATATTTTTTTGTTTTTTGAGCAATATTGTAAAAAAGGTACGAATCCTTTAAATCTGCGTAGTGCATATTCGGTGTAATCATTCGATAGTCTCCCCCTCGTAAACAAATTTTGCAGGACCTGTCATTTCAACTTCATTATCCCCGTCTATTTTTATTTTTAATGTACCGCCGTCAAGTTTAACGGAAACGGTTTCATTATATCTGCAATATCCTGCTGCTATTGACGCCATTACAGAAGCACAGGCACCCGTGCCGCAAGCCATTGTAACACCGCTTCCCCGCTCCCATACTCTCATACGGAGTTCATCTTCTGAGAGTACCTGAACAAACTCTACATTTACACCATCGGGAAAAGCCTCGTGATGTTCAATTTTAGGACCAAGTGTTGTAAGCCCTGCTTTTTCTATATCGTCCACAAAAATAACTGCGTGTGGGTTGCCTACAGAAACCGGAGTTAATACAACGCTTTCACCGTCAACATCTAAGGTCATTTTCTCTGATACAACCGCCTTACCCATATCTACGGTTACGCTTTTAACTTTACCGAGACTTACATTAAGTTCGAGTGTTTTAATACCCGAAAGTGTTTCAACAGTCAGCTTGCTTTTATCGGTGTAACCCTTGTCATAAACATATTTTCCTACACAGCGAATACCGTTACCGCACATTTTTGCCTCACTGCCGTCTGCATTGAAAATACGCATTTTAAAATCCGCAACCTTTGATTCGGATATATAAATCATACCGTCAGAGCCTGCTCCGAAATGTCTTTCGGATAAATACTGCGACAGCTCCCCGATATTTTCGGGTACTTCGCCGTAAACATACAAATAATCGTTTCCAAGGCCATGCATTTTGGTAAAGTGCATAATAAAACCTCCCCATAGTTATTTACTGATTTTTATTCATCGTCAATTTTTGATATTCCTATAGTTACTTCTTCCAAAACATCAAGCAATACCTTTACGGTATCAAGAGAGGTAAGCATAGTTATATTGTTTTGAGAAGCACATCGGCGAATTGCAACACCGTCTTCGTAATGTATGCCCGAAAGAATAGCTCTGGTACAAATAACATAACTAACATAACCTGCTCTTATGGAGTCAAGTATTTCTTCGCTACCCTCGGAAAGCTTTCTCCTGATGCGGGTACGAATGCCGTTTTCTTTAAGGAATAACGCTGTGCCGACAGTTGCCTCAATATTAAAGCCCATATCGTAGAAACGGCGAACAAGAGGCAGAGCCTCTTCTTTATCTTCATCTGCAAGAGTAACTACTACAGTACCGAAATTCTGCACCTTAATACCCGATGCAATCATAGCCTTGTACATTGCTCGGTGCAGCTTTCTGTCGTACCCTATCGCCTCGCCTGTTGATTTCATTTCCGGCGACAAATACGCATCCATACCCTGCAATTTTGAAAATGAAAATGCCGGTACTTTTACATAAAATCTGTTCTTCTCTTTCGGATAAAGCTCGTTGATCCCTTGCTCTTTCAGGCTTTTGCCTAAAATTGTAAGGGTGGCAATATCCGCAAGGCTGTAGCCTGTTGCCTTTGAAAGAAACGGCACTGTTCTTGAAGAACGGGGATTTACCTCAATAATATACACATTCTCTTCTTCATCAACAATAAACTGTATATTAAAAAGACCTACAATTCCTATACCTAATCCTAATTTTTTTGTATAATCAAGAATTGTATCTTTAACCTTTTGAGATATGCTGTAGGTAGGGTAAATACTGATAGAGTCGCCGGAGTGAACGCCTGTTCTTTCAACAAGTTCCATAATTCCCGGAACAAAAACCTGCTTACCGTCACAAATTGCGTCAACCTCAAGCTCTTTGCCGCGGATGTATTTATCTACAAGCACCGGCTTATCTTCATCAATTTCAACGGCTGTTTTAAGGTAGTTTCTCAGGGCTTCTTCTTTTGCAACAATTTGCATTGCCCTGCCGCCTAAAACAAAGCTTGGGCGCACAAGTACAGGGTAACCGATTTCTTCGGCGGCTTTGACGCCCTCTTCAATGCTTGTTACCGCCCTGCCCTTTGGCTGAGGAATTTTCAGTGAACTTAAAAGCTTTTCAAAAGCATCTCTGTTTTCGGCACGCTCAATAGCTTCGCAGTCCGTACCGATAATCTTTACTCCTCTTTCCTTTAGCGGCTCTGCAAGATTTATGGCAGTCTGACCGCCTAAGGTTGCGATTACGCCCTCAGGCTGTTCAAGGTCTATAACATTCATAACATCTTCTACACAAAGGGGTTCAAAATACAACTTATCTGAACATGTGTAGTCGGTAGAAACAGTTTCGGGATTGTTGTTTATTATAATAGCCTCATAGCCTGCCGCTTTAATTGTTTTAACCGCATGAACGGTGGAATAGTCAAATTCTACGCCCTGACCTATACGGATAGGGCCTGAACCTAATACTATTACCTTTTTCTTGGATGACACAACAGATTCGTTTTCGTCCTCATAAGTTGAGTAGAAATACGGTATATAACTGTCAAACTCGGAAGCACAGGTATCAATCATTTTATAAACGGGGACTATGTTTTTTTGTCGCCTTAAACCGAAAACCTCAATTTCTTTTAATCCCCAGAATTCTGCAATTACCTTATCAGAAAATCCTAATCTTTTTGCTTCCAGCAAAACATCATAATTATTAGGATTACTTTTTATTCTTTGTTCCATAACAATAATATTGCGTAGTTTACGGATAAAAAATTTATCAATAGCGGTTACGCTGTTTATTTTATCAACATCACAGCCCATTCTTAAAAGCTGTGCTATTGCATATATACGGTCGTCTGTACCGATTTTTATATATTGGAGCAATTCCTCCGATGTGCTTTGGTCAAACCTGCTGCTGTGCAAATGGTAAAGTCCGATTTCTAAGGAACGAATTGCTTTTAACAAGCTTTCTTCAAAAGTTCTGCCTACACTCATAACCTCGCCGGTTGCTTTCATTTGTGTAGAAAGCGAATTATTTGCATCGGCAAATTTATCAAACGGAAAACGGGGCATTTTTGTTACCACATAATCAAGCGTAGGCTCAAATGACGCGGGAGTATTTGCAATTTTTATTTCATCCAAGGTCATACCTACGCCTATTTTTGCCGAAACACGGGCAATCGGATAGCCGCTTGCCTTAGAAGCAAGTGCAGATGAACGGGAAACACGGGGGTTAACCTCAATAAGATAATATTGAAATGATTTTGAATCAAGAGCAAACTGAACATTACAGCCGCCTTCAATTTCTAAAGCTCGGATAATTTTAAGAGCACTGTCTCTGAGCATATGATACTCTTTATTTGTTAAAGTCTGAGATGGGCAAACTACGATAGAGTCGCCGGTATGAATACCTACAGGGTCGAGATTCTCCATATTACAAATGGTAATAGCGGTATCGTTTTTATCACGCATTACCTCGTATTCGATTTCTTTATAACCCTTTATGCTCTTTTCAATAAGCACCTGATTCACAGGAGAAAGCGAAAGTGCATTTTTCAGTAAAGGCAACAGCTCCTCTTCATTATCGGCAAAGCCTCCGCCTGTGCCGCCAAGGGTGAAAGCAGGTCTTAACACAACGGGGTAACCGATTTTCTTTGCAACCTCTAAACCCTCTTCAATAGAGCTTGCAATATCTGACGGAAGAACAGGCTCGCCCAGACTCTCGCAAAGCTCTTTAAACATTTCACGGTCTTCTGCCCGCTCTATACTGCTGCTTTTTGTTCCTAACAATTCGGCACGGCATTCTTTTAAAATACCCTTTTTTTCAAGCTGCATGGCAAGATTAAGACCCGTTTGCCCGCCTATTCCCGGAAGAATAGCGTCAGGACGCTCGTAACGAATGATTTTTGCAATATACTCAAGAGTCAAAGGCTCCATATACACCTTATCCGCAATAGATGTATCTGTCATAATTGTTGCAGGATTAGAGTTACAAAGCACTACCTCGTAGCCTTCTTCTTTAAGGGCAAGGCAAGCCTGTGTTCCTGCGTAATCAAATTCAGCCGCCTGACCTATAACAATAGGACCTGAGCCTATAACAAGAACTTTTTTAATATCTTCTCTCTTAGGCATTTGCTTTTTTCTCCTCCATAAGTTTTATAAAGCCGTCAAACAAATATGCGCTGTCCTGCGGTCCGGGTGCGCTTTCAGGGTGATACTGAACGCTGAACACCTTATCTCTTTCGCATTTTACACCCTCAACGGTATTATCAAGCAGATTTATGTGAGTTACCGTTAACGGCGTATTTTCAAGACTTGCGGCGTCTACAGCATAGGAGTGGTTTTGTGATGTAATCTCAATCTTATTGTTTTCCGAATTTCTTACGGGATGGTTACCACCGCGATGACCGAATTTAAGTTTATAGGTACTTCCGCCGTAAGCCAATGAAATAATCTGGTGACCTAAGCAAATACCGAATACGGGATATTTTCCTATAAGGGCTTTAACGGTTTCTATAGTCTCGGGAACATCTGTAGGGTCCCCCGGACCGTTTGAAATGAAAATTCCGTCAGGCTTCAGCAATTCAATATCCTTTGCCGCAGTATTCCACGGTACCGCCGTTACCGTACAGCCTTTTTTGTTTAAACTGCGGACAATATTCATTTTCATACCGCAGTCAATAGCCGCTATATGAAACCTTTCGTTTTCTGCCGGTGAAGTCCACATTTCTTTACAGCTTACGCGGGACACGGCATCACGCGGAACAGAGCTGTTTTTTAGTATTTCAAGGCCTTTCTCCAAAGAAGTAGAAGCATCCGTAATCAACACTTTGCGCGAACCGTAATCCCTTATGGAACGGGTAAGCTTGCGGGTATCAACGCCGTATATTCCCGGAATGTTATATTTTTTCATAACCTCCGAAAGTGTTGCGGTGCTTCTGAAATTTGAAGGCTCGTCATTATATTCTTTAACAATCAGGGCGCCTATTGTAGGCGTTTTTGTTTCGTAGTCATCATCTGCCATACCGTAGTTGCCGATTAACGGGTAAGTCATAACTACTGCCTGATATGTGTATGACGGATCGGAAATTATCTCCTGATAACCTACCATAGAGGTATTAAAAACTATTTCACACACTTTATCTTCGCTGTCGCCGAAAGAATATCCCCTGTATTCAGAGCCGTCCTCTAAAATAATTTTTCTGTTATAATTCATCAGTTTTCGGCACCTCTTTTCTTTACAAACGATAATTTTTGCTCAAAGCGGTTTTTTCTGTTATCTAAAGGTATTTCCGTAGGATAATTTCCGTTAAAGCAAGCACTGCAAATACAGTCGTTGCCTGAGAGAAGGTTAAGCTTTTCTACAGGAAAATATCCGAGAGAGTCTGCGCCTATATTCTCGGCAATTTCCGAAACCTTATACTTGCAGGCTATTAAATTTTCTTCGGAATCTATATCTGTTCCGTAATAGCAAGGGTGTAAAAAGGGCGGAGATGAAATTCTTATGTGAACTTCTTTTGCACCTGCAGAGCGAAGAAGCTTTACAACCCTGCCGATTGTTGTTCCGCGGACAATAGAGTCGTCAACTAAAACAACTCTTTTACCTTTAACGGTTTCTTCTACCGCCGAAAGCTTTATTCTTACACCGTCAAGTCTTGCACCCTGACCCGGAGAAATAAAAGTTCTGCCGATGTATTTATTCTTTATAAGCCCTATTCCGTAGGGAATACCCGATTCCCTGCTGAAGCCCAATGCGGCGTCAAGGCCCGAATCGGGTGCGCCGATTACAATATCTGCATCTACAGGGTGAGTCTGTGCTAAAATTTCACCTGCACGAACACGGGAGCCGTGAACGGAAACGCCGTCAATAACGGAATCGGGGCGGGAAAAGTAAATATATTCAAAAACACAGAGTTTTTTCTCTTTTTTGTTACAGTGTTCTCTTTTGGAAACAACGCCCCGGTCGCTGAAAACAAGAATTTCGCCGGGCTCTACATCTCTTATAAACTCAGCGCCCACAGCAGTAATTGCACAGCTCTCGGACGCCACTACATAAGTGCCGTCCTCGGTTTTGCCGTAGCAAAGAGGTCTGAAGCCGTAAGGGTCTCTTGCACAAATCAGCTTTTGTGAAGACATCAGCACCAATGAATAAGCACCGTCAAGAGTGTTCATGGCTCTGCTTACCGCTTCTTCAATAGAGGGCGCTTTCAATCTCTCTTTTGTTATAATATAAGCTATAGTTTCCGTATCGCTCGTAGAGTGAAAAATGGCTCCCGACAGTTCAAGCTCGTTACGAAGCACAGCGGCATTACTAAGATTGCCGTTGTGCGCCAAGGCCATTTTACCCTTTTGATGATTTACCTCTATAGGCTGACAGTTATTTCTGTTTGTAGCGCCTGTAGTGCCGTATCTTACATGACCTACCGCCAAACGGCCCTTCGGCAAAGAAAACAAAACATCTTTTGAAAAGACTTCGTTAACCAGGCCCAAATCCTTGTGTGATACAAAAACGCCGTCATCATTAACTACTATTCCGCAGCTTTCCTGCCCTCTGTGCTGTAAGGCATAAAGTCCGTAATAAGACATACTTGCTACATCGCAGTTTTCAGGTGATATAACCCCAAAAACTCCGCATTCTTCATGAATACTCATACTTTTTCGACCTTTGAATGTTTCAGTGCCGCACCTATAAAGCCTTTGAATAACGGATGAGGCCTGTTAGGTCTGCTTTTGAATTCGGGGTGATACTGAACACCCACATAAAAATCTCTTTCGGTTAATTCAACTGTTTCTATAAGTCTGCCGTCAGGAGATGTACCGCTTAAAGTAAGACCTTTGTTTTGAAACTGTTCGCGGTAATCGTTATTGAACTCGTAGCGGTGTCTGTGACGCTCGCTTATAGATAAACAGCCGTAGCAACGCTCCATAGTAGTACCCGGCTTAATATTGCAAGAATATGCACCGAGACGAAGCGTACCGCCTTTGTCAATTTCTTCGCTTTGACCCGGCATAAAATCTATAACCTTGTTTTTACATTGCTCGTCAAACTCGCCGGAATTTGCGTCACTTATACCTAAAACATTTCTTGCGTATTCAATAACGGCAATTTGCATACCGAGACAAATTCCGAAATACGGAATTTGATTTTCTCTTGCATATTTTGCCGATAAAATCATGCCCTCAATGCCGCGGTTGCCAAAGCCCCCCGGTACTATAATTCCGTCAAGACCAGAAAGAATTTCTCCTGCATTATCGGAAGTAATTTCTTCGGAATCAATCCAACGGAGCTTTATGTGTGAGTTATGAAAATAACCTGCATGGCGAAGCGCCTCTGCTACAGAAAGGTATGCGTCATGAAGTCCTACATATTTACCTACAAGACCTATATTGACGCTGTACTCTCTTGATTTTATTCTTTCTACCATATTAGTCCACTCAGTTAAATCCTGCTGTGGAGCGTCTATGCCCAATTCACGGCAAACAACTGAAGAAAAATTGGATTTTTCAAGCATTAAGGGTGCTTCATAAAGATTTGAAAGCGTAATATTTTCTATTACACAGTCAGGCTTTACATTGCAAAACATTGATATTTTCTTAAATATAGAATCCTCAAGAGGCTCATCGCATCTGAGAACAACAATATCTGGGTTAACGCCCATTCCTTGAAGCTCTTTTACGGAGTGCTGTGTAGGTTTTGATTTATGCTCGTCCGATCCGTGTAAAAACGGAACTAATGTTACATGAATAAACAGGCTGTTTTCTCTGCCGACTTCTAAAGAAATCTGCCTTACCGCCTCAATAAACGGCTGAGATTCAATATCACCTATAGTACCGCCGATTTCAGTAATAACAACATCCGCGTTTGTCTTTTTGCCTACGCTGTATACAAATTCTTTTATTTCGTTTGTAATATGGGGGATAACCTGTACCGTTGAACCTAAATATTCTCCTCGGCGTTCTTTGTTAAGAACATTCCAATACACCTTACCTGTGGTGAGGTTAGAATATTTGTTTAAATCTTCATCAATAAATCTTTCGTAGTGTCCTAAATCAAGGTCGGTTTCGGCACCGTCTTCCGTAACATATACTTCACCGTGCTGATACGGACTCATAGTGCCGGGGTCAACATTTATATAAGGGTCAAGCTTTTGAGCCGCTACCTTTAAGCCCCTTGCTTTTAAAAGTCTGCCAAGAGACGCCGCTGTTATACCTTTGCCAAGACCCGATACAACACCGCCTGTTACAAAAATATATTTAGTCATATTTTTCACTCCCACTCCACAGTTGCAGGTGGTTTTGAAGTAATATCATAAACCACTCTGGTTATTCCTGAAATCTCGTTTGTTATTCTGCTTCCTGCTTTTTCCAAAACCTCGTAAGGAAGTCTTGTCCACTCTGCCGTCATAAAATCATCTGTCGTTACGGCTCTTAAAACAACAGTAGCGCCGTAAGTTCTTGCATCGCCCTTAACTCCTACGGAATGTAAATCCGTAAGCACTGCAAAGTATTGATTTACGCTGTTTTCAAGCTTGGCGTTTTCAACTTCTTCGCGGAATATTGCGTCCGCTTCACGAAGCAAATCCAACTTTTCTTTAGTTATCTCGCCTATTACCCTGACTGCAAGCCCCGGACCCGGAAACGGCTGACGCCATACAAGCCTATGAGGAATACCCAGCTTTGTACCTATTTCACGGACTTCGTCTTTAAACAGTTCTTTTAATGGCTCAACTATTTCGTCAAACGCAATAACATCAGGAAGACCGCCTACATTGTGATGGCTTTTAATAACCGCCGAATCGCCTTTGCCGCTTTCGATTACATCGGGATAAATTGTACCCTGTACCAAAACATCTATTTTACCCAACTTTTTTGCTTCGTCTTCAAAAACCCGAATAAATTCTTCGCCGATAATCTTTCTCTTTTTTTCAGGCTCCGTAACGCCTGCAAGCTTTGAAAGGAATCTGTCTTCGGCATTAACTCTTATAAGGTTTATGCCGAACTGCTTACCGAAGGTTTGTTCCACAAAATCACCCTCGTCTTTTCTGAGAAGACCGTGGTCAACAAACACACATGTTAAATTATCGCCTATAGCCTTATTAAGCAGAACTGCCGCAACAGAAGAATCTACGCCCCCCGAAAGTGCAAGCAAAACCTTTTTGCCTGCAAGCTCTTTTTTGTATTTTTCACAGGAGCTTTCAAGAAAATCGTCCATTTTCCAATTTGCTTCACAGTTGCAAACATTAAAAACAAAGTTTCTGAGCATTTGTGTTCCGTAAACCGTATGTGCAACCTCAGGGTGAAACTGCACTCCGTAAAGCTTTCTTTTTTCATCGCATATTCCGGCACACGGGCATTTTGCCGTGTGAGCAATGGTTTTGAAGCCCTCAGGCAATGTTTTAACATAGTCTGTGTGGCTCATCCAGCAAATGCTCTCCTGAGGTACCCCTTGGAACAAAATATTATCCGTTGTAAACACGGTAGTTTTTCCGTATTCGCTGCTGTTTTCGGCGGATACAATCTCGCCGCCTGCCATATATGAGAGAAGCTGTTCTCCGTAACAGATACCTAAAATCGGTATACCGAGATTAAGAATTTCTTTATCATAATGCGGGGATTTTTCATCATAAACGCTGTTTGGACCGCCTGTAAAAATTATCCCTTTGTAACCCGTGCTTTTTATTTCATCGGGAGTAATTCTGTTATATGCCTTAATTTCTGCATAAACCTGCTCGTTACGGACTCTGCGCGCAATCAACTGATTATATTGACCGCCGAAATCCAAAACAAGAATCTTGTCCACCGTGTTCTCCTCTTTTCTTATATTTCTGTTTTTGCCTGCATAACCTATTCGCAGATTATAGATATAGTTTTATACAAAAAGACGCAAAAAACAGGCAAAGACACTTCGAGAATAACTCAAAGACGCCTTTGCCTTTACATAAAAGAATTATACCCTCTTTTATGCCTCTTGTCAACAACTATTTTCTGTTTTTCGGCAAAAACGGAACTACCGCATTCAACAGTTTGTAAATGCAGTAATTCCGTTAATATTGCTGTTATTTTATAAGGTAATTTTTTTATTTCCCGCTGTCGCCGTAGTTAGAAAGAACTCTTGCAGACGGGTCGTTTACATTACAGCCCTCCCATGATTTATTGGGCATCCAGAAATCAACTATCATTTCACTTTGACCCGGATAATACTTTTCAAAAATTTCTCTGTAGAGCAGTGATTCTTTTGTAAAAGGCTTTGAATGAGTATATTTTTCGGATTTTTCCTTAAATTCTTCATCCGTATATTGCTTTTCTGCATACTCTTTAAGATAATCTACCATAGAATGTCCTACAGCGTCAGAAAATGCGGCCTTTTCCCTCCAAAGAATTTCATCCGGCAAATAATCACCTTTTTCAAAAGCATGACGAAGAAGATATTTGCCTTTTCCGTATTTGTTCATTTTCTTTTCAGGGTCTACCGACATAACATATTTTACAAAATCTATATCGCCGAAAGGAACTCTGGCCTCTAAAGAGTTTACTGAAATACAACGGTCTGCGCGAAGAACATCATACATATGAAGCTCGTGAACTCTTTTTTGAGACTCTTTTTGAAATTCTTCGGTAGACGGGGCAAAATCGGTGTATTTGTACCCGAAAAGCTCATCGGAGATTTCGCCCGTAAGAAGAACTCTTATATCGGTTTGCTCATGGATTGCCTTGCAAATAAGATACATACCCATACTTGCGCGTATGGTTGTTATATCGTATGTGCCTAAAAGCTTAATTACATCTTCAAGGCTGTCCAAAACCTCCCCTGCAGTCATATATATTTCTTTATGGTCGCTGCCGATATAATCCGCAACCTGTTTAGCATATTTAAGATCAATAGCGTCCTCACTCATACCTATAGCAAAGGTTTTTATTGGCTCTTTACTCTTTTTAGCCGCAACGGCACATACAAGAGACGAGTCTAAACCGCCTGAAAGCAAGAAACCTACTTTAGCGTCAGAAACAAGGCGTTTCTCTATGCCTTTTACCAATTTATCGTGAATATTTTTACAAACAGTTTCTACATCGTCTTCGCAAACCTTTTGGACCTTTGTAATATCGCAATAACATACGAACTCGCCGTTTTTATAATAATGTCCCGGTGGGAACGGCATTATTTTTTCAGCTAATCCTACAAGGTTTTTAGGCTCACTTGCAAAGATGATAACACCTTTTTCATCATATCCGTAATACAGCGGACGAATACCTATAGGGTCTCTCGCCGCAATATATTCTCCTGTTTTTCCGTCATAGATTATGCAGGCGAATTCCGCGTCAAGCATTGGGAACATACCTACGCCGTATTCCTCATATAAAGGCAACAGAATTTCGCAGTCGGATTCGCTGTAAAAAGTATATTTCCCCGAAAGCTCCTGTTTCAGCTTTTCATAACCGTATATTTCGCCGTTGCAAACAACATAACTGCCGTTTAACTCAAAAGGCTGCATACCGGACGGTGCGAGTCCCATAATAGCAAGTCTGTGAAAGCCTAAAAGGCCTTTACCCGTATCAATAATCCGACTGTCATCAGGTCCCCTTGAGACGGTCTGTGAAAAACATTCTTCAAACTGTTCGGTGGAGTCTAAGCTGTCACAATATCCCATAATCGAACACATTTGGATTACCTCCGTTTTAAACTGCCCAATGCCGGCGAAATAAACAATCGTCGGCATAGAGCATAAATTTATTATGTTTTACATTCTGCAATAATTTATTCTACATCCTGCAAAGCGGCATAGCCCTCTTCTCCGGTACGGACTTTTACAACATTTTCAACATCGTAAACGAAAATCTTACCGTCACCTATATGTCCGGTATAAAGAACCTTCTTTGCTGTTTCAATTACTGTGCGAACAGGAATTGCGCTTACTACAATATCAACCTGTATTTTAGGAAGAAGATTTGCTTCAACCTGAACGCCGCGGTAATATTCCGGTCTGCCCTTTTGAGCGCCGCAGCCAAGCACATGCGAAACCGTCATACCTGTAATTCCTATGTCCATCATAGCTGATTTTAATGCGTCAAAACGGGATTCCTTACATACAATCTCAACCTTTGTATATTTAGGTGAGCCATCGTCAAACGCAGGCACCTTTTTAACAGGTACAGCCTCTGCAGGAGGAACATCGCCTGTAACGGCAACCGCCTCTTTGTAGCCGTAGTCAAGGCTTTCAACTGCCGGAACGAAATCCGCATAAGCACTGGGAAGACCGTGCTCGGTACTGTCGAGACCTTTGATTTCTTCTTCCTCAGAAACTCTGAGACCGACAGTTTTCTTAATAATAAGGAACGTAGCAGTCATTGTGATTGCCGTCCAGGCAAGTATTGCTAAAATACCCAAGGTTTGAATACCTAAAAGCTTTGCACTGCCTGTGTAGAACAACCCATTAAGGCCGGCAGGAGCTTCAGGATTTGCAAACAAACCTACTGCAACGGTACCCCAAACGCCGTTGGCAAAGTGAACGCCTACAGCACCGACAGGGTCATCAATATGTAATTTCAAATCTAAGAATTCTACTACAACCACTACAAGAATACCTGCAACCGCACCTATAACAGCAGAGCCGAAAGCGTCAACCGCTTCACAGCCGGCGGTTATGGCAACAAGACCTGCAAGAGAACCGTTTAAGCACATCGAAACATCCGGTTTGCCGTTTTTAATCCATGTAAATATCATAGTTGTACAAGTGGCAACAGCCGGAGCAATAGTTGTTGTTACGAAGATGGAAGCAAGAGATGTGCCGTCCCATGCGGCAGCACCGTTAAAGCCGTACCAACCGAACCAAAGAATAAAACAACCTAATGCGCCGAGAGTAATAGAGTGACCCGGAATCGCATTGACTTTTTGAACTTTACCTTTGCCGTCCTTTACATATTTACCGAGACGGGGACCTACGATAATTGCACCGATTAAAGCGGTAATACCTCCGACAGAGTGAATAGCCGCCGAGCCTGCAAAATCGTGGAAGCCTAACTGTGCAAGCCAGCCCTGTGTATTCCACACCCAACCTGCTTCAACAGGATATACAACGAGTGAAATTACAGCCGAATAGATACAGTATGAAGCGAATTTGGTTCTCTCTGCCATAGAGCCTGATACTATAGTAGCCGCCGTTGCGCAGAACACAAGATTGAAAACGAATGACGGAGCGTTACCGTCTTTGAGGAAGGTACCGAAATCTGTAAGTATATCTAAATTCGGTACGCCGATTATTCCGAAAACATAATTTTCTGCCATCATAAGACTAAAGCCTAAAAGAACAAAAACAACTGTTCCGATGCAAAAGTCCATAAGGTTTTTCATAATGATATTACCGGCATTTTTTGCTCTTGTAAAACCTGTTTCTACCATTGCAAAGCCTGCCTGCATAAAGAACACCAACGCAGCGCCTATTAAAAACCATATACCGAAAGCCTCATTGGATGCCGCCTTTTCGGCTATTGCGGTAATTTCTTCGATTGCCATATTTACCATCTTCTTTCATATTTTTATTGCGGCGGTGGACTCCCTGTTGTCAGGGTAGTCCCCCCGCTTAAAAACTTTTTATCCCAAATCAGACATTGCCTTAAAGCTTATTTCATAAAATCAAAGCAAAGTGGCTCGCTTTCTCACCGAATAAAAATCCGTTATCCGTAAAAGCATTGGGAATTTATATAACATATAAACGCGTAATGAATCATTCAGTTAAGCAACAGCTTATTTTACACCAAAGAGCAAATCGCCGTATGTAGGATATGGCCAGTAACTCTTTGCTGTAACTGTTTCTGCTTCATCGCAGGCAAGTCTCAGCTCGCCCATTTTTGCAAGCACATCATCACGAATCAATACTGACTCAGCTTCTACATCCTCTGCTATATGGAGCGCTACGAGACTGTCGCAAAGTTCCTCGGCTTTTTCTGCAATTCTGTCAGTTAATGCAGAAAGCTTTTTAAGAAGCTTCGTTTCGTAACCGCAAGAAATCTCCGGGTCAACTGCTTTCTTTGCGGCTACTGATTTTGCAAGAGTTGTTGCATAATCAGAAACAGCCGGTGCAATTTGAGTCTTTGCCATATCAACCATTGTATTAGCTTCAATTACTACAGTCTTGCAGTAGTTTTCAAGCATAATTTCACATCTTGATTTAATTTCTGCCTCAGAATAAATGTTTTGAGAAGTCAACATATCAACATTTTTCTTATCGAGCAAATGAGGCATACAGTCAGGTGTTGTACGGTAGTTAAGAAGTCCTCTGTTTTCAGTTGCTTCTTTAATCCATGATTCATCATAACCGTTACCGTTAAATATAATTCTCTTATGATCTTTAATTGTCTTTTTAATCATTTCATGAAGAGCAGTTTCAAAATCTTCTGCTTTTTCAAGTCTGTCCGCATAGATTTTAAGACTTTCGGCAACAGCGCTGTTAAGCATAATGTTTGCACACGCAATGCTGTTTGAAGAACCTAACATACGGAATTCAAATTTATTGCCTGTGAAAGCAAAAGGTGATGTACGGTTACGGTCTGTAGTATCACGGTTGAATTTAGGAAGTACATCTACACCTAATTTCATCTGAGTTTTTTCAGCACCGCTGTACGGCGTATCATTTTCAATAGCGTCTAAAATAGCTGTCAGTTCGTCACCGAGGAAAACAGAAACAACTGCCGGAGGAGCTTCGTTAGCACCGAGACGGTGATCGTTGCCTGCTGTTGCAACGGCAATTCTTAAAAGGTCCTGGTAATCGTCTACCGCCTTAATTACTGCGCAAAGGAATAAAAGGAACTGTGCATTTTCATAAGGTGTTTCGCCCGGTGAAAGAAGATTTACTCCGGTATCTGTAGAAATTGACCAGTTGTTATGCTTACCGCTGCCGTTTACACCTGCAAACGGTTTTTCGTGAAGAAGACAAACAAGACCGTGCTTTGCTGCAACCTTCTGCATAATCTCCATAGTTAACTGGTTGTGGTCTGTTGCAATATTTGTAGTTGTATAAATAGGTGCTAATTCGTGCTGAGCGGGAGCAACCTCGTTATGCTCCGTTTTTGCAAGAATACCTAACTTCCATAATTCTTCGTTAAGTTCTTCCATATAAGCGGCAACTCTTGGCTTGATAACACCAAAATAATGGTCGTCCATTTCCTGACCTTTAGGAGCCTTTGCACCGAAAAGTGTGCGTCCCGTAAAACGAAGGTCGGGTCTTTGATCGTACATTTCTTTTGTTATAAGAAAATATTCCTGCTCAGGACCGACAGAAGTACGGACACATTTAACAGTATCGTTACCGAATAAACGGAGAATTCTTAAAGCCTGCTTGTTAATTGCTTCCATAGAACGGAGAAGCGGCGTCTTTTTGTCTAATGCTTCACCGCCGTATGAGCAGAAAGCTGTAGGAATACATAATGTTTTACCTTTAATAAATGCATAAGAAGTAGGGTCCCACGCTGTGTAACCTCTTGCTTCAAAGGTTGCTCTTAATCCGCCTGACGGGAATGAAGATGCGTCAGGCTCGCCTTTTATAAGCTCTTTGCCTGAGAATTCCATTATTACGCCGCCGTCAGGAGACGGTGAAATAAAGCTGTCGTGCTTTTCTGCAGTAATACCTGTAAGAGGCTGGAACCAGTGTGTGTAGTGAGTTGCGCCGTTTGAAACAGCCCAATCTCTCATAGCGTCTGCAACTGCGTTAGCAACGCCTATATCTAATTTTGAACCCTCGTCAATTGTTTTTTTCAAGGACTGATATACTTTTGCAGATAATTTTGATTTCATAACTCTGTCGTCAAAAACCAAACATCCGAAAGTTTCAGGTACCGTACTCATAATAAAGACTCCTTTTTAAAATAATTTTCAACTTAATTATAATAAAATAAGGCAAAGACACTTCGAGAATAACTCAAAGACGCCTTTGCCTTAACTTATTTATTAACTTTTTACTTAACCTTGCTTTTATACAATGCCCTGTGCGTTCATAGCATCAACAACTTTTTCAAAGCCTGCAATATTTGCACCTACAACATAATTACCTTCAAAGCCGTATTTTTTAGCGGCTGAGTCGATGTTGTGGAAAAGTTCAACCATAATGCCTTTAAGTTTTGAATCAACCTTGTCAAAAGACCAGCTTAATCTTTCACTGTTCTGTGACATTTCAAGAGCTGAAGTTGCAACACCGCCGGCATTTGCAGCTTTACCCGGTATAAAGTAAACACCGTTTTCTTGTAAATAATCTGTAGCTTCTTGTGTTGTTGGCATATTAGCACCCTCTGCAACGGCTAAAACACCGTTTGCAACAAGAGCTTTTGCATCTTCAATGCCCAGTTCATTCTGAGTAGCACATGGGAGAGCAATGTCAACTTTAACGCCCCATACACCTCTGCCCTCACGGTATTCTGAATTGGGTCTGTATTTTTTGTATTCGGTAAGTCTTGCTCTGTTAACCTCTTTAATCTCTTTTAAAGCTTTAACATCAATACCGTCCGGGTCATAAACCCAACCTGTAGAATCTGATGCAGTAACAACCTTTGCACCCAACTGCTGAGCTTTTTCTATTGCATAAATGGCAACATTACCTGAGCCTGAAACAGCTATTGTTTTGCCCTTTATATCTTCGCCTTTGCATTTGAGCATCTCCTCAACAATATAAAGAAGACCGTAGCCTGTAGCCTCTGTTCTTGCAAGAGAGCCGCCGAATGAAAGACCTTTACCTGTAAGAGTACCCTCAAATAAACTGCGGATTCTCTTATATTGACCGAACATATAGCCGATTTCTCTTGCACCTGTACCTATATCGCCTGCCGGTACATCTGTATCTGCACCGATATATTTACAAAGCTCTGTCATAAAGCTCTGGCAGAATGCCATAATTTCTCTGTCGGATTTGCCTTTAGGGTCAAAATCCGAACCGCCCTTAGCACCGCCTATTGAAAGACCTGTAAGTGAGTTTTTAAAAATTTGCTCAAAACCGAGAAATTTGATAATACCCAGGTTTACTGACGGATGTAATCTTAAACCGCCTTTATAAGGACCGATTGCGCTGTTAAACTGAACACGGTAGCCTGTATTTACATGAACCTGACCTTTGTCGTCTACCCATGGCACTCTGAATTTAACTTGTCTTTCAGGATTTACCAATCTTTCGAGCAATGCGTCTCTTCTGTATTTTTCTTCGTTTGCATCAACTACCACTCTGAGTGACTCTAAAACTTCTTTAACTGCCTGATGAAATTCAGGCTCTGCAGGATTTTCTCTTATAACCTGCTCAATTACGTCATCAACATATGACATTATGCGATTCTCCTTACAGTATATATAATCATAAAAATGAAAATGCCTAAAAAAAACGCCTTTAACGGTAGCAACTCCACCGTTAAAGACACCGTTGCCTTTATGTCCCGAATTATACACCCGTATTTTCACATTGTCAACCCCATTTTTTAAATTTTTTAAAAGAAACTTCAAAAATTTCTCAAAAAATTATCCTTGACAAACTATGGGTGCAGATGTATAATTGGGGAAATGGGCGAAGATGTTCATTTCTGTGCAGATTTTCTGCGTAGAAATGAGCATCTTTTTTTATTAGCCGAAAACAGCGTACACTTAATGCCTGTTAAATAAATCTTTGGCACTTTCAACTGTTTTTCGGCTACTTTAAAATGAAAGGAAAGAAACCTTTATGAAATTAGAAGGAGAAGTTCGTATTCCGTCAGGATGTGCAATTTCCGCGGTTATCTCTAAAGAGGGCAAAAAAATGTCCGGTGAAATGATAATAGACTCTATGAAGCCTATGCACGACCGTTCAAACGGTTTAGGCGGTGGATTTGCAGGCTACGGCATATATCCGGAATATAAGGAATTTTATGCATTCCACATGTTTTATAACGACCATTCCACACGCAAGGAATGTGAAGCATTTTTAAAGGAACGGTTTGAAATTGTTAAATCCGAAGTAATTCCTACCCGAAAAATCCCGTCCATTACAGATGAACCTATTATATGGAGATATTTTGTTTCCCCCCTTAAATCCGTAATGACCGCCATGCAGATAGATGAAAAAGAGTTTGTTGTCCGCTCCGTTATTAAAATAAATACGGAAATGAACGGCGTATATGTTTTCTCCAGCGGTAAAAATATGGGTACCTTCAAGGCTGTAGGCTTCCCTGAAGATGTAGGTGTATTTTACAAATTAGATGAATATGAGGGTTATTCGTGGACGGCACACGGCCGTTACCCTACCAACACTCCCGGTTGGTGGGGCGGCGCTCATCCGTTTACACTTCTTGATTGGTCTATTGTTCACAACGGCGAAATATCATCTTATGACGCTAACCGCCGATATATAGAAATGTTCGGTTACAAATGCAATCTGCAAACAGATACCGAGGTCATTACATATATAATGGACTATCTTATTCGTGTGCAGGGTCTTACCTTAGGCGAGGCGGCAAGCGTTATTGCGGCACCTTTCTGGAGCGATATTGAGAATAAAACCGATATTGAAGACAGAGACAAGCATATTTACCTTCGGACTCTTTTCCCGAGTTTGCTTATTACCGGTCCGTTTTCCATTGTTCTGGGCTTTAACGGAGGACTTATGGCACTTAACGACCGTTTAAAGCTTCGTTCTATGGTTGTTGGCGAAAAGGACGATAAAGTATTTATTGCCAGCGAAGAGGCAGCTATTCGCACTATGGAACCAAATGCAGAAAATATTTGGGCTCCTGCAGGCGGAGAACCTGTTATTATCAAGGTTAAGGACGGTGCATTTTAAATGAGTGTGGAATTTGTATATCCGGAATTTGAAGTAATCAGAAATACAGATCGCTGCATCGCCTGCCGGGTGTGCGAGCGACAGTGTGCAAATGAAGTACATACCTTTAATACGGAAAAAGGTGTGATGATGGCAGATGAAACAAAATGCGTCAACTGTCAGCGTTGCGTATCTCTTTGCCCTACAAGAGCGCTGAAAATCGTAAAGAGCGATTGTACTCTGAGAGAAAATGCCAATTGGCAAAACGACACAATAAAAGAGATTTACAAACAGGCAAACAGCGGAGGCGTTCTCCTTTCATCTATGGGCAATCCTAAAGCCTTGCCTGTATACTGGGATAAAATACTTATAAACGCTTCTCAGGTAACTAATCCTCCCATTGACCCGTTGCGTGAACCAATGGAAACCCGTGTATTTTTAGGCAAAAAACCCGAAAAGGTTGAACGGGACGAAAACGGCAAGCTAAAATGCAAATTGCCACCTCAACTTGAGCTCTCAATGCCGGTTATGTTTTCGGCAATGAGCTACGGCTCCATAAGCTACAATGCTCACGCGTCTCTTGCCCGCGCGGCGCAAGAGCTGGGTATTCTTTATAATACCGGCGAGGGCGGTTTGCACGAGGATTTTTACTGCTACGGCGAAAACACTGTTGTTCAGGTTGCAAGCGGACGGTTTGGTGTATATAAAGATTATCTTGAAGCAGGCGCCGCTGTTGAGATTAAAATGGGTCAGGGAGCAAAGCCGGGCATCGGCGGACATCTTCCGGGTGCTAAAATCGTAGGGGATGTTTCCCGTACCCGTATGATTCCCGAAGGCTCGGACGCAATTTCTCCGGCTCCTCATCACGATATTTATTCAATAGAGGATTTACGACAGCTTGTATTTTCTTTAAAAGAAGCAACAGAATATAAAAAGCCTATTATTGTTAAGGTTGCCGCAGTTCACAACATTGCCGCTATTGCCAGCGGTATTGCAAGAAGCGGTGCAGATATTATTGCTATTGACGGATTCCGAGGCGGTACAGGCGCCGCCCCTACGAGAATTCGTGATAATGTGGGTATTCCTATTGAGCTTGCACTTGCCTCGGTGGACCAAAGGCTCAGAGATGAGGGTATTCGTAACAATGTTTCTCTTGTAGTCGGCGGCAGTATACGAAGCGCCGCAGATGTTGTTAAGGCAATCGCCTTGGGTGCAGACGCATGTTATGTTGCAACAGCGGCACTTTTAGCATTGGGCTGTCACCTGTGCCGTACCTGTCAGAGCGGTAAATGTAATTGGGGTATTGCAACACAACGCCCTGAGCTTGTAAAGCGTTTAAACCCCGATATCGGCAGCGAAAGACTTGTTAATTTAATGACCGCTTGGCAACACGAAATTAAAGAGCTTATGGGCGGTATGGGTATTAACTCCATAGAAGCCCTGCGCGGTAATCGCCTGATGCTTCGCGGAATAGGTATGACCGATAAAGAACTTGAGATCCTTGGTATCTCTCATGCGGGAGAGTGATAAAAATGAAACGAGTATATGTAAATGAAGAATGGTGCCTTGGCTGTCATCTTTGCGAATACAACTGTGCATTTGCAAATTCCGGTATGAGCGATATGGCAACAGCACTCAAAGGTAGAAAGATTTATCCCCGTATTCACATTGAAGGCGATGACAAAATTTCATATGCGGTATCCTGCCGTCACTGTACCGACCCTATATGTGTTAAAAGCTGTATTGCAGGGGCTATATCTAAAGAAGACGGCGTTGTTCATATTGATAAAAACAAATGCGTAGGCTGTCTTACATGCGTTTTGGTTTGCCCTTACGGAGCCCTTGCTCCGGGAGAAAGCGGTGTTATGCAAAAATGCGAGCTGTGTTTGCAGAATTCCTGCGGTGAGCCTGCCTGTGTTAAAGGCTGTCCCAACAGAGCAATCGTTTATGAGGAGCGAGGTGAGAATAAGTGAAGCAGTATGTTATTATAGGCAACGGCGTTGCCGCTGTGAGTTGCATTGAGGGCATACGCAGTATTGACAAAGAAAGCAAAATAATTGTTATTTCCGAAGAAAATCACCCTGTTTACTGCCGTCCGCTTATCTCATACTATTTAGAAAATAAAACAGATACACAGCGTATGAATTACCGCAGTGCGGATTTTTATGAAAAAAAAGGCTGTGACATTCTTTACGGAAAAAAGGCTGTAAAAATTGACAGTTCTGCTAAAACCGTAGAATTAAACGACAGCACAAAAATTCCTTATACTTCTTTATGCGTTGCAACAGGCTCCTCGCCGTTTATACCGCCTTTTGAGGGACTCGACCATGTAAAAAACAAATTCAGTTTTATGACGCTTGACGATACTTTAGCCCTTGAAAAAGCAATTAATAAAGACAGTAAGGTGCTTATTGTAGGCGCAGGTCTTATCGGATTAAAATGTGCCGAGGGTTTAAAAGACCGTGTAAAAAGCATAACTGTTTGCGATTTAGCCGACCGCATTCTTTCAAGTATTCTTGATACCGAAAGTGCCGAAATAATGCAAAAACATATTGAATCAAACGGTATTCGGTTTATGTTAGGTGATACCGCTGTAAGCTTTGAAGAGACTTCTGCAAAAATGAAAAGCGGTAAAACAGTTGATTTTGATATACTTGTTCTCGCCGTAGGTGTTCGGGCAAATACTTCTTTAATAAAAGATGCGGGCGGAGAGGTAAACCGAGGTATTATCGTAAACGAAAAAATGGAAACAACCTTGGCCGATATTTATTCCGCCGGCGACTGTACCGAAAGTGACGATATTACTTCAGGACAAAAAAGGGTTCTCGCTCTTTTACCTAACGCAAATATGCAGGGCCATACCGCAGGCGTAAATATGGCAGGCGGTGACGAAATCTTTGATAAAGCAATACCTATGAACTCGATAGGCTTTTTTGGTTTACACACCATGACCGCCGGAGTTTATGAGGGCGAAATGTACGAGGAAAAAGACGAAAACTCACTGAAAAGGCTGTTTATAAAAGACGGTATACTTAAAGGCTTTATCTTAATAGGCAAAACAGAGCGTGCGGGAATATACACATCTCTCATTCGCGAAAAAACACCCCTTGATTCCATAGATTTTGAAACCTTGAAAAAAGTAGCGACTACCGCCGTATTTTCTTTTGAAAACCGTAGAAAAAAATTTGGAGGTGTGGTATAATAGCTATGTTACTGAATGTAAAAGACCTTGATTATAAATCGTTAAACGAGCAGCTCCGTGAAATTGACGGCGACTGCTTAATCACAGAATGTTGCGGTCAACGGTTTATTGCCGCAGGAATGTCAAATAAAAGCATTACCGTTGAAGGCATTCCCGGCAACGCTTTAGGCGCATATTTAAACGGCGCAACCGTTACGGTTAATGCAAATGCACAGGACGCTGTAGGCGACACCATGAACGAAGGAAAAATCATTGTTCACGGCAACATAGGAGACGCCGCAGGCTATGCCATGAGGGGCGGCAAAATCTATGTAAAAGGCAATGCAGGTTACCGCGCAGGTATTCACATGAAAGCCTATGAGGATAAAGTCCCCGTAATGGTTATCGGCGGTAAAGCAGGCAGTTTTCTCGGTGAGTATCAGGCAGGCGGAATTATAATTGTGCTTGGTCTTACAGATGACGATAAACCTATAGTGAGCAACTTTCCTTGTACCGGAATGCACGGCGGTAAAATGATACTTCGTTCCGATTGCAAAAACATTCGTTTTCCTAATCAGGTACGCACAAGACCCGCAAGCGAAGATGATATGAATGCTGTTAAAGAATACATAACCGAATACTGCAAATTATTCGGCTGTGATGAAAAAGAAATTTTAGATGCGTCTTTCACGGTGGTAACACCTGATTCGAAGAATCCCTACAAGCAGATGTACGTAGCAAACTAATAATAAAAAGAGAGGTAAAATCATGAAGTATTCAGCAGAAGAGGTTCTGCAATTTGTGAAAGAGGAAGATGTTAAGTTTATCCGTCTTGCATTTTGTGATGTATACGGCAAACAAAAGAATATTTCAATTATGCCCAGTGAACTCCCCCGTGCCTTCAGGGACGGCATAGCCTTTGACGCTTCTGCCATAAGAGGCTTTTGCGATGAAACAAATTCCGACCTTATGCTGCACCCCGATCCGTCTACTCTTACGGTTCTTCCCTGGCGCCCCGAGCACGGCCGTGTAATCCGTATGTTCTGCACAATTACCTACCCTGACGGCAAAATGTTTGAGTGCGACACAAGAAGCATCCTCATAAACGCCATTGAAGAAGCAAAAAAAGACGGTATAACATTCGGATTCGGTCCTGAGCTTGAATTTTATCTTTTTAAGGTAGATGAACGGGGCAACAAAACAGATATTCCTTATGATGAAGCAGGATATATGGATATTGCTCCCGAAGATAAGGGCGAAAATGTTCGGCGCGAAATATGTTTAATGCTCGAACAAATGGGAATACGGCCTGAAAGCTCTCACCACGAAGAGGGACCGGGTCAAAACGAAATTGATTTTCGGTACTCTGACGCACTTACCGCTGCCGATAACGCGCAAACATTTGAAACAGTTGTTAAAACCGTTTCGGGCAGGAACGGACTTTGGGCAGATTTTTCGCCAAAGCCTTTAAAAAATAAAGCGGGAAACGGATTCCATATCAACATCTCGGCACAGGGTGAAACAAAAGAAGAGCTTTTATCATTTATTATTGCAGGCATTCTCCGCTTTGTTCCTGAAATGACCGTATTTTTAAATCCGCAAGAGGACTCTTATGCCCGTTTCGGATCAAACAAGGCTCCGTATTATATCTCTTGGTCAGCAGAAAACCGTTCTCAGCTTGTTCGTGTGCCTGCGGCTGTTTATGAGCAAAAGCGTGTTGAGCTTCGCTCACCGGACCCCACGGCAAACCCATATCTTGCCTTTGCTTTACTTATCTATGCAGGTTTGTACGGTATCCGTAATAAACTGACTCCGCCGCCTGCGGCTGACATAAACTTCTTTAATGCAGATAAAGATACTCTCGCTGAATTCAAAACGCTTCCGTCTTCTCTCAGTGAAGCAATTTCTGTTATGGAAAAAAGCGACTTTATTCAAAAATATCTGCCGAAGCAAATTATAGAAATTTACGGCAAAAAATCCGGCTGATACCGTAAACATTTTTCAGAGCAAAGGAGGGAGCAATGTGAGTTTACAAGAACAGGTATACAGCGTTCTGGTAGTATCTGCGTCAGATACATTCAACGCTTCTCTCACCCCATTACTCCCCGAATCCAAATTTGACCCCATCCGTACCGAAACAAGTGTGAATTCCGCAAGGCGTGCTTTATCGGAAAGGACTTATGATTTAATTATAATTAACTCTCCTCTGCCTGACGATTCGGGAATCCGCTTTGCTATAGATCTTTCGGGGCTCAAAACCTCAGTTGCTCTTTTAATGGTACGCTCAGATGTTTACCCGACAATGTATAACAAGGTTGCCGAATACGGTGTATATGTTCTTCCCAAGCCTACTTCTAAACTAATTGTAGCGCAAGCTGTGGACTGGATGATTGCAACAAGAGAGCGTCTTAAAAAATTTGAAAAAAAGACTATGTCTACCGAAGAAAAGATGCAGGAAATCCGTATTGTTAACCATGCCAAATGGATACTTATTGAGCAGCTTAAAATGTCGGAATCAGACGCTCACAGATATATAGAAAAGCAGGCAATGGACTATTGCATTTCTAAGCGTGAAATGGCAGAAAAAATCATACAAACCTATTCGTAATAATTGTATGAATTTTGCAAGCAGTTATAAATCCTTAATAAATATAAAAGCAGAGAGAATTTCGTTTTTGAAATTCTCTCTGTTGTTCTGTAAATAGAATTTTAAATATCTATGCAAATTATACTACTTTCAAACGTTTTTTTTGGTGGTATTCGCGTTGGTTTTGTTTTACTACCTTATAGATTTACACTACTCTCAAACTTATTGAGAGGGTTAGATTTTGGACTGATGGTTTTACTACCTTATAGATTTACACTACTCTCAAACCTAAACAGCGCTAACCTCGACTTTGAGTCTAAGTTTTACTACCTTATAGATTTACACTACTCTCAAACTCATCTGTTAGCCCTCTGCTTTTAAAATAGTTTTACTACCTTATAGATTTACACTACTCTCAAACCAACCGTCCTTTCGTCTGACTTCTTTTCGTGTTTTACTACCTTATAGATTTACACTACTCTCAAACTCTGCACAGGGCTTACAAAGGAATAATTCGTTTTACTACCTTATAGATTTACACTACTCTCAAACCGTCTGTGTAATCATAAACTTGGAACTCGTGTTTTACTACCTTATAGATTTACACTACTCTCAAACTGTGTCTTGTAAGGTTATGGTGGTTGACCTGTTTTACTACCTTATAGATTTACACTACTCTCAAACATATAATTGCAGGTCACGATTTTAGCCGTGGTTTTACTACCTTATAGATTTACACTACTCTCAAACAATTCTACTCGACCGTGAGGCCAACACTTTGTTTTACTACCTTATAGATTTACACTACTCTCAAACTATAAAATATTTTATGAGGTGATAAAAATGGTTTTACTACCTTATAGATTTACACTACTCTCAAACTAACATTCATCAACCTGTTTTCTGTATTCTGTTTTACTACCTTATAGATTTACACTACTCTCAAACAAAACCAATAAGGAAAAAACAAAAATATAGTTTTACTACCTTATAGATTTACACTACTCTCAAACATAAGTGGAATGCTTAATCATTGTCGGTCAGTTTTACTACCTTATAGATTTACACTACTCTCAAACTGTCCTCATATGGTTACGAAAAAAGTAAAAGTTTTACTACCTTATAGATTTACACTACTCTCAAACCTAATAGTCAAGCCTTCAATATATCTTTTGGTTTTACTACCTTATAGATTTACACTACTCTCAAACTTCAGCTGTTCCACTATGCCATCCACTGTAGTTTTACTACCTTATAGATTTACACTACTCTCAAACTTTCCTCCAATTTTAGGCGTGAAAGGAATCGTTTTACTACCTTATAGATTTACACTACTCTCAAACCATTTGATAATATTGCAGATTATGAGCTTAGTTTTACTACCTTATAGATTTACACTACTCTCAAACTACCGGCCGCGTAAACGCGTCGGATATGCGTTTTACTACCTTATAGATTTACACTACTCTCAAACTTAGCAGTAGAACGCTCGCTCGGCATTAGAGTTTTACTACCTTATAGATTTACACTACTCTCAAACTCTGGGGTAATTATATCGCAAAGAACTACAGTTTTACTACCTTATAGATTTACACTACTCTCAAACCATAGTGGATTGCTTGGATATTAAGAAATATAGTTTTACTACCTTATAGATTTACACTACTCTCAAACGCAAACAGTCCAGCTCGCGCATTCAACAACGTTTTACTACCTTATAGATTTACACTACTCTCAAACACACAACGCCATTTAAAATGACATAGTTAAGTTTTACTACCTTATAGATTTACACTACTCTCAAACCTCAAATTTAAGAGGCTCTTTTCAGAGAATAAACTGCACACACTACATAGCACAGGGTATTTCTAAAGGCAAATTTATTGTATCACTTATATTTTTATATGTCAATCTCGCATAAATCTTTATCTACAATATAATACTTCTCTCTTGGTAAAATATTATTTGTGCCAAAAGGTTCCAACAACAATAATGTTATGTGATTTAGTGTAAGGGTTTCATATATTTTCTTTAATTCTTCATCATCAAAATATGTATGCAGAAACGGTATAACAAAAACTTCTGTTTTAAGATATTTCGATACTAAAACTATATACATTATCAAAAGTTCTTCAGGCGTATTATCTATTGACCCGACTTTAAATTGCAATAATTTAATAATCCCCGATGTTTCAACATCATAATTAAAATCACAGTCGAAGTCGCAAAAATCCCTCAATAAATCACCGAATTCCACAAGATTCTGCTTTAAATCTGAAAGCTTTTCCGAAAATTCTTCGTTTGCGGCAGTTTCTAAATACGAAGATATTTTACCGAATAGTTTTTTACTTTCCAAGTCAACATTTAAAGGGTCGCTTATATAAATGCCTGCTTTTGAAAATTCAATAGGAGTAAAATCTTTCGAAAACACAAAAAAGTCTTCAATATTATTTTGTTCAAAAGAACATATAACATTTCGCAAAAGCTTTTTGTTTTCTATTGCTAAAACAACTACATTTTCATCTGTTAATTCTACCGTATTTTTCAAATATTCAAAATGAAATGTCATAAAATCAGCAACCTTTCGTCTGTAGTTATAACATTACTGTTTTTAGACCCTACAATCATTTCCATTTTAGAAAACTGTTTTTCGGTTATTACAAGAATTTCTACAAGACCTGCCGGCGGTTTAAATTTTTTTATATTAGCTTTAATACCGTCCGCAACATTTTGGTTAAGTGCAATTTTACTGTAAACAGACTCTTGCATCATAATAAAACCGTTTTTTACTAAATGGCGGCGGAATCTTGAATATTCTCTTCGTTCGGATTTTGTTTTAGTAGGCAAATCAAAAAACACTATTACTCTCATAAATCTGTAACTCATAATTCAAAATTAAGTTTAGGAAATTTTAACAGCGAAATATCATTTTCTTCTATACTGTTAAAAACCGATTTTGTATAGATTTTTATAGCATTCAAAACAGTGTTATTTTTATAATCAATTACTACATCGCTGTTCAAAATATTTAATAATTCTTTCTTTTCGTCTTTTGAAAACTTTATAGGCGACATACATTTGACCTTGTAATCTACAATAGGTCTGAACGGTTCCATTAAATCACACGACAAATTAAATTGATTAAACATATTATCGTGAAAAAGCCCAAGTTGAGTAAGATAGCCGTTGCAAACAACCTCACGGTTAAAACATGAAAGTATAAGACTGTAGCCGTAATTTAAGGCTGCGTTTATTGAATTATCATCACTTCTGGTAAACGCTTTACCGAAAAGTGCATTAAAATAAACCTTTGCCGCGTGTCCCTCTCGGTTTGTTTCATCATTAAACTCTAATTCTTCAAGGTACCCTAAGAGCATTTCATACTCTTTAAGTCTAAAATGCTCTAAGGTTAACGCTTGATTTTTGATTTTTTCGTAGACTACTCTTGTCCAGACATTTTGTTTGGCGTCTTCACTCCAACCAATTTGATTTTTTATTTTTTGGCTGCAGTCGTGACTGCCGTAATAGGGCACAAGCTCACTGCTTGGGTTGCGTTTTTCGTCACAAAAAATAACTTTTATTTTTTTGGAGGCAAGCTGACTCAAAAGAGCGCAACTGAACGAGCAGGCAGTATTTTCTACTACAACAACAGATATTTCGTCAATAAAGATTTTTGCAGTTGTATCAACATCCCTTACCGCCATATACCCCATATTATAATCAAGTTTTGACGGTTTAGTTATAACTACAATACGCCAGCTCATACAGTTACCTCTTATTACTTCAATAAATCAATTTCGTTTTGGTAAAGACCTGTAACAGACTGATTGATAAGGTTGAAGGATTCAATATTTTTTATATTTGATATGTCGTTATTTAATATTATCTTACCGCTGTTCTTTATTTCAACTTTAGTTAAATCCCCTGTAACGGCGTTATTGTGCAGTATTTTTAAAATATTATCTAAAACAACGCACTGTTCTTCTAATGACAATTTCTCAAACTTAACTTTTGCCTCTTTCAATTGTTCGCCTAAAGACAAGAACACTTCTTTATATACAGTATCTGTCATTTTTGCACATAATTTACTATAAAGCGCCGCGTTTTCAGATACTGTAATATCATCAAAATCATCAATCTTTCTTCCGGAGAGTTTTGCAGAAGTTAAATATTTTTCAATATTTCGAATGTATTTTTCGTCTTCATAATTCATTACCAACTGAACGGCAGGTCTGTAAATGATTTGTGCTCCCCCACTACTCTTTCCCCCAACATGCATCCTGAATCCGTTTATAGCTACACATGATTGTATTTTAATTTCAGGGGCAATAATTTTCACATTTTCTATTTTATATTTTCTTTGGAGGTACTCAACAGGATTTTTTTCATAATCACCTTTATCCATAAGTTCAACAACATATAAAGAGCGTAAAACTTTATTTTTCTTTGTGTGTTCAACGCATGTATAGAATGCTGAAGATACGCTGTTGTACGCTCCGTATTTCTCCATTTGTGAAACAGCTCCGTTTGCTTTAAGCGGTGTTTGACCTTTTCCTTTTTTAACCGGCATAAGGTCAAATAAAGCACCGTGTTGTCTAAACGCATACCGCGTATACAAAATATTATTCTTTTTAACGGTGTTCTTAACAGTTGAAATAGATTTATCGTTTTCTGTTACCCAAGCATTGTCAACATTATACTCAAAAATTTTATTCATACTTGCGGAATCTTTGCCTGATGACTGTAATTTTTTAATAAATACATCTCTGTTATGATTAAAAAGTTGATTATAAACATTACCTACAACAACATTAAGATACGCATCTTTTGCATGGTGGTAATCATTGACTTCACGGCATTTAAGTATATCGAATTTATGCCTAAATTCAGACACCAGCCTTGCTTTTACAAAAACAATTTCAGTTTTCGGGTAAAGCCCTGCCAAAACGCCTGCAACTGCTTTAACAGACTGTGACGTTTCAACAATTTGTCTATTGATAAACGCAGAAAGCTCATCATCTGAAAGAGGAATATTGCGAGTTAAACGGGCAAACTTTTCTTTACTTATAAGCCCTTTTTCGCATAATCCCTTCCAGAACGGATACATTTTTTGGCGAACGGCTTCATCTATTGGGTAAACGTCTGTTTTACCCGCATTAACAACCTTTTTAACAAGAACTCTGTTACTTATACTGTCGTCTTTTATTTTTGAACGTGGGTAAATATGGTCTATATCGTAATTGCTGTTACCGGACATAAGATTGCCAAAGTCAATAGGCTCGCCTGTATACATACATTTACCGCACTGACTATAGTAAAGATAAAGTTTATCCTGTCTTAAATCACTTTCATTTTCGTTGCATAATTTTTCGTAAAGCTCACGCTCATCTTTTTTAATTGCTTCGTACTGTTTCAAAAGAGCATTTTTTCTTGATTCTTTTCGCTCCTTTTCACCCTCACCGCGAGTTACCTCAATAAAAATCTTTTCAGGTTCGCATTTTTGAGTTTTAACTATCTCTTTTGCAATTAAAAGAGATTGATATATAGGTCGTTTTACACCCGGTGAAACATATAAATCATCTACTATTTCTTTTAAAGATTTATCTCCGTCAAAAGAATTTAAAGATTTAACTTTTTCTTCAAATGTAGGCAGATAATCGTTTGAATATAAAAGCTTCATTAGGTTGTTATTTGTTTGCCAAAGCTCTGTAATAATATTTGTGATTTCACCTGTAGATTTACTGACAACCTGAACATCTGTTAAAAATTCTTTTGAAAGTCTGCTCCAATCTTTGTATTTCAGCTTAAATAATCTTAACAGTTCTTCTTCGGTAAGTTTTCCGGCAAACACTTTTCTGATACGTTTTTTCAAAAGACCTTTATCATCGCCGAAAATAGTTACGGCTTTAATAATCTCTTCTTTTTCATTTTCCGCAATATTATAGGCAGAAAGTTCTATTGCCGATTTTAAGCCTGACTTAAAGTCACCGTCAATACCAGATATATCAAAGACTTCTATGCCCTTTACTGATTTTAAATAATCTTTAAGCCTCTTAGCTGTAACTTTAGAATATTTCATAAAAAGGTCGTTGTATATATCTTGCTTTAAAGAAACATCTATAGGTTCACCGTTTATTTTAAGGTTATTGAGTTCGTTCAAAACAGTAAATTTAGAGTATAAAAGCGAACTTTTAGGAATAACATCATATTCAGGCAGATATGTGCATTTACTTGTAAGATTTTCTATAAAACTTTCAGCGGTTTTATCAAAATCTACTATCTCATCTATATTCCAAGGGTATATTTTACCCTCGCCGCGAACTATCCAGTATTTTTTGCTATTGTTATTAAGGGGACCTACATAGTACGGAATACGATAATCGAATATAGCAATTATTTTTTCGTATACACTCTTGCCGTCTTTATCTTTTTCATTTAAAAACGGCAGATATACTCTTGCGTTATCAAGAATTGCCATAAGCTCTGCCCGATGGATCTGCATAGGGATTACTCCGTTGTTACTTGAAACCTGTTTTGGCATAAATGTTCCGAGTTGGATGCTGTTAAACATACCCACGTACTTATCATCCTGACAGTCGCCTAATGTTTTCTTTAAAAATGAGCAAAAATCCAATTGGTTGCATTTATAGTTCAAAACATCCGTTTTGCCGTTTTTCTTAACATGACCGGAATATGCAACATAGTTGCACAGCTTGTCTTTATTATCTTTAAACACAAGATTATATTTTTCAGGACAATATTTTTTAACGTAATTTTTAAGTCCCCTCAAATCATTTTGGTGTTTTTTATAAACCTCAACCTTTGCATCGGAAATATAATCCGCACCCAACAAAATATCTGCCAAAACCGCCCAGTCGTAGACTGCTTTAAGTTTTTCAATAAGCTCAAAGCGTTCGCCTAAAACATCTAAATAAGCCGACTCTTCAATCTCGCTGCCGAATGAAATACTCTTTTTTTCAACATCTTTTAATGTTTCATCATCAAAAATATCGCAAAGTTTAACACTGGCACCGGATAAAAGTGCAAGGCAAGAATAAAGTTGTGTATTACTTTTACTTGTTACACCGAATAATTCTGACAATTCAGATTTTTTCTTAGTAATACTTAATCCTTTGTCTTTTAAAATATTAGAAAATTCATACGGATCGGGGCAATTCAACTCGATTTCATAATTATCTGTCAGATAATTTTTGAGTTCTTCATAAACAAGTGAAAAATCTTTTATGCCGTCCGCTTCAAGATTTTCAAAAAGAAAATGTCCTCTGTTTTTTATAATATGGTGAAGTGCAATAAACACTAACCTTACATCGTGCGGCTCTGCATTATGTATTAACTCACTTCTTAAATGGTGAATTGTGGGATATTGTTTGTGAAAATCTTTATCAGTATAATCTTTATCTGCAAAAACTGCATACTTTGACCCTGTAGTTTTATCTTCAAGATAAAGATTGCTTTCACGAAGTCGCATAAAAAACGTATTGTCAATTCTGCTGACTTCTCCGTCAAAAAGCATTTCTAAAAGATTAAGCCTTTCTCGCTTACGCTGTGTGCGCCTACGTGCAGACCTAGCCAAACGCCTTTCATCTGCACCGTGACTCTCTTCAAAAAGTCTGATACCCCACATAGCATTACCCCTGAATTTAGGAATATTATACTCTGTGTCGGTTACAGCCCAGCCGACAGAATCAGTTCCTATATCAAGCCCCAAATAATAATCCTTACTCATAAAAAAATCTCCTTTTAAAATTTTTTAGGTTTTTTTAAAAAAATTGTTGACAAAATGATTACTTAGTGTTAATATACAACTATTCTATTCCTTATAGAATTACACTACAAGTTCAAATAAAAATTTATTCAACCCGTCGCCAACGCGACCTCACATTGTGTGAAGAATAGCCTGCTTTATGCAGGTTTTATTTTTTGCGGTAAATCGCAGACTTCGAACAAAGTATATTTTCTTTGATTATATAACCGCATTTCAACAAAGTAAATAGAATTTTAAATTTTTTGGCAAAAACAGGCAACAAAGTACATTTTTTAGTACTACATCCGCTGTTTTTTACACTGAACACTAAAATTCCAAAGTTCCGAAATCAGTAAAAACCTTTTATAAAAAACAACAGAGAGAATTTCGTTTTTGAAATTCTCTCTGCTTAATTTGCATTCGTATACACATAATACGCGCCAACATATACGCTTTATTTGCGCTTTGTATTTTTAATTAGCGGGTTGTACTTTACCTCTTCTCACATTTTTAATACCCTGAATGATAAATTCTTTTGCCTTAATTGCTACCGATTTATCTAAGGCTTTCATATTTTCGAGAGGGTAATCAATGCCAAGCTCGTGATATTTATTTTTACCCATTGTGTGATACGGTAAACAGTCAAGCGATTTCAGATTTTTAAGCGTTCCTATAAACTCGCCTAATTTAACAAGCTCCTCCTCATTTGCGGTGTAACCCTCGACTATAACATGTCTTATTAAAATAGGCACATTTTTTGTATCTAAATACCTTGCAAAAAGCAAAACATTTTCGTTGCCCTGCCCCGTGAGTTTTTTATGAACACTTGAATCTATATGCTTAATATCGAGCATAACAAGGTCGGTATATTTCATCAATTCGTCAAGCTTTTTTATATACTCCGTATTATTCGGATTATAGGTAATCCCTGATGTATCAATGCAGGTATGAATGTTTTCTTCTTTGCACTTTTTGAAAAGCTCTGTCAAAAAATCAACTTGTAAAAGCGGCTCGCCGCCTGTTACGGTAAGTCCGCCGTTTTTGTAAAATGAGCGATTTTTATTAAACTCTGTGATTACCTCGTCAACAGTTACGGGGTTTGTTTTTTTTACTTCCCAAGTATCAGGATTGTGACAGTACAAGCACCTGAGTGGACACCCTTGCATAAAAAGTACATATCTTATGCCGGGACCGTCTACAGTACCGAAGCTTTCTTTAGAATGAATATAACCTAACATTTTTAATTTTTATATCTGATCGTGGAATGTTCTTGAAATAACTTCGTCTTGCTGTTCTTTAGTAAGTTTAATAAAGTTAACGGCATATCCGCTTACACGAACGGTAAGCTGTGGGTATTTTTCAGGGTGTGCCTGAGCGTCTAAAAGAGTTTCTTTTGTAAATACATTTACATTAAGGTGGTGACCGCCTTTTTCAACATATCCGTCAAGTAAAGAAACAAGGTTATCTATTTGATTTTGTGTTGCTGACATAATAAAATTCTCCTTTATACTTTATAATTATAAATCTGCGTCTAATCCCTCAAAAAGAGTCGGGGAAGCGCATGCTCCGTTTGAGCAGTCAAGGTCAATATCAATATCACCTGCAAAAATCTTATCATCTTTACCCAGAGCGCCGGGAATAATCGAGAAGGTGTTTGAGATACCGTCCTGAGCATCTATAAACGGCAATTTTGAAACAGATGAAAGTGACGCAACCGCGCCGTGTGTATCACGCTTGTGCATCGGATTTGCACCCGGAGCAAAAGCCTCGCCTTTCTTTCTTCCGTCAGGTGTTGAGCCTGTGTTTTTGCCGTATACTACATTAGATGTAATAGTAAGAATTGATGTGGTAGGAATACTGTCACGGTAGGTATGGAATTTTCTTATATGAGTCATAAACCTGTGAACTATATCGTAGGCGATTTGGTCGACTCTGTCATCATCATTGCCGAATTTAGGAAAATCGCCCTCTACTTCATAATCTACTACAATTCCTGCTTCGTTACGAACAGTTTTAACCTTTGCATATTTAATTGCAGAAAGTGAGTCTGCAACAACCGAAAGGCCTGCAATACCCGTAGCAAACCAACGGGTAATCTTTTTATCGTGAAGAGCCATCTGGATTTTTTCGTAGCAGTATTTATCGTGCATATAATGAATAATGTTAAGAGTATTAACATAAACTCCAGCAAGCCATTCCATCATAGCGTCATATCTTTTCATAACTACATCGTAGTCAAGATATTCGTCTTCGATAGGTCTGAACTCAGGTCCAACCTGTTTGCCCGATATTTCGTCTACACCGCCGTTAATAGCGTAAAGAAGACATTTTGCAAGGTTAGCACGGGCACCGAAAAACTGCATTTCTTTACCTACTCTCATAGAAGAAACACAGCAGGCAATAGCATAATCGTCACCGTGAGTAAACCTCATTAAATCATCATTTTCATATTGAACGGATGATGTTTCAATAGAAATTCTTGCACAGAATTTTTTGAAATTTTCAGGGAGCTTTGTAGACCAAAGCACTGTAAGGTTCGGCTCGGGTGCGGCGCCTAAGTTTTCTAAGGTGTGCAAATATCTGAAAGACATTTTAGTAACCATGTGTCTGCCGTCTACACCCACGCCGCCGATTGACTCCGTAACCCATTGCGGGTCGCCTGAGAAAAGTGCGTTATATTCGGGTGTACGGGCGAATTTTACAAGACGAAGCTTCATAATGAAATGGTCTACCATTTCTTGAATTTCCGACTCGGTATAAACGCCGTTTTTCAAGTCACGCTCCGAGTAAATATCAATAAATGTAGATGTTCTGCCAAGTGACATTGCGGCGCCGTTTTGCTCTTTAACAGCCGCAAGGTAACCGAAGTAAAGCCATTGAATAGCCTCTTTAGTATCTTTAGCAGGCTGTGAAATATCATACCCGTAACTTAAAGCCATTGTTTTAAGGTCGCCTAAGGCTCGAATCTGTTCAGAAAGCTCTTCGCGCTCTTGAATAACCTGAGAATACATAGCCGAACGGGTAGTTTCTTTTTGCTCTAACTTATCTTCAATAAGTCTGTCAACACCGTAAAGCGCAACTCTGCGGTAGTCGCCTATAATTCTGCCGCGGCCGTATGCGTCAGGTAGACCCGTGATAATATGAGAGCTTCTGCAGGCGCGCATTTCGGGAGTGTAAACATCAAAAACACCTGCGTTGTGAGTTTTGCGGTGTGTGGTAAAAAACTCTTTAACCTCCGGGTCTATGGTGTAACCGTTTTCTGCACAAGCCTTTTCTGCCATACGGATACCGCCGTAAGGCATAAGGGCGCGTTTGAAAGGCTTGTCCGTTTGAAAGCCCACGATTTTTTCTTTTTCTTTATCGAGATACCCCGGTCCGTGTGATGTTATGGTTGAAATAACCTTAGTATCCATATCGAGAACGCCGCCGGCTTCTCTCTCTTTTTTAGAAAGGTCTAAAACCTGCTCCCATAACTCTGTAGTAGCCTTTGTAGGTCCTTCAAGAAAACTCTCGTCACCGTCATACGGTGTATAATTATGCTTAATAAAGCTTCTGACATTTATTTCTTTAGTCCATGTACCGTGTTCAAAACCGGACCACGCTTCAAAATCAGCCATTTACATTTTCTCCTTTGTCTTCACATTATCTTATCTAATCACTTTTATTTTTTCACGCTTTTATTTTATCATACATACAATAATTAAATCAATATACGACACAGTAAAAATATCTGACAATAATGGAAAGTTTTTGGTTAATTTTACAGTATATTCAGCTAACGGCTGTGAACGGTGAACAAGTGAACGCTTCGCAAATATTCAGTTAACGGCTAACAGCTAATAGCTAATAGCTTGCTGTCGCATTGGGTCAGATATGACTTCTACGCATTGCAGTTAATGGCTTTAGTTAGACTTAATTTCACTAAAACTTAAAATATACAAAATTGACCGATAGTAACTTTGTTTTAGAGTTACTATCGGTCTTATATTTTTTACTGTCTGCGAAGCCGCTGTTAGCTGTCGGCTATTAGCTGTTAGCTGAACAATCGTTCACCGTTTACTCGTTTACTTGTTCACAGCTTACTCAAGCACAGTACCTGCAGAGAAAAAAGCAAATTTAATTTACTACATAAATAAAACAAAACGGATAGTAATTCGGGCTGATTTGAATTACTATCCGTTAGATTTTTGTTTAATAATTTATTTTACACCGTTTAAGAACCTTAAGAACTGCTCTTTGCCCTCGGCGTTTCTGTCAAACACACCGCATTGTGAGAGAATATCTGCAAAAACCTTGCCGATTTCGTCCTGTAGTATCTTCATACAGTTTTCGGCTGTGATTTCGTTGTTTTTAACTATTTCATCTGCCCATTCTTTATGCTTTGCAATTCTTTCGTCACTTGAAATATCTTTGCCGTGAAGCAGGGCGTCACAAAGAACTTCCATTTCCGTTTTAAGTCGGGACGGCAAAACTGCCAAACCCATAACCTCAATAAGACCGATATTTTCTTTTTTAATATGGTGATGCTGTGGGTGCGGGTGGTAAACTCCGTCAGGAAATTCTTCGGTAGTGATATTGTTTCTAAGCACAAGGTCAATTTCAAATTTGCCGTTTCTGAATCGTGCAATAGGTGTAATTGTGTTGTGGGGAACACCGTCTGTTTCGGCAAAAATGAAAGCGTCTTCATCTGTATAACTGCGCCATTTTTCAAGAATTTTGCCGCTGAGCTCCGCCATTTTTTCGGTATCCTCCCCAATAAGGCGAATAACCGACATGGGCCATTTTACAATGCCTGCTTCAACATCCTCATAGCCTTTAAACTCAAAGTGCGTTTCGATAGGTGCTTTTGCCATTGCAAATTCGTAGTTACCGCCTTGAAAATGGTCGTGAGTTAAAACAGAGCCGCCCACAATAGGTAAATCGGCATTTGAACCCACAAAATAATGAGGGAATTTTTCTACAAATGCAAAAAGTCTTTTAAAGCCGTCTTCTGAAATTTTCATAGGCACATGCTTTGAATTTAACAAAATGCAATGCTCGTTGTAGTAAACGTAAGGTGAATACTGCAAATACCATTCTTCGCCGTTAAGGTCAACGGGGATAATTCTGTGATTTTGCCGCGCAGGGTGATTTACTCTGCCTGCATAGCCTACATTTTCCGGGCAAAGCTGACAAAGCGGATATGAGGCTTGCTTCATAGTGAGAGCTGCAGCAATAGCCTTAGGGTCTTTTTCGGGTTTTGAAAGGTTTATTGTAATATCAATATCGCCGTATTCTGTAGATGTTACCCATTTAACATCGTTTTTAATGCGGTATTCTCTTATGTAGTCGCTCTTTCTTGAAAGATGATAGTAATACTCTGTAGCCTTTTTCGGCGACTCTTCATAAAGAGTGTTAAACTCTTTTATAACCGTACTCGGCATTGGTGTTAAAGCGCCCATAATTTTTGTATCTAACAAATCCCTGTAAACAACAGAGTCTTCACAAATTCCCTTTTCTACCGCATAATCCAAAAGAGTTTTTAAAATTTCTTCTAACGGCGCCGTCACGGGTAAATCGTCATCAACGGAATCCATTTTTAAAATTTCAAGCACTCTGTTGATCGCTAAAGTTTTATCTAATTCGTCTAAAAGATTTTCTTTTACACCGTATTCTACAAGTGATTTAATTGCACTGCTGACTGTCATTATGCTGTCTCCTGAAAAATTATATAAAAATTCAATAAAAGTCTATGTATTTATATTATATATTTTTTCTATTCTGTTTCAAGTAATTTATTCAAAAATATTGAAAAATAATTATAAAAGGGATAAAATATTTACAAATACTTTTTCAGGGGTGAAGTAAAATGAGCTTTGACGCAGTTAAAGTTAAAAATGATATTGTTGAGTGGATAAGAGAATTTTTTGAGCAAAACGGCAAAGGCTGTAAAGGTGTTTTAGGCGTTTCGGGCGGTAAAGACAGCTCTGTTGTAGCCGCACTTTTAACAGAGGCTTTAGGCAAAGAAAATGTAGTTGGTGTTCTTATGCCAAACGGCGAACAGTTTGATATAGATGTTTCAAATGCGCTTTGCGACTTTTTAGGTATTCAAAAGGTTGTTATAAATATAAATGATGCGTATAAAGGCTTAATGGGTCAGTTAGGAAAATCAGGCATTGAAGTAACTAATCAGGCTGTTGTAAACTTGCCTGCAAGGCTCAGAATGGCTACTGTTTATGCGGTTTCTCAAAGCGTAAACGGCAGAGTTGCAAACACTTGCAACCTTTCAGAAGACTGGGTAGGCTACGCTACACGCTACGGAGACGGCGCAGGTGACTTTTCACCTATTTCAAAGCTTACCGTTCAAGAGGTTAAAGCAGTCGGCAGAGTTTTGGGGCTCCCCGATATGTTTATTGAGAAAACTCCTATTGACGGACTTTGCGGTAAAACAGACGAAGATAACTTAGGCTTTACCTATGCCACACTCGATAAATACATTCGCGAGGGTATATGTGAGGACAAAGAAATAAAAGAAAAAATCGACCGTATGCATAAGGCAAATCTCTTTAAATTAGAGCTTATGCCCGTGTTCCCGTATGAGCCGGAGCATTAAAATGAAAAATGAAGAATGAAAAATGAAAAATTTCGGTGCAAGCACAGTGCCTGCGGCACAATTTAATGTGCTTGCAGAGATAAAATCAACTTTACTTTTCTAACAAAATAAAATTAA
>JBJEPP010000048.1:0-11198 GCA_051881295.1 Acutalibacteraceae bacterium | reverse complement strand
CAACTGCCCAGAGCGGTAAAGTTACAGTAACATTCGGCAAGGTAACAGGTGCTAAGTCTTATGCAGTATACCGCAAGACATCAGGTGGCAAATGGACTAAAATAGGCACAACCACAAGCACCTCATATACCGACAAAACCGCTAAGAAAGGCACAACATACTATTATACAGTCCGTGCCGTAAACGGCTCTTATATGAGCAGCTTTAACATCAGTGGTTTGAAGGTGAAGGCGAAATAAGCTAATAGCTTGCTGTCGCAAGCCGAATGAAAAATGAAAAATTAAAAATGAAAAATTTCGGTATGGCTCACTGCGTTCGCATATAATTTAATGATGTCGCGTTTGGTCAGATATGACTGCTTCGCATTGTAGTTTTAATGTTGGGGAAATAACCCGATTCAGCTAACAGCTTGCTGTCGCAATTTGAATCAAAAATTTGATATAATAAATTCAGGGAGCTTATCGGAAGGTAGGCTCTCTGTTTTTGTAATTTTTGCTTTTATGAAGAAAAAACGAACTGGAGCCGTCTATGTAAAAATAACATTATAATCAACACCACATTCCAAACGGAGTGGGGTGTTTTTGCGGCTTTTTGTTTATTTTGGGTTATTTTAAATAATTTTTTGTGGTTTTTAATTAATTTTTTCTAAATATTGCAAATTTTTGTTGTATGTGATAAAATGTCCTCGCCAAATCAATTGAACATAAAAATTGTTAAACTTTCTTTTTTATAAGGGGATGTTACATCTTATTTACATAATTACATTTTTGAATTTGATAAAAATGCAAATTCCTTCAATGTAATTATGTTTATTGTTCTTTATGTTGAATTGGTTTGGCGACTATCGGAGTTTGCTTTTTTTGTGCGGTTACTTCGGTAGCCGCATTTTTTAGTTTTTGAGAGTTTTTAAATGATGACGCTAAAAAGTATTATACCGTTGAATACATTGACAGATATTATATGAAAGGCTATCCGTCAATGTGTTCCTGTCAAAAGCAAGCGGCGGAGCTTAATGAAAAATATCCGTTTGATAATGATAAAATAAATCGGATTGTTAGATAGATATAATGTAAGCGGATTAAATTTGTTTTATGTATTGCATAGTACGACTATTACTTAGAAATAAATACATATACCGATGACTATTATTATGAGTTCCAAATATTTTCTCATGATGTAATGTATCTTGTTGAATTTTATGACGCGCAAAAAATTGTGTTATAGAATAAATTATTTTAATTATGGAGGTTCCTATGAAAAAATCATTATCTTTCTTTTTAACTTTAATATTGGTTTTTTGCTCTTTTTCGGCTTTGACATTACAAACCGAAGCCTATTACGGAAACAATTCCTTTGGAAATGCAGCAACAATCAATATTAACCAATCTTATACAAGTAATATTATGGATTCAGGCGATGTAGATTGGTTTAAGTTTACATTAACAAACCCGGGAAAAATCAACATAGATTTTTCTCATACTTATGTGAATACTTCAAATAAAAAATGGTCTCTCAAACTTTATGACAGCGATAAAAACCAAATAACTGATTCGTGGGGATACTGTGGTGATGAAACCGGTTCTAAAAAAACTCAATATATAACCTTACCAAAAGGAACATATTATATTGTAGTTATACCATATGATAGTTATTATATTAGCACAGTCGATTATTGTATAAAGGTTAATTTTACTGCATCAAGCGTATGGGAAAAAGAGTTTAATGATGATTATTATACCTCCTCAAACCCTATTTCTTTAAATAAAAAATATTATGGAACAATAATGGATTCATCCGATGTAGATTGGTTTAAGTTTACATTAACAACCGCAGGAAAAATCAATATAGATTTTTCTCATACTTATGTGAATACTTCAAATAAAAAATGGTCTCTCAAACTTTATGACAGCGATAAAAACCAAATAACTGATTCGTGGGGATACTGTGGTGATGAAACCGGTTCTAAAAAAACTCAATATATAACCTTACCAAAAGGAACATATTATATTGTAGTTATACCATATGATAGTTATTATATTAGCACAGTCGATTATTGTATAAAGGTTAATTTTACTGCATCAAGCGTATGGGAAAAAGAGTTTAATGATGATTATTATACCTCCTCAAACCCTATTTCTTTAAATAAAAAATATTATGGAACAATAATGGATTCATCCGATGTAGATTGGTTTAAGTTTACATTAACAACCGCAGGAAAAATCAATATAGATTTTTCTCATACTTATGTGAATACTTCAAATAAAAAATGGTCTCTCAAACTTTATGACAGCGATAAAAACCAAATAACTGATTCGTGGGGATACTGTGGTGATGAAACCGGTTCTAAAAAAACTCAATATATAACCTTACCAAAAGGAACATATTATATTGTAGTTATACCATATGATAGTTATTATATTAGCACAGTCGACTATTGTTTAATGGTCAGCGACAATGTTGCCACTCCTAAGCTTACAAGTATTTCTAACGGCTCCGGCAAGGTGACTGTTAAATGGGATAAGGTATCAGGCGCTAAAGGCTATTACGTTTACCGTAAAACCTATTCAAACGGTAAATGGTCCGGTTGGAGTAAGGTTACAACTACCTCAAACAATTATTATAACGATACAAATATTTCAAGCGGTAAATATTACAAATATACCGTAAGAGCATATATCGGTGAAACCTTAAGCGGCTATAACACAACAGGCTTGCAGACTAAATACCTTGCCGTTACTCCTCTTAAATCTGCCGTTTCACAGAAAGACGGTATTAAAGTAACCTGGGGTAAGGTAACGGGTGCAAAGGGTTACAATGTTTACCGCCAAACCTACTCAAACGGTAAATGGTCGGGTTGGAGCAAAATTAAAGTTGTGTCAAGCGGTTCTACCGTTTCATATACAGATAAATCTGCTAAGAAAGGCGTTACCTACAAATACACCGTCCGTGCAACGTCAGATTCCTATATTGGTTATTACAATACAAAGGGTCTGCAAGTGAAGGATAAGTATTAAAAAATAGCTCTGACAGCAAACAGCTAATAGTTTGTCGAATGAAAAACGAAGAATGAAAAATGAAAAATTTCGGAAAGCCGCCGCACGCAAGCGTGCATTATAAGCGGCTTTGGTGTAAATAATAAGTTTTTTGCTTCGTACTATAGTAATTCTAAAAGTACAGTCTATAAATCTTAAAAAAACAATAAAAAAAGTAATGAACTGCTCCTATTTGTACTGTCCGCACAAATTGGGGCAGTTCATAATAACTCATCTCTCCGGCTCTTTTTCTTTGTTAAATCCTCGGTTTTTGGTATACTTTTGCCTTGTTTAACTCTGACAAAAACATCAAATTTTTTTGGTGCAAATGCGAATTGAAAGATATGTAAAAATTTTGATATTATACCAAAAGTATACAGTGCGAAATTTATATTATTTGGAGATGAAAGTAACTTGAAACAATTTTTAATTATTTCAATTTGTCTGGCAATTATTTTCTCTTTTTCAGGATGTATATTAAATACCGAAACTGATGAAGTTAATTTAAAAAGCTCACAAGAAGAATCCAATGCTGAAATTCTTGAGGCATTGTATAGTGAATCTATTAAATACTCTTCTTCAAATGAAGAATACGAGTTTGATGTGTATGATACTTATGTTAAACTTACACATTTTACTTCTAGTGGTACTGATATAGTTATACCATCCACAATTGAAAATCTACCCGTTAAAATACTAGGTGAAGAATTGTTTAATAAAGCGTATATGTCAAGCGTTACCATTCCGGACACTGTTGTTATAATAGGTAGTGAAGCTTTTGCGGAATGTAGATGTCTCGACTCTGTTACTATTCCTGATAGTGTTATTTTTATTGGTTCGTGGGCTTTTAGAGATTGTAGTTCAATTTATAGTGTTTCTCTTCCTGAAGGAATAACAAATATTTGCGAAGGTTGTTTTGCAAGATGTTACTCTCTTACGAATATAAATATACCCGAAAATGTGGTAGGAATAGGCAGTTCAGCATTTGATGAATGTAGTTCTTTACAAAGTATTTCTATTTCGGATAATGTAACAGAAATAAGTGATATGGTTTTTAGGAGTTGTACTTCGTTAGCATATGTTTCTATGAGCAAGAACATTAAGGTAATAGGTGATTCAGCATTTAAGTATTGTCCTTTAACCGAAATAGATTTGCCGTCAGGTATGGTTAGGATTGGTCATGATGCTTTTTGGGCAACCGGTATTTATAGAGATTATAAAAATTGGGAAAATGGTAATTATTTTTATTTAGGAGAATATTTATTAGATGTACAAGATGTATATGCTTTGGATATATCTGAAATCGACCATGAAAGTATTATTTATGATGGTGTAATCAGAGAAGGTACAACACTTATTGCAGATTGGGCATTCTATGAAGTTAATAATATGGCAAGCGTAACAATGCCGAAAAGCATTGAGTATATAGGCCAACACGCGTTCGCTAACTGTGAAGCATTAACAAATGTTGATTTGTCAGATAATTTAAAAGAAATTGCTGAAGGTGCTTTTTCAGGGTGTAAACAAATTCAAAGCATTGTAATTCCAGATAGTGTTACAAAAATTGATTATATAGCTTTTTTAAATTGCAACAATTTAGAAAGCATTACAATGAGTGACAATATAGAGTATGTAGGTGAAAGAGCTTTTGAATCTACTGCTTATATGAAAAACGACGCAAACTGGGAAAACAACGCATTATACATAGATAATATTTTAGTAAAAGTTAACAGTGCAGCTGAAGGTTCTTTTAATATTAAAAATGGTACAAAAATTATTGTTACTGGTGCTTTCGAGGAAACACGATTTACAGAAGTTAATATACCTTCAAGTGTTTCCTATATTGGTGCAGATTTTTATAGTTCATATAATCTTTCGAAAATAAATGTTGATGCAAACAATACTACTTATTGTAGTGAAAATGGTATATTATTTGATTATGAAAAAACCAAATTAATTGCTTCCCCTATTGCCTTGGAATTTAGTGATTATCAAATCCCTGATACAGTAAAGACAATAGAAAGTAAAGCTTTTTATAAAAGCAAGCATTTGTGTAGTATTATAATTGGTAGCAATGTTGTTAAAATTGGTACAGAAGCTTTTAGTGAATGTGCTAGTTTAAGTTATGTTTCAATTGGTGGAAATATAGAAGATATGGGTTCGTCAATTTTTAAATCTTCTTCTGAATTAGATGAGGTTTTTATCGAAGAAGGTGTGAAAAAAATTCCGTATGGAACTTTTATGTACTGTAAAGATTTGAAAAAAGTTACTATTCCTAAAAGTGTAACTTATGTTTCTTATGAAGCGTTTTTTATTGATTATGAGAAACTAATCAACACTTCAGAGGTTACTATATATACATATGAAGGAACAGCAGCTTATAAACATGCTATATCTCGTAATATTCCAGTTGAAATTATAGAATAGAATAGTCATTTATATTTTTAGTATATATTTTAATATCAAATATTATAAGATAGATAAATAATTAGGAACCGATTCAAAATTACTAGAAAAGTAATGATACACTAAAAAACAGCTATGCAAGCCATCAGAGCCTGCAAGCTGTTTTTTGATTTTAATTCTATTTTCTGTCACGGTGCAAGCACAGTGACAGCGGCACAATTTAATGTGCTTGCAGATATAAAACCGGCTTTACTTTTCTGACAAAACAAAACTAAAACAGATAGTAATTCAAATTTTGGAATGTTTGAATTTACTATCTGTTTTTTTGTTTATAAAGAATTATAAACTGCAATGCGTAGCAGTCTCCTGTAATCGAAAGCGACAGCATTTAATTATATGCGAACGCAGTGAGCTATACCAAAATTTTTCATTTTTAATTTTTCGTTTTTCATTCGACCTACGAAGCGTTCACTCGTTCACCGTTCACCGCTATTAGCTCATTTCTCTATTGCCGCAACCTTAGTATTTATCTCGTAAAGAATATTAGAATCAAATTTTTCTGTTCTGTCGTAGTTATAAATACCGTTAAGCTCTTGTTCTACATCGGTAAGCTGAGTATAGCAAAAGCCCATAATTTTCGGATTGTCAAGTAATGCGTCTGCAAGACCTTTATATCTTGTGTAGAATTCTTCAAAAGACTTTGCGGCGTCACCGTAGCCCCAATGAGTTTTGCTGTCGTTCTCAACGCTGTTAGCGGCGTCTAAGTCAATTCTTATTCCGCCGTATTCACTTACAAATACAGGCTCGCCTTTCCATGTTTGGCGGTGGTTGTGGCGATCGTGAAGAGTATTCTCGGTTAAAAGTTTTTCGTAATTGCTCCTGAAAGCGTTGTAATCCTGGTCGTAATCGTGTACATCGAAAATGTCGGTTTCAACATGGAAGTTACCGCTTGTATCAATGCAGGGGCGTGTTTTGTCAATAGCTTTAACCGTTCTGTAAGCGATTTTGAGAATATCGTCATCCTGCTGTCTGCCGTCAATATCCCATGTTTCGTTATACGGACACCAGCCGATAATTGAAGGATGGTTGAAATCCCTTTCAATTTCTTCTTCAATTTCAAGAAGATAGTAACGCAATGATTCAAAATTCGAATGGTCGGCACCCCAGTTGCCGTGTTCACCCCAAACAATATAACCCAATTCATCGCAATAATGTAAGAAAAGCGGTTCAAAAATCTTTTGATGAAGCCTTGCACCGTTGAAGCCCACTTTCATAGACATTAAAATATCTTCCTTGAGCGCTTCTTTGCTTGGTGCGGTGTAAATACCGTCAGGGTAAAAGCCTTGGTCAAGTACAAGTCTTTGAAATACGGGTTTACCGTTGATTTTGCAAACGCCGTCTTCAAGGCAAACCTCACGAAGACCGAAGAAGCTGCTTACTTTATCATCACCGAATGTAAGCTCTAAGCTGTAAAGACCGCCTTTACCGACTTCCCAAAGATGCTTTTCTGTAAGGTCAACCGTAACAGAAACTGTTTGACCGAGAACTTCTGTAGAAGCAGAGCCTACCTCTTTGCCGTCCCAGAATGCTTTGGCTGTAAATGTGCCGTGACCTACCGTGTCTGCGGTAATTGTAAGGGAACTGTTTGAAATATTAGGAAAATATTTTACATTTTTTATGTAAGCATTCGGGCAAAATTCCATATAAACAGTTTGCCAGATGCCTGTGGTTCTTGTGTAGTCGCAAGCGTGAGAGTAATAAAGCTCGCTTTGTTTGCCGCGTGCCTGAAGAGGAGAGCGGGTATCATCCTGAGCGCAGACCGTAATAACATTTTCGCCCTCTTTAAGAAAATCCGTAGCGTCTATTCTGAAAGAAGTGTAACCGCCGAAATGTTCGCCTGCAAGCTGACCGTTAATATATACAGAGGCGTGAAAATCGACTGCTCCGAAAACAATGAACGCTTTGCCCGAAAGCTGCTCTTTTGTTATGTTAACTGTTCTTTTATACCAGACTGCCGCCATAAAATCCTTGTAATTTATGCCTGAAAGTTCACTTTCGGGGCAGAAAGGGACATTGATTTTTTTTGAAAAAACCGAGTCGGCAGAAAAAAGTTTTCTATCCTTGCCGCTGTTTCCGAAGTCAAAGTCAAAATCCCATTCGCCGTTAAGGATAATGTAGTTTTCTCTTTTAAAATTTGGGTTTGGATGTTCTTTTCTGTAAATCATTGTAATCTCCTATATTTTTATTTTAAATAAATTAGTAACACCGCTATATCCGCAGGGGATACACCGCTGATTCTTGACGCTTGGCCTATAGTTTCAGGGCGGATTTTTGAAAGCTTTTCAATAGCTTCGAGCCTTAAATTTGTAATAAGGCTGTAATCTATATCTTCGGGTATTTTCTTAACCTCAAGGCGTTTTTGCTCGTTGACCTGAGCCAATTGCCTTTTAATATAACCCTCGTATTTAATATTTATTTCTACCTGTTCAAAAACTTCTTTCGGTAAATCGGGTCTGTGTTTATCGAAAGGAGTTAAAAGCTTATAAGAAAGCTGAGGTCTTTTTATAAGCTCGCTAAGTCTGCAACCTGTTGTAATCGGCGCTGTGCCTGCCTTTTCCATAACCTTTGCAAGCTCTTGTGACGGCGGGATTGAAATATTTTCAACTCTTTCGGTTTCTTCTTCAATAAGTTTAATTTTTTCTTGAAGCTTACCGTATCTTTCCCGACTGATAAGTCCTAATTTATAACCCATTTCCGTAAGTCTTAAATCTGCATTATCTTCGCGAAGAATAAGACGGTATTCACTTCTTGAAGTCATCATTCTGTATGGGTCGCGGCAGCCTTTTGTAACAAGGTCATCTATAAGAGTGCCAATGTAGCTTGTGCTTCTGTCTAAAGTAAAAGGCTCTTTGCCCTGCGCTTTGAGTGCGGCGTTTATGCCTGCAATAAGACCTTGGGCGGCGGCTTCTTCATACCCCGAAGAGCCGTTAAACTGACCCGCACCGTAAAGACCCGAAAGGTTTGTAAATTCAAGCGTGGATTTAAGGGCAAGAGGGTCTACGCAATCGTATTCAATAGCGTAGGCGGTACGCATAACCTTAGCATTTTCAAGACCTTTTATACTGTGAAGTATTTTAAGCTGAACATCTTCGGGCAATGAAGATGAAAGGCCTTGTAAATAAAGCTCTTCCGTATTAAGTCCGCATGGCTCAATAAATACCTGATGCCTGCCTTTTTCGGCAAAACGGACTATTTTATCTTCAATACTGGGGCAATACCTTGGACCCACACCCTCAATTTCACCTGAGTAAAGAGGTGAACGGTGGAGGTTGTCAAGAATTACCTGTTTGGTTTCTGCATTTGTATATGTAATGTGGCAAATCGCCTTGTTTTTCAACTGACCCGATGGAGTTTCAAAAGAAAACGGTGTGATTTCTTCATCGCCGATTTGTTCTTCAAGCCCCTCAAAATTAACGCTGTTTCTGTTAACTCTCGGCGGTGTGCCTGTTTTAAATCTGCGAAGAGGTACTCCTAAATCTAAAAGCGACTGTGAAAGGTCGTTAGACGGGAACATTCCGTCAGGACCGCTTTCATAAGAAACATCGCCTACAAAAACCTTGCCTTTTAAAAATGTGCCTGTTGCAATAACAACGCACTTTGCCGTGTACTCGGCCTCAAGCTTTGTTGAGAAAACCCATACTCCGTCATCATCTTTTTTAAGGTCTACAATTTCACCTTGAACTATATCAAGATTTTTTTGCATTTCTAAAGTGTGCTTCATATAGGCAGTGTATTCTCGCCTGTCAATTTGCGCTCTTAAAGAGTGTACCGCAGGACCTTTGCCTAAATTCAAAATTCTGCTTTGGATTAAATTTTTATCTGCCGCCTTGCCCATTTCGCCGCCCAGTGCGTCTATTTCACGCACTAAATGACCTTTTGATGTGCCGCCTATAGAGGGGTTGCAGGGCATATTACCTATCCAATCAAGGTTTATGGTAAACACAACAGTTTTAGCGCCAAGTCTTGCAGAGGCTAAAGCCGCCTCAATACCTGCGTGACCTGCTCCTATAACTGCTACATCGTAATTATCTGCACGATACTTCATAAATTCTCACTTTATCTAATAAACTTAACATGTCCGTCTTCCCGTTCTTTCATTGGCGGTGTTTCGTTAGGGTAGCCAAGAGACAGCCCTAAAAGAAAATTCCAATCTTCGGGAATTTCTAAATATTCTTTCCATTTTTTGCCGCCCTGAGCGTCTTCAAACAAAGCGCCTACCGATGCCACCATACAAGAGCCGAGTCCCAAGGCTTTTGCGGCTAATGCAATATTTTCGGCCATAAGACCTGCCGCCATATCGGATTTATCCTGAGCGAAAATAAAAATAAATGTGGGTGCGTTGTGGTAAACCGGACGCAAATTCCAACCGGTATATGCGGGAGTTTCCCAGCCTACAATATTTTTGAAATCTTCGTTCATTTCTTTGAGTTTTTCTTTATTTGAAAGAACTCTTATGTGGCAAGGCTGAGTATTTCTGCCGCTTGGCGCTCTGATTGCACACTGAACGATTATATCTAAAAGCTCCTCGGGAATTTCTTCGTCCGTATATTCTCTTATGGTTTGCCTTGTTAAAATATTTTCAATAATTTCATTCATAGCATTTACTTCTTTTCATTTAAAATAAGTGTGTAGTAACCTCTTGCAACACTTTGTGAAATGTCAAATTCGGTAACCAAAGAATTTTCAATTCTTACATCTATTTCATTGCCTACAATATTTTCTATCATTTCTGTTTTTTTGTCGTTAAAATATGTGCTGTTAACATCGGCGTCACCGCGAAGCACCAAAAAGATATATTCATTTGTTCCTATTACGGTTGCAATGCGTGTTTCGGTGCTTTGTACTTTTTTGAAAAAACCCGCAGGGTAGCTCGTATCGTCTTTGTGAAGCACTACCGTCTGAACAGAACCGCCGTAGCCGTCCTGTGCCAGATACTCGGCCGCCTGCTCTAAATCTTGCTCGCCCTGATTTATCATAGACGCTACATTTTGATATTTTAAAATAATGGCTTCACGCTCGTTTTCACTTACGCTTACTTGGTTGCCGTTAAGGTCTGAGTAGGTGAAATAGCCTGTAATAGACTGAAAAACAATATAGTTTGTTCTGAATTGTGCATAAAGTCGGGATGTGGGAATTTCATCTGTACCGCCTGAACCGTAGTAGAATGTTAAAAGTGCGGTCCTGTAAGCGTCTGCAGTGTAAATCTTTGTGAGCGTTTCTTTGGAAACACCGATTTTTTCATAATATTTACCGAATATGTTCCAACAGTTGTTAACTTGGGTTGAAACATCGGCTTTTTCGGCAAGGCTTAAGGTGACGCCCTCTTTATGGGCTAAAGAGTTAGTTTTAAAATATGTGCCTAAATATTCCTCTGCCTTTTCGCAAAGAGCGTTAAAGGGAACCTCGGTGCCTAAATCCACTGTTGCTTTATCGAGAAAATATGTAAAAACATCGTTAGAAATTTCTACACCGTTTACTCTTACGGCAGTTTTAGTTGAAACACCGCAGCCTGAAAAAAGCAATGTTGAAAATATTACACTTATAATGATTATAAAAGAAATCGTAGTTTTAAAAAATTTTTTCATTATTTTACATCCAACAGCATTACATAAATTTATACATACATGCACATTATAACAGAGGAAGGTAGTTAAAACAAGAACTAATAAAAAAATATTTTGATAATTTTTATAAAGCTAA
>JBJEPP010000047.1:0-2952 GCA_051881295.1 Acutalibacteraceae bacterium | reverse complement strand
ATTCAAATTTTGGAATGTTTGAATTTACTATCTGTTTTCTTGTTTTTTAAGATTTTTAGACTGTCCTTTTAGAATTACTATAGCACGAAACAAAAAAACTAATTATTTACACCAAAAGCACGCTATAATGCACACTTGCGTGCGGCGGATTACCACTCGAAAATATAGTCGTGTTATTTCGCTCTCGCTCATAGCACTTCTTATTTTCTCCCTTGTCACACTCCCTTAATCTGCCACCGGCAGCGGTCGTGCTCCAAGCCTAAATTTTTCATTTTTCATTCTTAATTTTTCATTCGACAAGCTATTAACCATTATCGCCTACTATTCATCAACTGTAATGCGAAGCAGTCATATCTGACCAAACGCGACAGCATTAAATTATATGCGAACGCAGTGAGCTATACCGAAATTTTTCATTTTTCATTTTTCGTTTTTCATTCGGCTTGCGACAGCAAGCTGTTCGCTGAAAATAGTCAACTTGCCTAAAAAAAAGTTATTGCAATATGTAAAATTTTTCAATAAAGCTATGGAAAATATGTGAAAAATATGTTAAAATGGCAGATGGTGACTTTTAAAAAAATTACTTTAAAATTTTTGGAGGTAAATTATGAGTACAAAATATGTATATTTGTTCTCAGAGGGTAACGCAAATATGCGTGAACTCCTCGGCGGTAAAGGTGCAAACCTTGCTGAAATGACAAACATCGGTCTTCCTGTTCCTCAGGGCTTCACTATCACAACAGAAGCTTGTACAAAATACTATGAGGACGGCAGAAAAATCAACGATGAAATCCAAGCACAAATTATGGAATACATCGACAAAATGGAAGGTATAACCGGCAAAAAGTTCGGCGACAAAGAAAATCCTCTTCTTGTTTCTGTTCGTTCAGGTGCCCGTGCATCAATGCCCGGTATGATGGATACTATCCTTAACCTCGGTCTTAACGAAGAAGTTGTAGAAGTTATTTCTGCAAAATCAGGCAACCCCCGTTGGGCTTGGGACTGCTACAGAAGATTTATTCAGATGTATTCAGATGTTGTAATGGAAGTAGGTAAAAAATACTTCGAAGAGCTTATTGACGCTATGAAAGCTGAAAAAGGCGTTACACAGGATATTGAGCTTACCGCTGAAGATCTTAAAGTTCTTGCAGGTCAGTTCAAAGCTGAGTATAAATCAAAAATCGGTAAAGATTTCCCAACTGATCCTAAAGAGCAGTTAATGGGCGCTGTTGAGGCTGTTTTCCGTTCATGGGATAATCCTCGTGCAAATGTTTACCGCCGTGATAACGATATTCCTTACTCATGGGGTACTGCTGTTAATGTACAGAGCATGGCATTCGGTAACATGGGCGACAACTGCGGTACAGGTGTTGCTTTCACCCGCGACCCTGCAACAGGCGAAAAAGGTCTTATGGGTGAGTTCCTTGTAAATGCACAGGGCGAAGATGTTGTTGCCGGCGTTCGTACTCCGATGCCAATTGCTGAAATGGCTGAAAAATTCCCTGAGGCTTATGCTCAGTTCGTTGATGTATGCGCTACACTTGAAGATCACTACCGCGATATGCAGGATATGGAGTTCACTGTTGAAAACGGTCATCTTTATATGCTTCAAACAAGAAACGGTAAGAGAACTGCTAAAGCTGCTCTTAAAATCGCATGTGATCTCGTTGACGAAGGTATGATCGATGAAAAGAAAGCTGTAGCTATGATCGATCCCCGTAACCTCGACACTCTTCTTCACCCACAGTTTGACGCTAAAGCTCTTAAGGCTGCAACTCCTGCAGGCAAAGGTCTTGGCGCATCTCCGGGCGCTGCTTGCGGTAAAGTAGTATTTACTGCTGAAGATGCAGAGGCTTGGAACGCTCGCGGTGAAAAGGTAGTTCTTGTTCGTCTTGAAACATCTCCTGAAGATATTACAGGTATGAAAGCGTCTCAAGGTATTCTCACAGTTCGCGGCGGTATGACATCTCACGCAGCAGTTGTTGCACGTGGTATGGGTACTTGCTGTGTATCAGGCTGCGGTGATATTAAAATGGATGAAGAAAACAAACAGTTTACTCTCGCAGGTAAAACCTATCACGAGGGCGACTATATTTCAATTGACGGTTCAACAGGTAATATTTATGACGGTATTATCCCGACTGTTGACGCTGAAATCGCAGGCGAATTCGGAAGAATTATGGCTTGGGCAGACAGCTTCAGAAAACTTAAAGTCCGTACAAACGCAGATACACCGGCAGACGCTAAAAAAGCCCGTGAGCTTGGCGCAGAGGGTATCGGTCTTTGCCGTACAGAGCACATGTTCTTCGAGTCAGAAAGAATCGCCGCATTCCGTGAAATGATTTGTGCCGATACAGTTGAGCAAAGAGAAGCAGCTCTCAACAAGATTCTTCCTTATCAGCAAGGTGACTTTGAAGCTCTCTATGAAGCTCTCGAAGGCAACCCGGTTACAATCCGTTTCCTTGACCCGCCTCTTCATGAGTTCGTTCCTACCGAAGAAGCTGACATCAAGGCTCTTGCAGATGCTCAGGGCAAATCTGTTGAAGATATTAAAGCTCTTATTTCTTCTCTCCACGAGTTCAACCCAATGATGGGTCACCGTGGCTGCCGTCTTGCAGTAACATATCCTGAAATTGCTGCAATGCAAACAAAAGCTGTTATCCGTGCAGCTATCAATGTTCAAAAAGCACATGCTGACTGGAAGGTAGTTCCTGAAATTATGATTCCGCTTGTTGGCGATGTTAAAGAGCTTAAATTCGTTAAGAATGTTGTTGTTGAAACTGCAGACGCTGAAATCGCAGCAGCAGGCATAGAGCTTAAATACGAAGTTGGTACAATGATTGAAATTCCAAGAGCTTGTCTCACAGCTGACGAAATTGCTAAAGAAGCTGAGTTCTTCTGCTTCGGTACTAACGACCTTACTCAGATGACATTCGGCTTCAGCCGTGACGA
>JBJEPP010000046.1:0-11282 GCA_051881295.1 Acutalibacteraceae bacterium | reverse complement strand
CTCCTTTCTCAAGAGATCCGCACGCGGGGATCAACCACGGCATACAGAACATCCGTTTCTGATTTTGCCCATATATTCGGCAGACGCGTCATTTGTGCCGCTTTTACCCCTTGAACCTGTGTACTTTGTAATGACAACACCTTTATTAAGATATGATGAGTTATTCTTTTCAAACGGAGAACTAAAGGTTGGGTCGAAAGCCGCATTAACATCAGCGCTGAGACATTCGCTGTGAGAAAGAACCTGATAAACCTCTAAGCCCTCTGTTTTTGCAAGGTAAGCTATAAAGTATTTAAGATATGAGCTTTGAAGACCCGTGTTACCCTCTGAGCCTGTTTCTTCTTTATCGGTTAAAACAGTAACAACGGTATAATCCGGATTTTCCACATCAAATATTGCTTCGCTTGCAGGGTACGCGCAAACACGGTCATCGTGGCCGTAAGAACCGATAAGACTCCTATCGAAGCCGATGTCGTCTGCTTTGAAAGCGGGTACAACCTCTAACTCGGCACTTAAAAAGTCGCTTTCAATAATTCCATATTTTTCGTTTAAAAGCTTGAGAATATTAAGTTTTACCAGCTCGCTGCCCTCATCGTTTTTGAAAGGACGGCTGCCGACAATAACATTAAGTTCTTCACCGGCAATTCCGTCTAAAAGACTGCGTTTTGCCTGCTCACTGCCTAAGTGAGGAAGAATATCCGAAATAACAAATTTAGGCTCGCCCTCTTCTTCACCGATTTTAACAGTAACCTTTGTACCGTCTTTTTTCATAACAACGCCGTGAAGAGCTAAAGGAATGGCAACCCATTGGTATTTTTTGATACCGCCGTAATAATGAGTTTTAAAAAGTGCAACTTCGTCACTTTCGTAAAGCGGATTTGGTTTTAAATCCAAACGGGGCGAGTCAATATGAGCCGCCGCAATTTTAACGCCCTCTTCAAGAGATTTTTTACCTTTAACGCAAAGGATAACGGCTTTATCACGGTTGATATAATAGAATTTTTCACCTGCATTGTATTTGTTATGAGGGTTATATTCGGTAAAGCCTTTATCTTTTGCTTTTTTAACTACTGCTTCCACTGCTTCACGCTCTGTTTTAGCGTTGTTTAAAAAATCTTTATACCCTTCCGAAAAATTGTCTGCTTTAGAGATTTCGGCATCTTCTAAAGTAAGCCCTGCATTTTTAGGGTTATAAAAAAGTTCGTTTTTTAATTCTTCAAATGTTGACATTTTCAGTCTCCTCTCTTATTTCAAAATCGTAAATTTTAATATATCTTTTGTAGTTTTTCATTACTTTTTCAACATAAAGCTTTGTATCGGCAAAAGGAATATCGTCTAATGTTTTGCCGTCCTTAGAATATCGGGGGTCTGCTAACCACTCATTCACCCTGCCCCTGCCTGCGTGGTAAGCGGCAAGCGCTGCTTCGGTATTTTCAAATTCATCCAACAGCATATCTAAGAAATAACCGCCGTAATATATTGATACCTCAGGCTCAAACAAATCTTCTATAGGGCGTTCCTCTTTTGTTTTAGTTTGAAGCCATAAAAAAGTATCGTCCGTAATCTGGGTTAATCCCTTAGCACCTACTGCAGAAACCGCGTCTTTATCAAACCCGCTTTCCGTATTTATAAGAGCATACAGTAAAGGCTCTTCTAAATTCAGTGTTTTGCAGGTTTCTGTAACATACTCCGAATACTGTTTCGGATAAAGCGCCTGAAACGCCAATGAAACGGAGCTGTATATTATTATAACTAAAATTACGGTTGTCAGCAATAGATATAACGATAGTTTCAGTTTATTATTTTTATTACCGTTCAATTAAACAACTCCTCTTTGAGTTTTTCTAAAGCTTCTTTTGTAATACCGTTTTCGGTATCTATAATGTAATCCGCTTTTGATATATAGAAATCGTCATCTTTTTGACCGTTAATGCGAACAAGGGCGTCTTCACGGGAGATGTTATCTCTTCTCATTATTCGTTCTAAACGAATGTTCTGCGGTGCGGTAACAACAATAAGCTTACGGCATTTTTTTGTAAAGCCCGATTCTATAATTGCCGCCGCGTCCACAACAACAATATCATGTGTTTCAAAGGCTTTGTTTACCATATCGCTTATTTTATCATTTATGGCAGGATGCATTATTGAGTTTAAAAGATTTGTTTTTTCAGCTGACGAAAATGCCTTTTTAGCTAAAGCCTTACGGTTAAGTGAGCCGTCACTGTTTAGTATGTCGCCGAATGCTTTTTTTAATTCATTTATCAGAACAGGATTTTCCGATAAAATATCACGGGCAACAATATCGCCGTCTATAATATATACACCGTTATCTTTTAAATATGATGATACGGTAGATTTGCCTGCGCCTGTTTTGCCTGTAAGACCTATGAGTTTTTTCATAAAGTAACCACCTTAAAGCCTGCGGCACGCAAAAGTCTGTTTAAAACAGCCAAATTATCGTCATTACTGTCATCAGGGTAGCGAACATAGCACCTTTTTGCATTTAATTTATCTAACTCACGAAGAGCGTTAAAAAGTGAATGTGAAAGCATTTTATAATTTTCTGTACCGTATTTTATGTAAGGAATATTTAAAAACCTTTCATCATCTTCGTTAAATATCATTGCGTATGCTTCATTAGATTTTTCTGTGTTTACATACTGACAAAACTTTTCATAATCGCCTTTTACAAGAGTAATATCGGCATTCGGCGAATAGTGCTTATACTTCATACCCGGTGAGGACGCTTTTTCGTTATTCTGCAAGGGATTTAAAACTGCGTTATCAACTTCCACATCGCCTAAAACACTTTTAAGCTCTTTAAGCGTAACATTGCCCGGTCTTAAAAGGCGCGGTTTTTCGGCGGCTAATGTAATAACGGTAGACTCAACCCCTTCTTCACATTCGCCACCGTCTATAATAAGGCTGATTTTACCGTTTAAATCCTCAAAAACATGAGTGGCTTTAGTGGGACTCGGCTTACCCGAAAGGTTAGCGGAGGGTGCGGCTATAGGAAGCTTTGAAAGCTCTATCAGCTTACGCGCTACAGGGTGAGCAGGGCAACGAATTGCAACTGTTTCTAAATTACCTGTAGTGCAATAAGGCACTTTCTCGCTTTTAGGCAAAATCACAGTAAGAGGGCCGAGCCAGAATGCATCTGCTAATTTTTCGGCATTCTCGGGAACATATTCGACTAAATCATATATATCGTTAAACTCGGAAATATGAACAATTAAAGGGTTATCACTCGGTCTGCCTTTAGCCTCAAAAATCTTTTTTACGGCAGTTTCCGAAAGGGCATTTCCCGCTAAGCCGTAAACAGTTTCGGTAGGCATACCCACAACTTCATTATTCCGTAAAAGATTAACGGCTTCCGAATATTTTTCGTTTCCGTCAGTAACAGATATTTTTTCTATTTTAGTTTTCATTATTCTTCTGCAACCTTTAGTTTATCTGCTGTATCGGCAGTAATAAGCGAATCAATTATTTCGTCTAAGTCTCCGTCCATTATTTGCTCTATTTTATAAAGAGTAAGGCCTATTCTATGGTCTGAAACTCTGCCCTGAGGGAAGTTGTATGTGCGTATTCTTTCACTTCTGTCACCCGTGCCTACCTGAGAACGGCGCTCGTCTGCTATTTCTGCATTTTGTTTTTCACGCTCTGCTTCTAAAAGACGGGAACGAAGAATTTTCATAGCGCGGTCTTTATTTTTATACTGACTGCGTTCGTCCTGACACTCTACAACTAAACCTGTGGGAATATGAGTAATTCGAATAGCCGACTCTGTTTTGTTAACATGCTGACCGCCTGCGCCGCTTGAACGGTAGGTATCTATTTGCAAATCGGTAGGGTCAATATGAATATCTACCTCTTCTGCCTCAGGTAAAACCGCAACCGTAACGGTAGAAGTGTGTATTCTGCCCCCCGATTCTGTTTCAGGCACACGCTGAACACGGTGTACGCCGCTTTCAAATTTAAAACGGGAGTAAGCACCTTCACCGACTACCATAAAGCTGATTTCTTTAATGCCGCCGAGGCCTGTATCGTTTAAAGAAAGAACTTCTGTTTTCCAGCGTCTTGCTTCGGAATACATTGAGTACATTCTGTAAAGAGAATTGGCAAAAAGTGCCGCCTCTTCACCGCCTGCGCCTGCACGAATTTCGATAATAACATTCTTATCATCGTTAGGGTCTTTAGGAAGAAGCAAAATCTTTAACTGCTCATAAAGAACAGCAACCTTTTCTTTGCACTCTTCAACCTCAAGTTCCAAAAGCTCTTTAAGTTCTTTTTCGGGGTGGTCTTCAAGCATAAGCTTTGCAGACTCGCCGTCATCATAAGCCTTTTTATACTGACGGTATGTTTCTACTATAGGAGTTAAGTTTTTAAGTTCTTTCATTAATGAAGCGTATTTTTCTTGGTCCTGAACTGTTTCGGGATTGCATAAAAGCTCGTTCACCTTTTCAAAACGCTCTTCAACCTGTTGTAATTTATCAATCATTTTCTGTTTCTCTGATTACTTTCTTAATATTTTTTTCTATTTTGCTACGGGGAACAAGAACTTCTCTGCCACAGCCCTGACAACGCAAGCGAAAATCCATACCCGAACGCAAAACCAACATAGTTTTTTCGCCGCAAGGATGCTGTTTTTTCATTTCTAATACATCGCCCACGCGCACATCCATAAATGTTCCTCCCCTATTATTTTTTGATTATTGAAATATTGTACCACACTTTTACATAAAATTAAAGAGTAAGATAAAAATTATTGAAAAAGGTGATAAATAAATGATGTGGCATCTTCCTGAGGGTATGAATTTTAAAGAAAAAGAAAATTTAATGTATCTGCAAAACTATGAAAACTTTTTTAAAGCGTATATGGACGGCAAGGTTTTAGAAGCGAGAACGGGTTACTGTGATAAGGAGCATAACCTACATATAGATTTTGGATTTATTCAGGGAATTATACCGAGAGATGACTGTGCAATAGGTATTAAAGACGGCACAACAAGAGATATTGCCATAATTGCAAGAGTCAACAAGCCTGTTAAGTTCGTTATTACAAAAATAGAAGTAATAAACGGCAGAAAAGTTGCTATACTCAACAGACGAACCGTACAGGAAAGATTTATGAATGAAATACTTTCAAAAATGAGAAGCGGCGATATTATTAACGCAAAAATCACTCATCTTGAAACATTCGGCGTTTTTTGCGATATTGGCTGCGGTATAAATGCTCTGCTGCCTATTGATAATATATCCGTTTCACGAATACCGCACCCCAATGTGCGATTTACCGCAAATGATGATATAAGGGTGATTATAAAAAGCATAGACGCTGACGGTAAAGTAACGCTTTCTCACAAGGAATTGCTTGGTACATGGGAAGAAAATGCAGCAAATTTCTCGGTTGGTGAAACCGTGAGCGGAATAGTCAGAAGTGTAGAAAGCTACGGCATATTCGTAGAGCTTACACCTAACCTTGCAGGGCTTGCCGAATATACTAATTCTGTATATGAGGGTCAGCACACAAGTGTTTACATAAAAAGCATTATTCCGGAAAAGATGAAGTTCAAGTTAATAATTGTAGACTCTTTTGACGCCGACTATTTAAAGAAAAAGCCTGTTTATTATTATAATGATAATCACATTGATTATTTCAGATATTCCCCTTTAAATTCCCATAAAAATATTGAAACATTCTTTAACACTTGAAAGAAACAGGAATATTTTGTATAATGTAAAAAAATGTAATTTCGGGTGTTTGAAATGAAAAGAAGTATTTGTTTGGTTTTATGTTTAATTTTAACGGTTTGTACATTTTCTTCATGCAGATATAACGGCGGTGTTACCGATGTAACAACTGCTGAAAAAACTGTTTATATTAACGGCGAAGAAGTAGACACGGTTGAAGCAAATCTCGGTGCATTCCAAGGAAAAATGGGTGATTACATCGAGTTTAAATTTAACGAGCCGCAAACCTTTAACACGGTATTTATAACAGAAAAAACAACTACTATAAGGCAGTTTAATATTTTTGTTTTAGACGAAACAGGTAATTACAAATTAGTTTACACAGGCAAAAATGTGTTTAACGAAAATATTACTATTGATACTGTTACTACTACTGCCGTAAAAGTTACCATCGTAAACACTCAAATTGATAAGGATGAATTTATTGTACAGGGAATAAATATCTATAATTTAGAACAATGATGAGGACAGCTTATTCAGCTAACAGCTAATAGCTAATAGCACACAGCGGCTTCGCTGACAGTAAAATATGAAAAAACCGATAGTAACCTTTTAATTGAGTTACTATCGGTTAAATTATTTTTGTCCTTTATAGCGAAAATATCAGCTATTAGTTTTTGACTGTATTGCGTAGCATTCATATCTTACCTATTGCGACAGCAAGCTGTTAGCTGTTAGCTGACTTTGGCTTTACATTAACCGACCAATAGGTGTAATAAACTACAAAGCCGGGTTTTGCACCGTTTGGTTTTTTAATATTTTTGACATCGGTATAATCTACCGTAGCTATAGTTGAATTACTTGCCGAGCTGTAATATGCCGCTATTTCCGCCGCTTCAACTATTGCGTCATCGGGTACATCTTTACCGTCTGCCAAAAGAAGCACATGAGAACCGGGACATTTTTGAGCATGCAGCCAAATATCGCCTTTTTTTCCCTGCTTAAAGGTGAGTTTATCGTTTTGAATATTATTTCTGCCGACAAGCACCGTTAAACCTTGACTTGTTTTAAATTCAAGAGGCGGTAAGGCTTGCTTTTTCATTTGCTTTTTACTGTTCTTTTTAGGCTTTATAAAGCCCTGAGAAATAAGCTCATCTTTAATCTCCGAAAACTCTCGCTCTAAGGTTGAGCGCATAAGCATATCTTTTACGCTTTCAAGATACTCTAAATCACTTTCACCCTCGTCTATTAGTTTTATAAGCATATTTTCTGCAGTGCAGGCTTTTCTGTATTCTTTATATAGCTTTTGGGCGTTTTGTGACGGAGTTAAAGCCGGATCAACGATTACTTTTAAAACATTATTATTATCGTAATAATTCTGCACCTCGTAAACAGAGCTGCCCTTTTTCAGCATATACTGTGACGCGGTAATGAGTTCTGCCCTGATTTTAAGCTCCTCTCTGTCGGCGCATTTTTTTAAATCTTCTCTTTGATTATTGAGTTTTCGGGCAGTACGCTCAATGGCATTATCTAAAAGCTTAATTATCTCTGCCCCTTTTGAACGGGTGCGCTGAACTCTGTCACGCTCGGAATAAAAGCCCTCTAAAAGAGTGAAAACATCGTTTTTTTCCACTGATTTGTAGTTACCGCCGTATTGAGTAATCGGCATAAATGAAAATTCCAAGGGCTTTTTTGATTCGTCAAGAACCATGGTAGGTGTAGGCGAATTTTCCGAAATCATTGTTCTTAATGAAATGATTTCACAAAGAAGCGACATTTTCTCATCTACAGAAAGCTCGGTTACGGCTTTATCGTCACCGCAACACCTAAATGCCAACTCCCTTGAAAGCAACGGAGATACGCCCTGAACAACAAAAAGAATTGCAGAAGAAAGTTTTTTACCGGTAAGTGAAAGTACTTTTTCACACACTTCCTGAGGTTCTGTTTTTCTTATATCTAACTTATCTTGCGCAGGCGGGTATTTATACTGAGCCCCCGGAAGTACAAGACGAAAGGTTGATTTTTCTGCATCTACCCGTCTTAAAGCGTCTACGATGCGTTCGTTTTCATCGAACAAAATAACATTGCTGTGCTGTGCCATAATTTCTACGGCTAAAGTAAGTTTTACTCTGTCGCCTATTTCATTTACTGCATCAAATTTAAAATACGCTACACGGTCAAGGTCTTTTTGAACAACCTCTGTTAAAGTTGCGCCTACAAGGCGTTTTCTGAACAGCATGCAAAGCATCGGAGGAGTTTGCGGGTTTTCGGGAGTATTCTCAACCACGGCAAATCGCGGGCTGTTGGCGTCTGCCGAAAAATACAGTTTGTGCATACCGGAACGGGTACGCATAACAAACACCAACTCATTTTTAGTGGGTTGATGTATTTTATCGACTTTTGCGCCTTGCAAAAGCTCATTTACTTTTGCTACAAGAAAGTTTAAATAAATTCCGTCTAATGCCATTGTTTTTCCCTTTGATTAAATATAATTTACGGGTGCAGGTTCAGATGAAACCTTTATTTCAACATCTGCAAATTCTGTTTTTATCATATCGGCTAATTTTTCGCAAATGATATTTTCTGTTTCGTAATGACCTGCAACAATTAAAGAGATACCTAATTCCTTTGATAAAAGGTATTCGTGATGCTTTGCTTCACCAGTTAAAAGAGCATCTGCACCCTCTGCTTTAGCAACAGTTATTAAATCGCCGCCGCTGCCTGAACAAAGAGCCACCTTTTTTATTACCTTTTCGGGATTTGTAAAACTAACAATACCGCCCAAAGCTGATTTGACTGTGCATGCAAAATTTTCAGCAGAGCAAGACTCAATTTCACCTATTTTCAGAAAACCGTCAATATCAGAAGTACGAAGGTTTTTTATGCCGCAACGCTCTGCTAAAGCATCATTCACACCGCCTGACGCTTTATCTAAATCAGAATGAGCAGAAACAAATGTAATTCCCGAAGCAACCGCTTTATAAACCAAGCTGTTGCTTTCTATTACGGTAACAGGGTTAAAAATAAGCGGATGATGTGTTAAAAAAAGGTCTGCCCCAAAGTTTACGGCTTCTTTCAAAGAATATGATGTAACATCTAAAGCAATAAAAATTTTTTTAACATCATTTTCTAAAGAACCTACGGAAAGACCTGTATTATCCCACTCAGCCGCTGTGCTAAACGGTGCAAACCCGTCTAAATAATCATAGATTTCTTTAATCTTCATTGTTTATAAAATCCTTTAAATCATTTATAAGTTTAAGTAAACGCTTTTGCTCTTCTGCATTTAATACATTGGCTTCATATTTTTTAGTAAGCCTTGTTAACTGATGCTCAATATATATTTTAGCGTCTTCTGTTCGGGGCAACTTTCCTAAAAAGCAAAGAGAGTCGTTATGAGGAGTGTTTATTCCGGTATAAACCGCACTGAAGGCTATGTAATAACGCCTGCCCTCGTGTGTTGCAACCTCTTTTTCTATCTCGAAACCGTTGTTATACAAAAACTCTCTAAGTTCTTCTGCCCTGCTTTGGGGCTGAAAAACAAAGTGATATTTTGAGTCTTTTATCCACCGGGTTTCTTTAAGCTTTTCGGCTATTAAAGTACCGCCCATGCCCGCAAATACAAATTCAACAGCATCTTCGGGAGAAAATGCGCTTAACCCGTCTGAAAGACGAAGAGAAATTTTGTCAGGAAGACCTGCCGCCGCAACAGAAGCACGGGCATTTTCTAAAGGCATTTTACCGATGTCTGCCGCAACAGCACCCGGAATAATCTTATTCTCTGTTAAGTAAATCGGCAAATAGCCGTGGTCGGTGCCTATATCTGCAACAATGCCACCACCTCTTATTAAAGACGCAGTGGCTGACAGTCGTTCTGATAATTTAACAGACATTTTTACTTTTCAAGTGACGCGTTGATTTTTGCAATGAGTTCATCACAATCCACACCGTGCACCATACAAGCCATTTCTACTGTTTCTCCGCGAGACGCGGGGCAACCGAGGCAATGCATACCCATTTCTATAAAGAACGGCGCTGTTTCAGGCGCTTCGTCAAGAATTGTACCGATTACTGTATCTTTTGTAACTGTCATAATAATTACTCCTTAGATTTGATTTATTTCAGTATATCATATTATTTCAAAAAAATAAACAAAAATGTGAAAAATTTATAGTTGAAATATATAATTGAAATAAATATGTAATAATGATAATATAAAGGTAGGAATTTTACGGAGGTACATATTATGTTTGATAAAGATTTCAAGCCCGTTTTAAGATTTATGGTAATCAGCGATGTTCACATAAGTCTGGACCAAACCCGTCAGCAAGAAAGATTGCACAAAGCCTTGGAAATTGCTTACAGAGAATGTGAAAATCACGGTACATATAAAAGCCTTGACGCACTTTATGTTGTAGGCGACTTTGCAAACTGCGGTGCAGAAGAGCAAATGATTAGATTTAAAGAAATTGTTGACGCTCATATAAAACCCGAAACCTTACTGAGAGTTACAATGGCAAGCCACGAATACAACCAATCGGGTGTAGAAGGAGCAACCGCCTGTTTTCACAGAGTATTCGGCGGTATGCCTGTAGATGACCACCAAACAGTAAACGGTTTTCACTTTATAAGCCTCAGCTGTTCTAAAGGCTGTGATTTTTACAACGATAAAATAGAATACGCAAGAAACGAGCTTATAAAAGCAAGAAAAGCCGACCCTAAGAAGCCTATTTTCTTCTTTCAGCATCCGCATATCAGCGACACGGTTGCAGGCAGTATAAACTGGGGTGATGACGCACTTTATTCTACACTTATGGACTTTCCGCAGGTTATTGATTTTTCAGGACACTCACATCAGCCTATAAACGACCCCCGTTCTATTCATCAAAAGCATTTCACAAGCTTAGGTACAGGCTCGCTCAGTTACTTTGAACTTGACGAATTCGACAAGGTATACGGTACTCTTCCCCCTAAAAAAGAGGACTGCGCTCAGTTTTTATTTGTAGAGGCAGACGAAAACGGCAGAGTCAGAGTTTATCCTTACGATATTCTTACAGAAAACTACTTCCCGTATACCTGGAAAATTGACGAGCCGTGGAATCCGGACTCTTTCACATACACAGACGAGAGATATAAAACTACGGTAAAGCCGTATTTTGACGAAAATTCAAAAATTGAGATTTTAAACAAAACAGAAAACGGATTTACGGTTAAATTTGCACAAGCTAAAACAGACGAGGATTATGTTGACGACTATAAAATTGTTGTTACGGATGAAGACGGTATTATCGTTAAACAGACTGTTATTTGGTCTGAATATTACTTCTATAATATGCCCGAAGCCTTAGAAGTAACTTTTAACGATTTAGAAAAAGATACAGAATACACCGTTAAAATAACGGCAAACAGTTTTTGGAAAACAACATCGGACCCGATATTTACAAAGGCAAAAACAAAATAACAGGAGAAGATTATGGAAAAGATTACAGTTGACGGTTTAAGATTAGTTGATGAATACGGCAGAGAAAGAATTTTTTGCGGTTTGAATGTAGTTGACAAACGGGATTATGAAGCTGAAAAGCCTGAATTCG
>JBJEPP010000045.1:0-11397 GCA_051881295.1 Acutalibacteraceae bacterium | reverse complement strand
CCAAAGCCGCATATAATGCACGCTTGCGTGCCGCGGCTTTCCTAAATTTTTCATTCTTATTTTTTCATTCGACAAGCTATTCGCTGTTTGCTGAATACGCTGTCGGCTGTTGTTGTGAGATATTCCCCATATTAAGTAACTATAATGCGTAGCATTCATATCTACCTTAACGCGACAGCATTAAATTATATGCGAACGCAGTGAGCTATACCGAAATTTTTCATTTTTCGTTCTTCATTTTTCATTCGGCTTGCGACAGCAAGCTATTAGCTGTTAGCTGAATATTCGCGAAGCGTTCGCTTGTATCATCACGCGAAGCCGCTGTTAGCTGTGAGCTGTCGGCTGTTAGCTTAAATATTATACATCTCATACATTCCCGCATACAGCTTGCCGTTCTTTATAAGCTCCGCGTGAGAGCCTCGCTCTGCTATTCCGTCTTTTGTTACAACAAGAATTGTATCGGCATTTTTTATAGTGGTCAACCTGTGGGCTACTGTTATTGTAGTTCTGCCCTTTGAAAGTCTTTCTAAAGATTTTTGAACTATAAACTCACTTTCGTTATCAAGTGCGCTTGTAGCCTCATCAAGTATAAGTATTTTAGGGTTTTTAAGAAAAACTCTCGCAATGCTTATGCGTTGCTTTTGCCCGCCCGAAAATTTAACACCGCGCTCGCCTACATAAGTTTCAAGTCCGTCAGGAAGCTCTTTAATAAATTCCTCGGCGCCGGCAAGGCGTACCGCCTCAAATATTTCTTCATCGGTTGCACCCGGTTTGCCGTATTCAATATTTTCTCTTACAGTTCCTGCAAAAAGATAAACATCTTGTTGAACAACACCCACATTTTCTCTAAGGCTTTTAAGTGTAACATCTCTTATATCTACACCGTCAATTTTAACAGAGCCGCTGTTAAGCTCATAAAAACGGGGTATAAGGTTGCAAATAGTAGTTTTACCGCTGCCGGACGGACCCACAAGCGCAACACTTTCACCGCTTTTTATACTGATATTTATATCCTTTAAAACTTCTTCCGATTTATCATTGTATTTAAAACATACATTTTCAAATTCTATTTCGCCTTTTGTAACTCTAAGCTCCACGGCTCCCTCTTTATCTTTAATAGCAGGGTCAATATCCATAATTTCCGCAAAGCGTTCAATGCCTGTCATACCCTTTTGGAACTGCTCCACAAACTCCAGAACGCGTTTTATGGCACTGAGAAGCATTTGGGCATATAAAAGATATGCAAAATAATCGGCAGGTGAGATTTTGCCTTTAACCAAAAAGAACGCGCCGATTACTACAATTACAATATACATAAGCCCCTCAAAAATTCTGTTTACGGAATGAAAAGAGCCCATATATTTGTACATTTCGGTTTTAATGCTTAAATATTTATCATTGCTGTTTTTAAACTTTTCTTCTTCCACATTTTCATTGGCAAAAGATTTAACAACCCTGATGCCTAAAAGACTGTCTTCTGTTTGTGCATTAAGCTCGCCTATTGCCACGCGGGAAGTGCGCATACTCTCTTTCATACGGTGTCTGAAATAATTCAGGCAAACAGCCATTACAGGCACTACTATGAACATAGTAAGAGTCAGCGGCACATTAACCGTGCAAAGAATAATAAACGGTACTATAATTTTAATTCCTGCAATAAAAAATTCCTCGGGACAGTGGTGGGCAAATTCGGTTACTTCAAACAAGTCGCTTGTAATACGGGACATTACAGTACCGACTTTTGTATTATCGTAATACTCATTGGGTAATGCCTGCAAATGGCGAAACAAATCTTTTCGCATATCCGTTTCCATTTTTATACCCATAACATGCCCTACATAAGACATATAGTAAGAAGCTATTGCGTCTAATATCCTTAAAAGAAGATACACTCCGCCTACTGTAAGTATCAGTTGAGCAGTAAGGTCTGCAACATTAACGGTTGCTTTATCTGTAATAAAGCGGACTATCAAAGGTAAAACAATTTCACAAATTGTTGTTACAGCCGCACAGCAAAGGTCAAAAGCAACTGTTTTGATGTGCTTTTTATAATAGGGTAAAAATCTTTTTACTAAACTGAAAAAATTTTCTTTTTCGTTTTTTTCTTCCTTTTTTGACATATTAACCTCACTTAAAACACCTGAAGCCTTTCAGACTTCAGGTGATTTTTGTTTTACTTTACCGTTATAATGATTTCATAACATTTTCTACTGATTTTACAAAGATTTCAAGACCTGCTTTGAGAGTTTCATCATCTGCCAGAAGACAAGGCATAAGCTTAACAACATCGTTATTTCTGCCTGCCCTTTCAACTATAAGTCCATTATCAAAACATTCTTTAACAATAGCCTTAGAAACAACATCCGGCTTAACCTTGTTACAGTCCACACCCCACATAAAGCCGATGCCGCGAACATCAAATTTATTGTTAATTTCGGGTATTTTGCCCAGGTACTCTTTTATTATTTCGCTTTTTCTTCTGACCTCTGCTTCAACATTTTCGTTGAGCATTACCTCAATACCGGCTTTGGCGGCAACTATTGAAAGCTGACTGCCGCGGAAGGTTCCGTTATGCTCGCCCGGTTTCCAAACATCTATTTCGGGTTTTAAAAGAACAAGGGCGAACGGCATACCGTAGCCGCCTATTGATTTTGAAAGAGTCACAATATCGGGAACAATACCGGCACGCTCAAATGAAAAATAAGTGCCTGTTCTTGCAGAGCCTACTTGAATATCGTCACAAATCAGAAGAATATCGTTTCTTGTACAAAATTCTCTGAGTCCTTTTAAAAACTCTACTGAGAAAACATGAATACCGCCGTCTGCCTGTACAGGCTCTATAACTACTGCGGCAGGTTTTGAAATACCCGAATGATCGTCATCCAAAAGAGTCTGCATATAATTCAAAACATCAAAATCAGGGAACATATAAGGTGCCGGAATGTGAGTAACATCTGTAAGGCAAACCCCTGCACCCTCACGGGAGTCACGGTCGGTAGTCATAGAAAGAGAGCCTAAGGTCATACCGTGGAACGCACCCATAAACGCAAAAATATTGTTTCTTTTTTTCACCTTACGGGCAAGCTTTAAAGCCGCTTCAACCGCATTTGTACCCGTAGGGCCGGGAAACTGAATTTTATAATCAAAACCGCGAGGTTTTAAAACAGCTTCTTCAAAATATTCAATAAAATCTCTCTTAGCGGAGGTAAACATATCAAGTGAATGAATTATACCGTCACTCTCTAAATAGTCAATAACTCTTTTTTTGATATATTCGTTATTATGACCGTAGTTAAGTGCGCCCGCACCGCAGAAAAAGTCGATATATTCTTTGCCGTCCTCGGCAAAAATCTTAGAGCCCTTAGCCTTTGTAAAAACTGCCGGAAAATTACGGCAGTAAGAGCGGACCTCTGACTCGTATTGTTCAAAAACAGATGTATTCATAAAGCATTTTCCTTTCAAACACTTTTTATTTCACTATCGGTTGTATTATATCACCATTCTTTATATTTTCCAATAGTATTTTAACAAATTTATATATATTTAATTTATTATTTATATTGAACTTTTTCTTTGCTTTTGGTAGAATAAAAAAAGCAATTTATGGCAAAGGAGACCACCTATGGCAAATCCTATTAAACTTACTCCTCAGTTAACAAGAGTTGTAAGCAACTTCAAAAAATATGATATTGAAGTCCCTAAAGAGCTTTTAGAGGCTCGCCCCAAAAAACCTGATTTAGAGGGCTTTCCCTACCCTCTTCCGCAGAAAAAAAGCGATTACACCTGTTATTGTGAAACAGAAGACGGCTCCGTCTGGTACGGAGGCAAAGGCGGTGTAACCCGTTATAACGAAAACGCCGAGCTTTTAGAAGACAGGGTTATGTATTTCAGCGCGAAGCGTGATTTACAGGATAATAATGTTCTTGCCCTTGTACCCGAGGGAGTCGGCGTTTGGGTTTTAACAGAAAAAGGCGTTACTCATATTGATATGGTTAAAATGTCTATGGAAGAAAAGGCATACCGTCTTTTAAATGAAACTAAGTCTATTGTAGATCGCCACGGTATGGTTAGCCAAAAAAGGCTTAGCGAAGCAGGTAATATGGCAAGCTTTTTGCCTTACGGTCATTCGGATAATGACGGTAAATTCACCGGGTGTTATGCTATAGGCGAAATATTCCACTACGCAACTCTCAGAAAAGAGCTTGGCGCCTATGCCGAAGAAACCTTAACCGCACGGGAGGTTGCAATGCGCGGCAGTGAAGCAACTCTCTTGCTTATGTATATTGCAGGCAGAGGAGACGGCTTTGTTGCAAGAACCTATGTTACCGGTGCCGAACCGGTACCCGATGACGGTATATTCTTTAAAAAGAACGGTAAAACCGCCGTTTGCGCTAACACTACAAGAGCCAGAGAAAAGGGTATGGTAGGCATAGAGTGTCCTGCAGATGCGCCTATTCCCGAAAGACTCAGAAAGCTTTATGCCGATGAAGGCTTTGAAGATACCGATATAACCTACAAAGGCGATACAAGCTCGGATGAAATTACTCTCCACTTTTTACATATTCTTGTGGCACACGAAATTTTCGGCGGTGAAGACGCCGAATACGATGAGCTTTTAAAAACTGCCGCACGAAATACAATGAATCACATTATTGATAACGGCTTTATTCTTCGCGAGGCAGACGGCAACTCTACCACTTGGGCTAAATGGTGCGAAGAATACTTCAACTCCCCTGACGGTTGGGCAGACGCTCCTCTTAACGCAGGGCAGCTTCTTATGTATTTGCTTGTAACAATGCATGTTACGGGTGAAGAGGGTAAATTCAAAGAAACCTACGATATGCTCATCGATAAAGGTTACGATACATTGACTCTTACTCATCACGACCGTTTTCATCAGGTTTGCGAAGCACAAAAAATAGACGACCGCGAAGAAATTATGTACGGCGACCTTATGCTTTGCGTAACATCTCTTTGGGGACTTATAACATTAGAGAAAAACGAGGACAGAAAAGAAGTTTTCAGAGCCGCATTCAGAACATGGCGCAATGCCTTAAAGCCGGAATTCAACCCCGGTTACGACTTTCTTTACTTTTTAAGCGACCCCGAAAATGCAGAGCCTGACGAAAACAGAATTAAAACATGGTTTTACCGTTTCGGTGTTTCAAGGCTTGCAAATCCTGTTTCTATTGAAGCACGCAGAGATTACCCCACCGCAACTCTTCGGGGCGGATATAAAATAACATCAGCACTTTTGCCTAACGATGAGAGATTTATAGCAAAATATGACAGAGACCCTCTTCACTATCAGTCGGAAGACGGCAGAGGGTCATACACCGTTGAAAGCTGTTATCCGTTTACATTTGCTTATTGGGTAGGCAGATTTTTCGGATTTATTGAGGAGGCAGAATAATGAGTAAAGATATTAAGCTTGTAGGCAGTGCTCACTTAGACCCTATTTGGTTATGGCGTTGGCAAGAGGGTTGCGGCGAGGTTTTACAAACATTCCGCAGCGCTCTTGACAGATTATACGAATATGACGATTTTGTGTTTACCTGTTCTTCTGCCGCATATTACAAATGGGTTGAAGATATTGACCCTAAAATGTTTGAAGAAATCAGGGCAATGGTTAAAAAAGGCAAATGGGTACCCGTTAACGGCTGGTGGGTTCAACCCGATTGCAATATGCCGTCCGGTGAAAGCTTTGCCCGTCAGGCACTTTACAGCCAGCTTTACTACTATGAGAAATTCGGCGTAATTTGCACAACAGGTTACAATGTAGATTCTTTCGGTCATAATGCCATGATGCCTCAGCTTCTTAAAAAGGCCGGTATGAACGCTTATGTTATGATGCGCCCGCACAAAAGAGAAAATCCTGAAATTCCCGAGGGTCTTTTCTGGTGGGACAGTGCTGACGGCTCAAGGGTTTTAACTCATCACATCCCCGAAAACTACGCATACAGCGGCAAAGAGGGTATTGACCGAGGCATTGAAACTATCAACAAATATGTTAACGAATTAGACCACGGCATGATGCTTTTCTACGGCGTGGGTAACCACGGCGGCGGACCTACCAAAGGCGATATTGAATATTTGCAGACTCTTCTTCACAGGGAGGGCTATGCAGATATGTCTTTTTCAAGTCCCGATGAATTTTTTGAAGAAATTCAAGAGGATTTCTTAGATATTCCGTCATGGCATGACGATTTACAGCATCACGCAAGCGGTTGCTACAGTGCAACATCTTTAATGAAAGAGCTTAACCGCAAGGCAGAAAATCTTTTACAAAGCGCAGAAAAATGGGATACCGTTTCTTCGGTTATTACAGACTCCGCTCCTAACACGGAAAAATTCAAAGAAGCCTGGAGAAAGGTTTGCTTTAACCAATTCCACGATATTATGTGCGGTTGCTCTATTATGGAGGCTTACGAAGATGTAAAACTCTCAGAGGGTCACGCAATGAATTTGGCAAGCGAAGCTTACAACAACGCTACACTTCGTATATCCCGTAAAATAGATACCTGGCTTGACGGAGTCGGCGACCCCGTTTTGGAAACTCGCCATTACACCGGTGCAGATAAAGACTTTCCCCGCCCTGTAGTTGTATTCAACCCGCTTTCTTACGAGGTTAATGTTCCCGTAAGAATGTATCATCCGTCAAAAGCGGTTCAAGACAGTGACGGCAACGATGTTCTCTTCCAGAATGTCCGTTCTTCCCGTTCAAACGATGAGCATTTAGACACACTGTTTATGGCAAAGGTTCCTCCAATGGGCTACAACACATATTGGCTTGAATGCAGCAGAGGCGTTAAGGCAGATAAGGAATTACCTCACGAAAACAACTTCCTTATGGAAAATGAATTTGTATCTGTTGAGCTCAATCCCGAAACGGGATTTATAAAAAGCCTTGTTAATAAAGAGAATAACATTGAGTATGTAGGTGATACAGAGCTTTGCATACCTACCGTTATTGACGATCACGAAACAGACACATGGGCTCATAATGTGAAGTACTTTCACAAGGTAGCGGGCATTATGAAATTAAAGAGCATTGAAAGAGTAGAAAACGGCGCTCTTCGTTCTGTTATACGCACAGTACACGAATACGGCAAATCAAAACTCACCCAGGAATTTATTTTGGCTAAAGGTCAAAAAACCATCAGGGTAGACTGTAAAGCGCTGTGGCAAGAAGATTTCACAATGCTTAAATTTGCCTTTAAGCTTAACGGTACTGACGAGATTTCTACTTATGAAATTCCTTACGGCTTAATTAAGCGTGAATGTAACGGCGAAGAAGAGCCTGCTATTAACTGGGGCGATATTACTCTTACCAAAGGCGGTTGCCGCACAGGTCTTTCAATTATGACGGATTCTAAATACAGTTACGACTGCCCGGGTACAGAGCTTCGCTTAACGGCGCTTCGAAATGTCATTTTTGCAGACCACTATTCATACCGACCTGACGCAAACTTCAACTTTACAGATGAAGGATTGAACAGATTCTCCTACGGTATTTATCTCCACGGCGGCGAGGCAGAAAACAGCGATATTGTAAAAGAGGCATCTATTTTCAACAACAGCCTTGTTGCAATACCCGAAAGCTACCATAAAGGCGCATTACCTCAGAAAAAAACCTTCCTTTATACCAATCTTGATAATGTTCAGGTTACAGCTCTTAAACGCTGTGAAGACGGCGGCGGAGACCTTATTATCCGTCTTTATGAAACAAAAGGCGTAGACAGCTCCCGAGGATATGTAATGAGCGACCTTTTCGATAACGGCTTCTGGTACGATATAGGAAAACACGAAATCAAAACATTCCGTGTAGATAAATCGCTTAATGTCAAAGAAACAAACTTCCTTGAGGGTATAGTTAAGTAAGCTAACAGCTAATAGCCTACAGCTAACAGCGGCTTCGCTGTCAGAGAAATATGACAAAACCGATAGTAATTCTAAAGTCAGAGTTACTATCGGTTGATTTTTTTCTTTGAAGTTTTAGCGAAATTAAGTTTAATTACAAGCTATCAACTGTAATGCGTAGCAGTTGTATCTTCCCTCACGCGACAGCAAGCTGTTAGCTGTTAGCTGTTAATCTGTCACACTGCACATTTTTATTTATTTTTTTTAGTTAAAAATATCACTTGCAAATATTGTAAAAAAGTATTATTATATATTATATTTATAAGTATAAGTATAACTGTGTACAATTCCAAAAGGGAGTGATGCTTTTGGTTAATGTTCTCACTAAACCAAACAAAAACCCTTTATGGCAAACCTCAAGACCTGAGCGCATTAGCTACTATGTTTACTTTTGCGGTCAAAATATGATTTACACTCTTGTAACTGCGTATTTAACGGCGGCTCTCGTCTTTCAGGGGTTAGATATTACAAAAGCCGCAACAATAACACTTTTCATTAAAATTTGGGACGCTGTTAACGATGCGATTTTCGGTTGCATATTCGATAAAGTCCGTTTTAAATCAGGTGAAAAGTTCATACCGTGGCTTAAAATATCATTATTTGCCATTCCTATTACTACTGTTTTACTTTTCGCTATGCCTAAAAACACCGGCGAAATGTTCAAATTAGTTTGGTATGCTGTTACATATATGCTTTGGGATACTGCTTACACCCTTTGCGATGCTCCTATATACGGCCTTGTTACCGCTATGACCGAGCGAATAGACGAGCGCACTGCTTTACAGTCTTATAAAAGTATTATGGGCGGTGTGGGCACAGGCCTTGCAACCATTATAGCAACTGTTCTTATTTCTGAGCAGGTCGGTTCTAACTACTTTGTAATTTCTATTGTAGTTTCTGTAATCGCTCTTTTGACTATGATGCCTGTATGCAAAACTGGTAATGAGCGTTGCTTAGGCAAAAACGATCAGGCATTCACCCTTAAAGCAATGTTTAAATATTTAGTTTCAAACAAATATTTGCTTCTTTATTACTTGGGCGTATTCTTCCAAAGCTCTGCAAACATTGTATCGGCACTTAATTTATGGGTTTCTTATTACCTTTTCCACAACACGCTTTTCAGTATGGTAGTTATGGTTTTATCGGCTGTTCCGTCACTGATATTCTCATTGCTCGTACCGAAGCTTGTAGAAAAGTTTGATAAAATGAAAATCTATATGATTTGCAATGTTTTAACTGTTTTATTAAGCCTTGTTATGTGGCTTTGCGGCTACAGCAGTATGATAGTATTTATCATTATTTCTGTTCTCCGTGCAATTCCTCAAAGCATTACGGGCGTTATGTACTATATGTTTACGCCCGACTGTGCAGAATACGGCAGATTTAAAACAGGTACTGACGCTAAAGGCATTACATTTGCAATTCAGACTTTTATGGTAAAGCTTACTGCCGCAATCTCCGCCTCGCTTTCACTTTATCTTTTAGGCGTTATCGGGTGGAAGGATGTTTCACAGGCAGAGAATTTCAAGCAGTTAGAGGTTTTGGGCATTTCACAAAGTGCATCTACCTTAGACGGCCTGTGGTTCATTTATGTTATGGTGCCCGCCATAGGTATTGCCATTGCAACAATAATTTGGAGCTTCTACAAGCTTAACGACCATGATGTTGAGCTTATGACTAAGGCAAACAGCGGCTCTATTACCCGTGAAGAAGCACTTTCACAGTTAAAAAATAAAAATATTGTTAAATAACAATTAAAATAAAAACAAACATTATTAAACGAAAGGTTGTAGATTATGAAAACAACAAACAAAATCATTGCTGTTATCTGCGCTTTAACAATGCTCTGCACCGTTTTATCAATAAGTGCTGTTGCTGCTACAGATGTAGATTACACAATCACAAACCCTTACGAAAATGTTGACTGGAGTTGGGAGCAGTACAAGGCTGACCTTCACACTCACACAAATCAGTCAGACGGCAGAGATAACCTTAAAGATATGCTTGAAACAAGCTACGGTTACGGTTATGATATTTATGCTGTTACAGACCACGGTACAACAAACTACTCTTGGACCGAGTCAAATATTATTCCCGGCCTCAAGCTCATTCTTTCAATCAGAACCGATAATGACGAGCTCGTTTGCCTTGACGAAAACGGCGGCTTTACATTTGAAGGTGACGAATACTGTGTTGAAACAAGAATTGATGAAAACGGTATTGCCAGCGATTACTATTATCAAGTAGTAAACGGCGTAAAAGGTCACGAAATGATGCGTGTTCCTTACGGTATTGAAAACAATCCAACCTCTGCTAACAACGCTCATGTTAACACATGGTTTGTAGACTACGGCAACGGTATTCTCGGCGGTACAAGCGACTATGAAACACCTATTAACGCTATTGAAGAAATCAATGCTTCTTTAGGCGAAGACGAATTACACGGTCTTTCAGTTATTAACCACCCGGGTGAATACACAAATGCCCGTGACGAAAAATACACAGGCGATGCTTATGACTTAACAGATTCATATTACAGCTACTGCGTAGATAAATTCACATCGCTTCTTGTTAACAACTCATCATGCATAGGTATTGATGTTAACTCAAAAGGCGATACAAGAACCCGTTTTGACAGAAAGCTTTGGGATATTCTTCTTATGAATGTTGTTCCTACAGGCAGAAATGTATTTGGTATTGCAACATCTGACGCTCACAGCGTTTCTGCGGCATTTACAGGATATACACTTATGCTTATGGAAGAAAATACTGTAGCAAATCTTCAAAAATGTATGGCAAACGGCGAATTCTTTGCAGCAAGCAGATACATTGGCAACTATGATGAACTCAGAGAAATCAGAGATTACCTTGCTACACAGAGCGACTCTGATTCAACTGCTATGGCAGAAACACTTACAGCTATGTTAGAAGAGCATGCAGACGACCAAAAGCCTAAATACGAAGCAAGCGTTGATTCTGTAGCACCTTATGTTAACAGCATTACAGTAAACGATACAGCTGATACCATTGCTATTGATGTTGACAACGCTCTTTGCATCCGTTGGATAGCAGACGGCAAAACAATTGCTTACGGTGACGAAATCGACCTTGACGATTATTGCAACAGAATCGGAAGTTATGTAAGAGCTGAAATCTTCGGCGAAGGCGGTATAGTTTATACTCAGGCATTCACACTCGAATATGACGGTGCTCCCGAAACAGACGAAGAAGCAGACGGCTTTAGAGATTTCGGTAAGCTCCTCGGCTTCTTACCTGACACAGTTGTTAAATTCTTACTCGGCCTTGATGTATTTGAGATTCTTTATAACGCAATTTTTGGATAATAATGTTTTTATAAAGCTAATAGCTGACAGCTGACAGCATAGCGGTGAACAAGTAAACAAGTGAACTAGTGAACGCTATCGCAAGCCGAATGAAAAATGAAAAATTAAAAGTGAAAAATTTCGGTATAGCTCA
>JBJEPP010000044.1:0-42533 GCA_051881295.1 Acutalibacteraceae bacterium | reverse complement strand
CAAAATATTTCTTTTTTAGAATTTCGTTTTAGAAAAAGCGTTAAGTTATAAACATTTTAGACAGAGTTATGAACAATGACAAGCTGTGGACTTGTCAGAAAAGTGCGTTTAGAGTGTATATTTTTTATGTATAAAATTTGTTTTTGTGAAGAATAATATTCATTTAATTTTAAAATCACAAAATAGGGTGTTCAAAAAGCTTTCTGTTTTTAAATTTCACTACAGATTTAAACCCGGCCGCTGTTGCCATTTCGTAAGCACGGGAAATGCCAAAGCCTATACGCTCTGCGTAGTGAGAGTCAGAGCCTACGCTGATAAGCTTACCGCCTAATTCTTTGTATCTTTTTACGGTATCAATATCCGGTGACGGTTTGTTGATAGGGTATTTTAAACCGCCAATATTTATCTCGAGTGCTTTATTTTTTTCGGCGCATAGCTTTAAAATTTCATCAACCTTTTTACTGTATTTATTTATATCCTCAACATAACCGCAGATATTATAAATGTATCTGAACGGATATGTTATGTGAGCTAAAATATCGAAATTGCCCCACTGTAACATATTTAAAAGCTCGTCAAAATATTCGTTCATAAGCGCTTCAATACTGTAACCGTCAAATGATTTAAAGAAGTAGAAATCTTCCATATTTCTAAGGTTATGTATTGAACCTATAACCACATCGTAGCAGTGACTGTCTAAAACACTTTTTGAAAGTTCGGGTATGTAATGGGGCTGAGCGATTTCAATACCTTTAAGTATTTCTATTTTTTCTTCAAAATCTTTTTGCGCTTTGCTGACATCTTTGAAACTGTTTTCAACTACTTTGTCGTAATTATCTTTATAGTATGTGTCAATTTCACAATGGTCTGTGAAAGCAACGGTTTCTATTCCGTTTTCAAAAGCGGTTTGTGCCATTAAAGAAACATCGTGATTTCCGTCAGGTGAATTTTTTGTGTGTGTATGTAAATCTATAATTTTTGCATTCGTCATATTTTAGCCTCTTTTGTTTTTTATTTTCTAACATAATACCACAAATAAAATCTATTTTACATAGTATAAATAAAAAAATATCTTTTAAAAATAATAAATATATGTTAAAATACTGTCAATAAAGTAAGCAGAAAGGGTTTTAGTATGAAACTCACATTAAAAGCCAATTCAAAAATCAATTTACTGCTTGATATTACAGGGGTAAAAGCAAACGGTTACCACAAGCTTTTTACCGTTATGCAGTCAATAAGCCTTCACGATGTTATCACCGTAGAAAAAACCGATGGTGAAGAAATTACCGTTTCTTGCGATACAGAGGGCGTTCCTACCGATAAACGAAACATAGTATACAAATGCGCGGAAAAGTTTTTTGATTATGCAGGCATTACCGAGAATAAAGGTATTCATATTAATATAGAAAAAAAAGTACCGTTTTGCGCAGGTATGGGCGGCGGAAGCGGTGACGGCGCGGCAGTGCTTGTTGCATTGAATAAAATATTTGAAACGAATTATTCTGAAAAGGTGCTTTGCAGAATAGGTGTAAAAGTCGGTGCGGATATTCCCTTTTGTATTATAGGCGGCACAGCCTTGGCGCTTGACACAGGTGCCGTGGTAGCGCCTCTGCCGGATATTGAGAATATTTACATTGCGATTGTTAAACCAAATGACGGTGTATCTACAAAAGAGGCATACGATGCGGTAGACGCAATGGAAAATATGCGTCATCCTAAAAATGAACAAATGCTTGAACTGCTTTCTGACGGTGAATATTTGAACGCACTGAAGCTGTGCGGTAATGTATTTGAACAGGCTATAGAAATACCGGGCAGAGTAGATATTAAAGATATTATGAATAAAAACGGTGCAGTTACATCTTGTATGACCGGCTCAGGCTCTGCGGTATTCGGCATTTTTACAGATGAAAGCACCTGTAGGGATTGCATTAAAAAATTAGAAGCGAAGTTCGATAATGTTTACTTTGCGGTTCCTCAAAAACTCGGTGTGGAAATAATTTAAAAAAACTGAATAAAAATTTTACAACCGTCCAAAATCAAATTGAAAGGACGGTTGTTTTTATGTCAATTTTTAATTACAAAGCGTTTAACGAAAGAAAAGATAAAATTATTTTGAGCTGTTTTTTAACAGTGCTTGTACTGTATCTGTCTTTTACAGCTACATATTTTGCAGCTTCTGCAAACGGTGTAAGAGAAAGTGTGGTAAGACTTCATATATTAGCTAACAGCGACAGCGAAAAAGACCAGAAAATAAAGCTTCAGGTCCGAGATGAATTGCTTAAAACCAACAGCAAGCTTTTTTCAGGCGATGTAAATACAGAGAATGTTGCGGAGTATTTTGAAATATCAAAGGATGAATTGCTCAAGTCAGTTAAAAAAACATTAAAGGAAAACGGATTTAGCTATGACGCTGAAATTACTTTAACAAAAGAATATTTTGAAACGAGAGATTACGGGGATTACACATTCCCCGCAGGCGAGTACACATCTTTAAAAGTTGTTTTGGGAGAGGGAAAAGGGCATAACTGGTGGTGCGTTATGTTCCCGCCTATGTGCGTTTCTGTTGCAGGAGGAATTGAAACAGATGACGAAAAAATATCTGACTACTTAACCGAAAGCGGTGAAAAAGTAGTCAGTAACGGCGCTAAATATGTTATGAAATTTAAACTTTTAGAAATATTTGAAGAAATAAAAAGCAAGGTATGATTCCTTTAATTTACTTATATTATTATTTCTGCATGCCTCGTAACATGGCAACCCACATTAACCGCAACAGGTAAGCCTGCAATGTGAGTGGGCGCAGTTTCAATATTAACGGCGAGAGCTGTTGTAACACCGCCAAAGCCTTGGGGACCTATGTTAAGCCTGTTAACCTCTGTCAGCATTTTTTCTTCCAGCTCTTTGTAAAACCCGTCAGGGTGTCTTATGGCTATATCTCTGCAAAGCGCTTTTTTTGAGAGAAGTGCGGCTCCCTCAAAATCACTGCCTATACCAACGCCTAAAACAACGGGAGGGCAGGGGTTCGCTTCTGCGGTTTTTACAACATCAACAACAAATTCAACAATGTCATCTGTAGATGCGGCAGGAGTAAACATTTTAATCTTGCTCATATTTTCACTGCCGAAGCCTTTTGGTGCTGCCACAAATTTAATTCTATCACCCGGTACTATTGAAAGGTGAATAAGAGCAGGAGTATTGTCGTTTGTATTGCCTCGTTTTATAGGATCTTTCACTATTGAACAGCGCATTTTGCCGTCAAGGTATGCTTTGCTGACGCCGTTGTTTACGGCTTTATTAAAGTCGCCGTCCGTTATATGTACATCCTGACCTAATTCACAAAAAAGAACTGCCATACCCGTATCCTGACAAATAGGGATAGACAGCTCCCTTGCGGCGTCAAGATTTTTGCACATATCGCAGAAGATACCTTTTGCAATAGCGCTGCTTTCTGAGTTGACGCTTGAGCGAATCTTATTCTCTAATGATTCAGGCAATTCGGCATTGGCTTTTAAAAATAGTTTTTCAACTTCTGTTTCAATTATTTTTGCACTGATTTCTCTCACAAAAACACATCCTGTTTTAAATGTTCGAGGCTGTCGCACTTAGTTGCAGAAGCCGTTTTCTTCACCCTGAAGCTGTATATAGATACCGCGAGTGGGTGAAAAAACGGTCAAAAAAGAAGAATGTAACCGTTTATTTTATCATTTTTCTTTTTGTTCTGCGCTAAATGCGACAGCCTCGTTTAACTTATAAATTAACCTCTTTGATTACCGCCGCGGCGAGGGGTAGAAGCGCCTCTTTTAGAAATGTTATTCTTTTTAAGGTCGCTCAATTTTTCATCGCTGACGCTTTTGAATTTTGCCATCATATCTTCAAAAGACATATTTTCTGACTCGTTTTTCTTTGAACCGGTCCAAACTTGCGGTTGAGAGTGTTTGGGTTTATCGCCCGCAGGTCGTTTTGGCTTAGCATCTGTTTTTTCTTCTTTAGGGATGGCTTTTTTTACGGAAAGCGCAATTTTGCCTTTTTCGTTAATGTCAATAACCTTGACTTTAACTGTGTCTCCCTCAGAGAGTTTTTCGTGAATATCGCTGATAAATGTAGCCGATACTTCTGAAATATGTACCATACCCGTTGACTTATCGGGAAGTTCAACAAATGCTCCGAAGTTTGTAATACCTGTAACCTTACCTTCAACAATCGAACCGATTTCTACTGCCATACTTTACCTCTGTAAAATAAAATTATTTGCCCGGGGTCACATCTACATAAACGCGTTCATCCGGCATAACATACCCCTTTTTTCGGGCGTATTCTTCGGCAAGAGCGTTTTCGTCATTTTCGCTGATGGCGTTTTTCACATCTTCGTTTTGTGCAACAACCTCATCGTATTGACTTTGAAGTTCGGTTAACTGGGCTTGCTTTTCGTTTATTTCGTTTTGCGCTTTAATAAAACGAACCCCCAAGAAAAGAACAAGCACAACGCAAACTGCAACCACAATGATGCTGAAACTTTTTGTTTTTTTAGTTTTTTTCTTTGCTGCCAAAACTAAAACACCACCTTTTTAAGACTTTTCTTTTGCCTTTAGCATACACAGTAAATTATACACATAAATGCGCAGTTTTTGCAAGAGGTTTTTTTGTATTTTTTTATGCTTTTTTGAAGTTTTTTGAAAAAATTTCTTAAACTTACCGAATATCCTTTTAAAAATCTTAAAAATCAGTTTAAAAGGTGACGAAATAACCTTGAATAAAAACAAAAAAAATCTCTTAAAAAGGGTTACAAGCTTATCGGTAAACTTTACAATAATTATTCCGAAAGCGAAATAATAAACTACTGCCCCAAGCAGTTCGCCGATTAAAATATATGATCTTACTTCTCCTTTATTTGCGGCTAAAATAAATAAAAAAGTTATAAGTCCTACAATGAAAAAATAAATTAAATCAAAAACAATATTCCATTGCTTCTTTTGGGTTAAGGAAAGCTTAACAGTTCTTAATATATCGTACAAAATACCTAAAAGAAACCCTAATCCCAAAGAAGCAATAAAAATTATAAATTGGGTATTGTGGTCTACTATGTACATTATTTATCAACTACCTGAATACCCTTGAGAAAAAACTGCCTGATTTATCAATAACATCGGTATAGGAAAGCGAACTGATATTGCCCTCTATGCATAGTTCTCCTACTTCTAAAGACAGTTTTGTTATATGCAGATTCTCACCTTTAACCGTAAGCTCGCCAAAGTCGGTAGCTGCGGTAATTGTTGTTTCGTCAAAACTGCCTACATCACTGACTGCCGAAACTGACAGTTTTTTTCTGTCCTCTAAAATACAGTTGTGCGGTAAAAGTCCCATTTTTTTATCTTCTGTCATAAAAAATCCTCCCTTTACTGTAAATATATGCAATAAGGGGAGAGGTTAGAAGCTGTTTTTAACTCATAGCAGATAAGATTGCCTTTGAAGTGCTGTTGTACCGTACCAAGGCTTTAAAATTAACATAGTTGCTGTCGTCACACGGTGAAATTATGTTTTCGTTATCTACAAGTTCAATGCAAAGCCCCGGCTTTTGATATGTATGTCTGAACCAGTTTTCAAAGCCGCCGCCGTAATCGGAGGGTTCTTTTGACGGTGTATTCAGTTTAAAACCGCAGGCATTGCTTATTTTTTTTGCAAACGCTTTATATGAAGCGTTATTTTCGGTACTTTCGGTATCTGCCCAAAAGATGCAGTCGCCTTTTACATGGAAAGACAGCATAAATTCAAAATTCATTATATCGCAAAGAGATATTAAATTTTGGGTTTCTTTTGCATCGCCCGGCTCGTATCCTTTAAAGTAACATTCGTTAGGAGCTGTAACGCCGTTATCAATTTTATTCCACGCTAAAGGGAAATTTCTGTTAATGTCTACACCTTTTGCGTTGGCCTTGTAATCTGTAAGCTTTTTGACTTTAACCGTGCTGTCGTATATTTCGTTAAAGAACATAATTTCAAGACCGTCAGGGTTAGCGCAGGGCATAATATATAACGTGTATTCCGAAAACAGTTTTTTTAAATCATATCCTGCGTATGAGCCTGAGTCCCTGTAGGCAATGCAGTAATCCTCTGCAACCCGTAAAAGATATTTGGTTGTAATATGCTCCCTCGCGTGAACAGCGCCTATTACAAGGGCGTTTTTTTTGCCGTTACCCATTTTAAACATCAGCATATCTCTGCCTCTTTCGGAAGACCCGGCTGAAGTAAGCTCTAAAAGTTCAGGGTAAGTATTACAAAGAGTGTTCATATCGGTAACAAGACTTTTATAAGATTCGTGAGTTTTAAGCGTAATTATTCTGTTTTCATCCGATTCGGCTACGGTTTCATACTCCGTTAGAGTTGTTTGCGTTGAAAGGTCGGTAATTGCAACCTTTTCATAAGCATTAACATACTTATATTTTGGCATAATAAATGAAAGTATGCAGCCTGTAACTAAAACTGCCGCCGCAAATATTGATAAAGAAATAATAGATGCTTTATAGTTTTGATCGCTCAAATAATCACTCCTGACTTTGTAATATTGTATCATTTTTTCGACAAATGTCAACAAACCGAAAATTTTTAAAATATTGCATAAAAATTTCTTTAATTTCTTTATAAAATCGTGTTATTTTTTTTTAGAATTTATTGTGATTTAAAAGGCATTGGTTTATAATATAATGTATAGTTAACATAAGTATACTGTATAGGGAGAAAGTGTAAAATGAAGAAGATTTTTTCTGCTTTTGTTGCAATTTTAACGATGTGCCTGTTATTTTGCGTAACTGTAAGCGCAGTTGAGATTAACGGCATTGACGGTACCGAAATAACAGAAGAAATAACCGAATTAAAAGCCACGACAGTAAAAGTGTCCAACGATGTGGGCGGTGTTTCGGTTAAATGGAATGCAGTAGACAATGCACGGGAATATTCGGTTTACAGGACTACCGGTAAATCTACCGAAATGGTTTACAGTGTTCAAAGCGGAGAAGCTTTAGTTTATACTGACTCTAATGTAAAAAGCGGGGCAACATATTCTTATTATGTTACCGCAAAAAACGGCGACTCAGAAAGCGTTTCCGAAAGTATAAGTATAACCTATGTACAAACGCCGACTGTGAAATCAACAAGTAACGGTGACGGATATGTTACTGTTTCATGGAGTAAGGTAAGTAATGCTAAGTATTACAGAGTTTACAGAAGAACCGAAAAATCCGAATGGAAAGGTGTGAAAAAGGCAGACGGTTCAACCTTTAGCTGTAAAGATACCACTGTTGAAAACGGAGTTACATATTACTATACCGTCAGAGCAGATAACGGCAATACGCTAAGCGGCTACAATAAAGACGGTATAGCGGCGGAATATGTTTCTACACCGGGGAACCTGTCTCTCAGGAATTATAACAATAAAATTATTTTTACATGGGGAAAAGTAAAGGGCGCTGTAAAATATCAGGTTTACAGAAAAGACGCTCAGAATACCTCATGGAAAAGAATCGCAGAAACAAAAAATAATAAGTATGAAGACGGTAATGTTAAAAACGGTGTGAAATATACTTATACCGTAAGGGCTGTGAACGGTAATAACTACAGAAGTTATTACAAATCCGGTGTTACGGGCTTATGCCTTAAAATGCCTTCGGGTTTTGCGGTTGCAAGCAGAAGCGGCAGCGGTGTAACAGTTTATTGGAACAAGGCGTCTACCGCTACAGGCTACAAGGTTTACAGAAAGTCAAATGTTAGTGACGGATGGTCACAAATTGCAAACATTGCAAACGGCAACACTACTTCTTATGTTGATAAAACCGCAAAAAAAGGCAGTACATATATTTATACTGTAAAGCAGATGAACGGTAAAACAAACGGCAGTTACAATATAAACGGCATAAAAATAAAGCATATTGCTCCGCCGTCCCTAACAGTAAAGCACAGCCCTAAAAAAGGTCATGTGCTTACATGGACTGAAAATTCATCTGCAACAGGATACACCGTTCAAAGAAAAATACAGGGTGAAAGTACCTGGAGCGATATAAAAACCGTTAAAGGTAAAAGCACGGTAACTTGCTCGGATAATAAGATTTCATACGGTAAAAAGCATTATTACAGAGTAAAAGTAAACGGCATAGCAAATGCTAATTCAGTATCCGCAAATATCGGTGTTTTCGGTATTGACCCCAATAAGCCTATGGTGGCTCTCACTTATGATGACGGTCCGTATACTCCTGTTACAAACAAAATTCTTGACGCCTTAGAAAAAAACAACGGAAGAGCAACATTTTTTGTGGTAGGCTCAAGAGTTTCTGCTTACAGCGACTGTATTAAAAGGGCGAACAGCTTAGGTTGTGAAATAGGCAACCACACATATAACCACAAAACTCTTACAGGACTCAGCAAGTCGGGTATTGAAACCGAAATAAATAAAACGGACAGTGCGGTAAAAAATGTAATAGGTATTACGCCTAAAATTGCGCGTGCGCCGGGGGGAGCGGTAAATTCAAGCGTAAAAAACTATGTAAAATACCCGTTATTTAATTGGTCGGTTGATACTATGGACTGGAAAACACGGGATAAAAATTCCACCGTTTCTGCCGTAAAATCAAATGTAAAAGACGGCTCAATTGTGTTGATGCACGATTTATATGAATCAACGGGTAATGCTTCGGCAGAGATTATTCCGTACCTTGTTAAAAACGGGTACCAGCTTGTTACGGTTTCTGAACTTATGGAAATGAAAGGAATAAACGCAACAAAAGGCAATTTATATTGCAGCGGATATTAAAATACCTTATATATAAAGTGAAAGAGAGGGGAATTTATGACACTCGATAAACTACATATAGGTAAATCCGGTATCATTACAAAGGTTGGCGGCGAAGGTTCTTTAAGGTTAAGGCTTTTGGATATGGGGCTTATTCCTAATACTGAAGTTAAAGTTATTAAAGCGGCGCCTTTGGGCGATCCTATAGAAATATTTGTAAGAGGCTATGAGCTTACTATAAGAAAAAGTGACGCCTCAGTTATTGAGATTGAGGAGGTGTAAGTATGATTTTGGCTCTTGCAGGCAATCAGAACTGCGGTAAAACCACATTGTTTAATGCGCTTACAGGCTCTAATCAGCATGTAGGTAACTTTCCGGGTGTAACTGTTGACCAAAAAACGGGTTATATAAAAAACGATCCCAATGTTCAAATTGTCGACTTGCCGGGTATTTACTCTATAAGACCGTACTCTCAGGAAGAAATTGTTACTACAGAGTTTCTTCTGAACGCAAAACCTGACGGCATTATAAATATTGTAGACGCTACAAATATTGAAAGAAACCTTTATTTAACTCTTCAGCTTTTAGAGCTTAGAATACCGACTGTTATTGCTCTTAATATGATGGACGAAGTAAGAGCCAATAACGGCGTTATAGATATAGAAAAATTAAGCTCCGCTTTAGGCGTGCCTGTTATTCCGATTTCTGCAGTAAAAGGAGACGGCGTTGACGAGCTTTCCAAAATTGCTGTTGAGGTTGCAAAAAATAAAATTGCCACAACAAACAAGGATTTTTGCTTTAACGGTCCTGTACACCGTTGTATTCACTCTGTTTCTCACGAAATTGAGGACCATGCCGTAAAAATCGGTGTGTCGCCCAGATATGCCGCTATGAAAGTAATAGACGGTGATGACAAGGAATTTATTAATAGGCTTGAGCTTTCTGCTAACGAAACAGAGCTTGTTGAACACTCTGTTATTGAAATGGAGCATGAAAGAGGTCTTGACAGAAACGCGGCAATTGCAGATATGCGTTACAGCTTTATTGAAAAGGTTTGTAAAGAAGCAGTCATTAAATCAGAACGCAGTAAAGAAAAAATAAGAAGCGAGCAAATAGATAAAATTTTAACAGGAAAATACACTGCCATACCTATTTTTGTGTGTATAATGCTTTTGGTATTTTATTTAACATTTTCGCTTATAGGTCAGAATCTTTCGGACCTTTTGGCTATGGGTATAGATGCTCTGTCGGGGATTGTAGATAACGGTCTTACTGCTTACGGAATTAATCCGGTTGTACATAGTCTTGTTATAGACGGTATTTTTGCAGGTGTGGGTAGCGTAGTATCGTTTTTACCTATTATAGTTGTTCTTTTCTTCTTCCTGTCTATTTTAGAAGATACGGGCTATATGGCGCGAGTGGCATTTTTTATGGATAAGCTTCTTCGCAAAATCGGCCTTTCGGGCAGAAGCTTTGTGCCTATGATTATAGGCTTTGGCTGTTCTGTTCCCGCAATTATGGCTACCCGTACACTTTCAAGTGACCGCGACCGCAAAATGACAATTCTTTTAACTCCGTTTATGAGTTGTTCGGCAAAGATTCCTATTTATGCTGTGTTCAGTGCGGCTTTCTTCCCGAATCATTCGGCATTGGTAATGGGCATACTTTATTTCGGGGGTATGCTTGTTGGCGTGTTAGTTGCCTTGCTTCTTAAAAATACGCTTTTCAAGGGTAAGCCTGTACCGTTTGTTATGGAGCTTCCAAACTACCGTTTGCCGTCTGCAAAAAGTGTAGCGCTTCTTATGTGGGAAAAGGCTAAGGACTTTTTACAGAAAGCCTTTACGGTTATATTTGTTGCAACAATTATAATCTGGTTCTTAGGCGCGTTTGACAGTAAATTAAACTACACGGAAGACAGCAGTAAGAGCTTACTGGCATATTTGGGTCAGATTATAGCGCCTATATTCAAACCTCTCGGCTTTGACGATTGGCGAATTGTTACCTCGCTTATTGCAGGCTTTTCTGCAAAAGAGGCAGTTGTAAGTACATTGGGCGTTTTGGCAAATGTGGGAACAAATGAACTTTTAAATGTTCTTCCGACTATGTTCACAACAGCCGCCGCTTGCAGCTTTTTAGCATTTACGTTGCTTTACACACCTTGTGTTGCGGCTGTTGCAACTATTAAAAAAGAGCTTAATTCCACATTGAAAACAATACTTGTGGTTGTTACACAATGCGGTATTGCATGGGTTGTATCATTCATAATATATAACTTGGTAAGTGTTGTACTATGACATATAAAGATTTTATAGTTTTAGGTGTTATTGCCGTGGCGGTAGTTGTTGCGGTAATAGTAATGAAGAAAAATAAAAAGAACGGAAAAAACGGTTGTTGCGGCAACTGCAGTAACTGTTCGGGATGCAAATAAATGCAGAGCAAACAAAAAATATAATTTCGGAGCTGTTAAAAACTTTTTTCGTTTTTGACAGCTCCGTCTTTCTATCTGTGATTTTTTATTTTCAGAATAACTGCGCTTTCTGCTTCAACAGTTATATTTTCTGCAACCGGTGTGTTAAAGAGCAATTCCTTTGAATACTGAAATTCGCCGGGTAAATAATAATCTATGGAATGACTGTTCATATTAGAAATTACCATTATTTTTTCGGTTTCGTCTTCTCTGAAGTATGCTGCGCAAGAGAGCATTGCAGAGTACGGAATAAATCTACCCTCGGCTAAAACTTTAAGAGAATTGCGAATTTCACCTAAATGCCTATACCATTCAATTAGTTCGGTATCTTCTTTGCCCCAAGGGTAAAATTTACGGTTGAACGGGTCGCCTCCGCCGGTTAAACCTGCCTCATCACCGTAATAAACAGACGGAAAGCCGGGGAGTGTGTACTGAAGAACCGTAGCGTTTTTTAATAGCTTTTTTGCTTTAGAGTATTCATCTTCGGTTAATTCACAGTTTACCTGAATGTTTCTCGGTTTATGCTCTATAGAGTCATATATTAAGCTTGTTAATATACGGGCAGTATCGTGAGTGCCTATATGGTTCATAAGGCAGTTAAGAGCAGGAGCAGGGTAGTTTTCGCATATAGACATTACAGAATCCATAAAGTTTTCTGCAACACCGTAACGCATAAAGGTAATAATCGCACTGCTGAACGGATAGTTCATAACGCTGTCAAGCTGATTGCCTAAAAGGTATCTTCGCCTGCCGCCGTGACTTATTTTATTTGTAGCGTCTTCCCATATTTCGCCTATAACAATATAATTTTCATTTTCTTCTTTAACTGATTTTGTCAGGCTGTCAAGAAACTTGTCGGGCAGTTCATCGGCAACATCAAGTCTGTAGCCGCATGCACCGAGTTTTAACCATTTTTTTATAATGCCGTTTTTACCTGTAATATATTCGATAAACCCGTCATTTTCTTCGTTTGTTTCAGGCAGGGTTTTTATGCCCCACCAGCTTTTATATGTGCCGTCCTCTTTAAAAGTAAACCAATCTCTGTAAGGACTTTCTATACTGTTATATGCTCCTAAAGAGTTATATCTGTTTTCTTTGTTAAAATAAATGCTGTCGGAGCCTGTGTGACTGAAAACACCGTCAAGAATGATTTTAATACCCAGTTTTTCGGCGCTTTCGCATAGATCCTTAAAATCGCTTTCACTGCCTAACATACTGTCTATTTTACTGTAATCTGCAGTATTGTAGCGGTGATTTTCGTGGGCTTCAAAAATAGGATTAAGGTAAATTGCGTTAACACCTAATGATTTTATATAAGGAAGCTTCTCCTCTATACCTTTTAAATTACCGCAAAAGTAATCGTTATTAGTAATTTTACCGTCCTTATTTGGTTGCCAGACGGGAATATCTTCGGTATTCTCGTGAATAATTCTGTCAGACGGTACATTTTTTATATGGGCTTTACCTATGTTAAATCTATCAGGAAATATCTGATACATTATGCCGCCTTTTATCCATTGGGGAGTAGTGTAGTTTTCGTCATATACCGTAAGCTGCCACTCTTTACCCTCGGGCATTATTTCACCCATACCGTTTGATTTCAAAAAGATGTTGCCTTTGCCGAAAGGTGTTTCGTAAGTGAAATGATAAAAATAAAGTCCTGTGGTAAAATCTAATGTAATATCCCACCGTTCTTCACTTTCACCCTCCATGCCGCACCAATACATATTGTGGTAAACCGTATCTTCTTCATCTTTATGAATAACAAGCTGAACGCTGCTGCAAGAGAACGCACGAGGCATAATCACACATAGCCTCAAACTTTCGTTTGAAGCTATGCTGCCGAATATTGATTTGTGCCTTAAATCTCGCGAATTATACGGTGTAAAGCTCAATTATCAGTCCTCGTATCCGTTAGGGTTGTTATGCTGCCATCTGTAAGAATCAGCGCACATTTCGTCTATGCTTTTTTCTGCAACCCAATTAAGCTCTTCTTTTGCTTTTGTTGGGTCTGAGTAGCAGGTAGCAATGTCTCCGGGTCTGCGCTCAACAATTTTATAAGGAATTTTAACGCCCGATGCTTTCTCAAAGGCTTTTACAATATCAAGTACGCTGTAGCCTTTTCCTGTACCTAAATTATAAGTAAAAGTGCCTTTTTCGGATAAAATCTTATCAAGCGCTTTTATATGGCCTTTAGCTAAATCAACAACATGGATGTAATCTCTTACACCTGTGCCGTCGTGAGTATCGTAATCGTTACCGAATACAGAAAGATATTCTCTTTTGCCCTCGGCAACTTGTGTAATATACGGCATTAAATTGTTTGGAATACCGTTTGGACTTTCACCGATTCTGCCGCTTTCGTGAGCGCCTATAGGGTTAAAGTAACGAAGCAAGCATACGCTCCAATCACTATCTGCTTTTGCGGTATCGGTAAGTATTTGTTCTATAAAATATTTTGTTGTGCCGTAAGGGTTAGTGGTACCGCCGGTTTTCATTGTTTCTTTAAGAGGAGAAACATTGTTCTCTCCGTAAACGGTAGCAGAAGAACTGAAAACAATTTTTTTGCAGTTGTTTTCTGCCATAACTTCACAAAGTGTAACAGTGCCGCTGATATTGTTTTCGTAATAAAGAAGCGGTAATTTACAGGATTCGCCGACTGCTTTAAGACCTGCAAAGTGAATTACGGAGTCTATATCGTATTTTTTAAATACTTTAGTAAGGCCGTCTCTGTCGCGAATATCACATTCCTCAAAAGAGAAATCCTTGCCGGAAAGTTCTCTGATTCTGTCTAAAACCTTAGGACAGCTGTTATAAAAATTGTCAATTATAACAACCTCTTTACCGGTTTTTAAAAGTTCGATTACCGTATGCGAGCCAATGTAGCCTGCACCGCCTGTGACTAATACTGCCATATATATTTCCTCCTATACTTATTACCAATAAAAATATTACAAAATATGTTTATTACCAATCTTCGTTTTCTATTGTCGTTTCGGTTGGCTTTGTAGTTGTGACTTTTTTAGTCGTAGTTTCTTTTTTTGTAGTAGCTTCTTTTTGCGTTGTTGTAACTGCACTTGTTGTACTTGGGTTTGGTTTGTAGTAAATTTGCTGATTGTTTGTATTAAGAATTTGAGTTAATGTTGTGCTTACCGTAACATCAAAAATAGAAGAGAAGGTTTCAACCTCGGAGCCTTGCTGTGTAACGACATTGCCGTTTTCATCTGTAACAACTACAGGCTCTGTAATATTCATTGTTTCAGGTTCCGTGGTGGGTTCTGTTGTGGTAACAGGGATTGTTGTGCCGCCTGCCTGGAGTGAAAAATCGTCTACCTCGTCATCTGCATTAACAAAGTAACCGCCGAATTTAAGACCTAATATTACGCAGATTATTACTGCAACCGCAAGCGTAATAATTGCGGCAACCGTACCTTTTTTACCAATTGACGCAGATGGGCGTTTGTCTGCCTCGTACTCTGCCTCAATAAGAGTTTTTTCGTATTTTTCTTTTTCTTCCTGAGTTGCGTTTTTCTTAAAAATAACCTCGTCTACATATTTATCAATCATAGCGTAAAGCTCGTTTGTTGCTTCAACAATAAGATTATCTACATTTTCATCGCCGTTGGCAAATAACTTTTTTACTATAATCTTATCCTCTGTAGCAACGCTTATAAATGAGTAATAGTTGAGAATCTTGTCGCCCTTTTTCTCTCTGAAAATGTTTGATATGGTAGCGCCGAGTTCTGTGTTTCTTAACTCCATTGCACCCTTAGAAAGCTGAGCAGAGTATTCTTTCGGCTCAGAAATACCGTCATCACTGACGAACGGTGTAAAGAAAATGTAATTCTCGTAGTTTTTACAAGACTTTATATCTTCTTTAAGAACCTTAGAAGCAGGTGTTGCGGGAATTGCTAACTTAATATCGTTTTTAATAAGCTTCATAAGAAGTGCTTCTGCCTTGCTTGAAGCCTTATCGTCACTTGAAATATCTTCATAAACTCTGAATTTGCTTTCGTTTGTTTTAACAAAAGGTAAATTAGACTTGGTAAGCATTTCAGGAAGATAATCTTCAATAAGTGGGAAAACTACAATATATTGGTCGGCGGATTTTACAAAGAAACCGCTGAAAAGTCCGTCTTCCGAAAGAAGCTCTGCACATTCGTTGGGAACTAATGTGTGGGCCTTTAAAAGCTTTTCATCTGTAATAGAGCTGCCTATTGCATTTTCGATTTTTTCACTGTAAGCAGGGGTAAAGTTAAACGCTTTTATAATAACTGATTTGAATTTTAAATAAAAATCACTCTCAATACCTATCAGTATAGCGTCTGAATTACTAAGTGAATTTGAGATTTCATTAAAAAGTTCGTTTGAATCCGTAAAACTTTCAAAATAAACGCCGCTTTCTGTTAATTCTGCTGTAATTTTGCTTTTAACGGTTGCGGTTTTTAAACTGTTTTTCTCAAAAGAGAAAGCTTTGATTTTCATATTCACACCTCAACATCGGAAAAATTTTATTTAATAAAGATAAAATTTTTCATCATCTTTATATGGATTGTTTCTTTGGTTATCGTAATAACATTCCGGGTATTTAACCGGAGTAGTTTTAAAACCTGCAAGTTTAGTGTCTACCTCAGGTGATTCACCGTCTCTTACCTGCCTTGCAATAACTACAAGTCTTGCATCGTCAAACTCATAGGTACAAGTGCAAAGTGTAAGGATTTTATCAGTAGGGAGCAAATCTACACCTGTTTCGTAAAGCTTGCGTTTGTCAAGCTCTTCAATATACTCTTCAAAACAAGTGTCGGAGCATTGGTTAAAAGTAAAATCAAAGAAGTAACCGTTATTTGTTTCTGTAGAGCCCTCGGTTATCATTACAGCGTATATTTTCCATTGATGCTTTTCAAAAAGCGTATCAAACTGTATTATCGGGTGCTGTTTAAAAAAGTCAATGCTTTTGTAGTTAATTAACTCTGCAAAACGGGAGCCGTCGTGCATATTGTGACCGTAAAGAAGAGTGTTTCTGTCAAGAGTTTGCATATTTGCGGCAGTATTTGCAAATATTGCGCCGTAGCTTGTTGTTTTATTATAAAAGTCGTGGGTTATGTAATATTTGTTGTTATCGGCTTGAACTACAGGTGTATCTATTTTTGTGCCGTCAATTTTTAAATAACCTACGGTTTGCGGATTTTCTGCGTAAAAAAGGGCGTAATCATAAAGAATGCCTGCAGGAAATTTAACATTCAGAAGTTCAGGATGTTCTTTGTAGAGATATGCCCACTGCTCTTCCTCGGTTAAAGCGTCTAATTTTGTTTTTATACTGTCAGGAATTGTAAGGTCGTTGTTGTTTTGCAGTTCTTGGCGTAATACCAAGAATTTTTCAATACCCTTTTTGCCCAGATAAAAACCGGATATTATAATTGCGAACACTAAAACATAGCTCGTAATATTTAAAGCGTATTTCTTAATTCTACGCTTTTTGATATTTGCTATTACTTCTTGTTTTTGAGTTTCATCAGCCCTTATAACCGTTTCTTCAGAACCGGAAAAATAAAGGTACTCCGATTTGTTCCCGTTTTTTGTTTTTTTGTTTTTCATTTATACTCCACCAAAAGATTTAATGCAGTTTTCGCAGCCTTGTACCTGTTCTGCATTCGTACATTTTCAGTAAAATTATTTTTTAGTTCTGTACATTGCGTTTTGTTGCCGTCACATATTGCAATATATATTAGGCCTACAGGCTTATTTGTATTATCGGAATCAGGACCGGCAATACCGGTAATGCCTATACCTATATCGGCGCCGATAATTCTTCTTACACCCTCTGCCATTTCGCGTGCTGTTTGTTCGCTGACTGCGCCGTAAGAATCTAAAGTGCTTTTATTAACGCCCAGTATATTCATCTTAACTTTATTGGAATAAGAGCAAATGCCGCCCTCATAAACGGCAGACGCACCGCTGACATCTGTAATGAATTTGCTGACGAGTCCGCCGGTACAGCTTTCTGCTAAAGCCAGCGTTTTGTTTTGTGATTTTAAATTATTTACAGCTTTAACGGAAATTTCTGTTAAACTGTTTTCTGTTATTTGTTTATTCAAATTCAACACCGTCTCCGGAAATACTTATTTTCTTTGTTTCGCCGTATGCTCTGTTTACAAGTTTTTCAATATCTAAAACGCTTTCTGCCGCCTCAACCTCACTAAGCTGAGGCTTTGTTTTAGGATGCTTGGGTGTGAAAACCGTGCAGCAGTCTTCAAAGGGTTGAATAGATATTCCGAAGGTTTCGATTTTTCTTGAGATTTTAACAATTTCTTCTTTATCCATACCAACGCAAGGTCTGAATACAGGCATTGTTGCTACTGCGTCTGTACAGCCTAAAGCAAGCAGAGTCTGGCTTGCAACCTGAGCTACGCTTTCGCCGGTTATAAGTGCGTGACTGTCGGTATCTTCTGCCAATTTACAAGAAAGACGCATCATAAACCTGCGCATAATAAGTGTGAAATATTCTTCGGGGCATTTTTCTCTTATTTCTTCCTGGATTTCTGTAAAAGGAACTGTATAAAGCCAAATCCTGCCGCTGTATCGAGCCACTTTTGAAAGTAAATCGTGGACCTTTTCTTCTGCCTGAGGAGAAGTGTACGGCGGAGAAGCAAAGTGAACCGCATTTAACATTAAACCGCGTTTTGCCATCATAAATGCGGCTACGGGACTGTCTATACCGCCCGAAATAAGAACGGTTGCCTTGCCCGAAGAGCCAACAGGCATACCGCCTGCGCCTTTTTGCTGATTGCCTCGAATATATGCCTTGTCACGAATTTCTACGGTAACGGTAATATCGGGATTTTTAACATCAACCCTCAAGTGATGAAAGTTTTCTAAAATCTTGCCGCCAACCGCTGCTGAAATTTCAGGAGATTTCAAAGGGAATTTTTTATCTGCCCGTTTAGATTCAACTTTAAAGGTTTTAGCGTTTTCTAATTGCTCTTTTAAGTAAATGGGAGCGGTTTCTAAAATTTCAGACATATCTTTTTCGGTAACAGCGGCTCTCGAATATGCCGCAAGGCCGAAAACTCTTGAAATCTCGTCACAGGCACCGTCTAAATCACAAAATTCATTTTGCGGAGTAACCGTAATTGTAGATTGTGATGTATGGAACTTAAAGTCGCCGTAAGGCTTTAAACGCCATTTCATATTTTTTATAAGAATTGCTTCAAAACTTGAACGGTTAAGCCCTTTAAGAGCAAGCTCACCGTGCTTTAAAAGTATAATTTCTTTCATACTGTCCTCGTATATTACCGCCTTTTGCCGTATTTTTCAGCGGCATTTTTAACTGCGGTTATAAGTAATTCAATTTCTTCTTCGGTATTGTATCTTGAAAAGCTGATACGCACCGCACTGTCTATTACCTGCGGCGCTAAACCCATAGCGGTCAGCACGGGGCTTCTGTGCCCTTTTTTACATGCCGAGCCCGCCGAAATAAAAATACCCTGCTGACTCATAAGATTTACCATAGATTGACTCGGAAAACCTATAACGGAAATGTTTACAATGTACGGAATTGAGTCTTCGGGGGAGTTAACGGTAATACAGGGTATATCTCTTATTCCCTCTATGAATTTATTTTTAAGAGCCGCAACATACCTGCTGTTGCCTGAAATGTCGGTTGCCTCTTCACAAGCCGCACCGAATGAAAATACAGCGGGTGTTGCCTCTGTGCCCGAGTGCATACCCTGTTCCTGACCTCCGCCTAAAATGTAGGGCTTTATCATTTCTTTTTGCTTTAAGTAAATACCGCCGACACCTTTTAATGCGTGAATTTTATGGCCGCTTACTGTGATTATATCGGCATCAACGGTTTTTGGTGTAACAGGTATTTTTGTGAATGCCTGAACACAGTCGGAGTGTATAATTGCAGGTGCGCCTGCTTTTTTAACGGCATTTCTTATTGCATTAACAGGCAAAACGGAGCCAACCTCGTTGTTTACTGCCATACAGGAAACAAGAATTGTATTACCGTTAACAGCGTCCGTCAACCGTTCTTCACTTATTCTGCCGTATTTATCAGGTTCAAGCATGATAACCTCAAGCCCCATTGCTTCAAGTCTTTTAATAGGCTCAAGTACGCTGGGATGTTCTATAGCGGTAGTAACAATTCGGTTGCCCTCGCGTTTTAGCTTTTCAAATGTGCCGAAAACGGCAGTATTGTTAGCAGTAGTGCCTGAAGAGGTGAAAAAGAAGTTTTCATCGCTTACTCCTAAAAGGCGTGCCGCCTGCTTTCTTGATTTTTTCAGTTGCTGAGAGCTTTCAAGACCTTTTCGGTGCAAAGATGACGGGTTGCCCCAACATTCTGTTATGGCTTTGTTAGCCGCGTCAACCGCCCTTTGACAAGGTTTAGTTGTAGCACTGTTGTCAAAATATGCACACACAAAAAATTCTCCATTCTTCATATATTACTGTATGCCGCTACATACAAATATACACTGTATATTATACTAATATATACACTTTTTGTAAATGCTTTTAGGTTAACTTTTATTGTAAAATTCTTGAATAATTTTTGAATTTTTGCAAAAAATTATTTTAAAAAACTAAAAGGAGAATTTTAAAATGATTAAAAGCAGAAGAAAAATGGTGAGAATTGTTAGTTTTCTTACTGCAATTATTTTGGCTTTAGCAATTTTCGGCATTGTAAATATGTGTAAATTAAAGACTCTGGAACGGGAAACCAACGCTTCAAGAGAGCGTGCATTAACAGAGCTGGGAACATATATGGATGATATAAACCTGAATTTGCAAAAGTGTATGTATGTAAAAAGCGAAGAAATGCTTTCAGACATTACAAGCAAGCTGTGGAGGTCTTCTTCATCTGCCAAAAACAGTCTTTCGGAGATTACAGACGGTAATACCCAGATATCGACTGTTTACAAATTCTTATCACAGGTAGGGGAATATACGCTTACTTTAAACGAGAAGATTGCAAAGGGCGAAAAGCTTTCCGGCGAAGAAGCTCAAAACCTGAAAAAATTAAAGGAATATTCTGACAGTATTTCAAAAAATGTAAATTACCTTATAGAGCAAGAAGAAGCAGGAGCTTTGGATTTTGAAGAGATTAAATCAACTCTTCAAAACGATGGGGAGGAAAGGCTTTACCTTGGCAATGAGTTAAACGATACTAACGAGGCTTTAGAGGATTTTCCTACACTTATATATGACGGACCGTTTTCTGACAATATAGAAAGCAAAAAATCCGAAATAGTTGAGAATTTAGAAGAAGTTTCTAAAGATCAGGCTTTGAAAAAAGCAAGTGAGTTTTTGGGCGTTGATGAAAACGAATTGTATTTTTTAAGTAAAACAAACAGTAATCTTTCTACCTACACATTTTACAACACCGATTATACAATTTCTGTTACACAAAAGGGCGGACTTGTATCGTATTTGCTGGCAGAAGAATATTCGGGAGAAGAAAAAATAAGCAGTAAAGACGCAATAAAAAAAGCAACCGATTTTTTAAATAAACACGGCTACACAAAGGTTAAAGAAACTTATTATTCTGTTAATGACGGTATATGCACTGTGAATTTTGCTTTTTATGATAAGGGAATAACATATTATACAGATTTAATTAAGGTAAATGTGGCAATGGATACCGGCAAAATTACAGCCTTTGACGCAACAGGCTACCTTATGAATCATAAGAACAGGGTAGTGCCGACTGATACAAAATACACCTTAGACAGCGGCGCAAAGCTTTTGAGAGACGGTCTTACGCTTATTTCTTCTAAAAAGGCATATATACCCACGGAATGGGAAACCGAGTATTATGTTTATGAATATCATTGCAAGGCAGAGGACGGAGAAGAAGTGTTGCTTTATATAGACCCTGTAACCGGTCAGGAAAAAGATGTTTTAATTTTGCTTTATGCAGACAACGGCGTTCTCACAAAATAGTATATTTATAAAATTTTAAGGAACAATATGAGCAGGAGTATTCTCCGGAAAGGGCGTGAATTTAATGAAAAAGGTATTAGCAGTTTTTGCGGTTTTAGCACTTGTAGGCTCTGTTGTTTTAGTTTTTACGGCTTGCGGTAACAATAATACGGATATGACAACTACTACAACGCAAACTACAAACAATACAACAGAAAATCCGGGCGTTGTAACCGGCGGTGACGATCGAAACGGTGTTTTAGAAGATATTGTTACAGATGTTTCTGAAGATGTTTCGGAAATGGTAACTAAAACATCGGAAGATATTTCTGATATAGCGCGCTAAAAGAAACACGCCTACCGAATCCCGGTGGGCGTGTTTTGATACATATTATTCTGTTTAAAATGAGATTGTCTGAGACGCAAGTACCGTGCCGTCAGCTTTAGTAAGTTCAAAAGTAACTTTATAATTGGAGTAAGAGGTTGCGGGGTAGCTCATTACAGCAACATTGTCGGTACTCGAAAGTGTAACGGTGGTTTTTTCCGAATAGCCGTATGCGGTTGTGTATTTAACGGTTAATTTTTCACCGTAAAGGTCTGAATTTTTAACTGTTGCGTGGAAGTAGATTTTTTTGCTGTGTTCAAGGTTAGTGAGATTTGTTTTAACATCGTCTGCGCTGTAATTAACAACAGTTACAATATCGCCGTCTGCGGCACTGTCGCCTAAAAGTTCTTTTTTGAGTTCGGCAGAGTTTCTGAATTTAGCCTTTGCCAATTCGTTAAGATACTTTACGGTTGTTTTGTTGTCTTTCTTGAAATTATCCGTTACATAGCCGTATTTTGCCTCGTTAATCTTTTCGGCGGAATCGGAGTAATTCTTAACGGCTGTAAGAACCTCTATAGCGCTTTCATACTCTTTGTTTTCTAAAAGAGACAGGCCCTTTTGGTAAGTACATTCCGCAATTTTTTCTTTAGAGTCGCCGTAATCTTCTAAGGACTCAAAAAGCTTCTGAGCTTCGTCATAATTGCCTGCGCCGAGAGATAATAAGGCTTCGTTGTATGTACAGGATTTAACTTTTGTTAACGCGTCCTGATACTCGCCTAAAGATTCATAGACAGCTTTAGCCTCAGCATATTTTTCTTGATTTTCAAGTGATTCTGCATAAAGGTATGTACATTCGTTTAATTTACTTTCACTGTCTTCATAGCCCGATAAGCCTTTAAAAACCTCAATAGCTTCAGTGTAGCTTTTGCTGTTCATAAGCTCTAATGCTTTGTTATACTTATAGCCGTCAATAAGCCCCGGAACATATTTAATGCCCAAAACAATAAGAACTAATACAATAATTAAAGAAATAAGAATTTTAAATTTTCTGCTTTTTGCCTTTCGCTCTTTTGCCCGTTTTTCGCGTTTTGCAATTTTTCTTTCGCTTTCAATATATACAGGCTTTTCCGAAGCTTCTTCAGAATCTGTAACTGCCTCAGACGCTTCTTCTGTGTTTTCTGAAACATCAATAATTTGAACTTCTTCAATAATAACCGGTTCTTCTTCTGCTTCTTCTGTAGGTTCTGTTTCTTCGATAACTTCTTCTGCTTCTTCTATAGCTTCGGTTTCCTCTGTAACTACTTCTGCTTCTTCTGTAGCTTTGGTTTCCTCGGTAACTTCTTCTGCTACTTCTGTAGGTTCTGTTTCTTCGGCAACTTCTTCTGCTACTTCTATAGTTTCAGTTTCCTCTGTAACTACTTCTGCTTCTTCTGTAGCTTCGGTTTCCTCGGTAACTTCTTCTGCTACTTCTGTAGGTTCTGTTTCTTCGGCAACTTCTTCTGCTACTTCTATAGTTTCAGTTTCCTCTGTAACTACTTCTGCTTCTTCTGTAGGTTCTGTTTCTTCGGCAACTTCTTCTGCTTCTTCTGTAGGTACTGTTTCTTCGGTAACTTCTTCTGCAACCTCAACTTTTTCAGGAACAATTACAACAACTGTTTCTGCTTGTTCGTCAATATTTTCGTCAAAATGTTCTTTGTAGCTTTCTTCAAGAAATTCATAAGAAACGCCCTTGAGTTTATCGGCTACAGCGCCGGTACCCTTAATTGTGTTGTATTGGCCGTCTTCAAGAATTTCGGCAATTTCTGTGAATTTGTTTGATTCGGTATGTAAAAATTCATATTTATCGTGGCTCTTTCTGAAGAACATAACTATACAACGGTAATATATTTCAAGATTTTTGATTTCGGTAGAAAGAATACCTGTAAAAACGGTGTGAGAAGCAATGCTGTCATAAATTCTTTGAAACTTGCTGTCACCGACTTCTTTTGCAATTTCACCGTCAATGAAAAAGCAGTGGGATAATTTCAGAGAAAGAGTGTTCTCGGTATTTTCGTTATAGTGGGCGGCAAGTGTTTTGAGGTTTTCTCTGAAGTCTGTTGCTTCTTTTTGAATGTTTAAAAGAATTTCAACTTCTTTTTTCAATTTTTCCGCATCTGCATCTATAAGCAGACGAACCCTGCTTTCCGAAAGTGCTTTTTCAAGCTTTTCCATTTCGTCATTTGCTATGGCAATAAACTGCGGAAATTTTTCTAACCCGATATCTTTAAATGTGTTAAGAATTTTAGCATAAGTTTCAGAGAGAGAAACAACATCTTCATCAATTTCTTTAGCATCTAAAAGAGCCTTGTAAAGGCAGGCTGTAGGGTCAGCACCGTTTTTTACAATGTATTTCATAAGGCAGTCGTCTGCAGAATTATAAATCTCTTCATTATAGTATTGAACACCTAAAAGAAGATTTTCTGATGCTTCATCAAATTCTGCATTACAAGAAGGACAAATAAGCTTGCCGTTCCTGTTTTCAAGATATGCATTTTTACATTCAGTACAAATGATTCTTACCATATTTTCACCCTTAGGGCGTAAAGTGTAATCCGAACTCGGTTTTTTATCGGAATATTTTCGCCCTTTCTTCGTTAAAATACTCGTCAATCCGTAAGGATTGACTGTGTTTTATGCCTTGAAAGGTCAAAAATCTTTCGGATAAAAAATCTTCGACCCGAAGGCAAATAATTTTTTAATGATTTTTGGTGGATGAGGTTACAGCAAGGCTGACGCCCCAAAACCGAAAAGCCGAAAAGCACAAACAAGGTATTTCTTTCGGGCCGGTTCGAATTATACTTCCCACCCTTAATCTATTTAAGTTCGAAATATAACTCACTACATAATAACATAAAAAGACCGCTTTTTTCAATATTATATTGCAAAAAAGTGGCCTTTTTATATTTATTTTTTAGGTTTTATCCACAATTCACAGAATTTAAAGCCTACAATGGGCTCTGAAATCTCAAGTTCGAGGGTTCCGTTAATGAAAACTTTTTTCGGCAAATCGTAAACTAAAGTTTCAAAACCCGGTACCAACATTTCTTCAGAAAATGTTTCATCACTGTGCCCGCCGTATTGAGCGCCCTCATAAATAACGGTGTTGTTGGCTGTGACTTTGTAGTTTTTTACTTTTTCGCAAGGGTTGGGCTTGTAAGCAATTCTTAATGTGTAATCTGTATCTGCTTTAAAACCGCCGAACTTTGCTTTAAAGGAGTAGTGGTCATAAAGCTTTGCCATACCCATTGGTATGGGCGGGTTTTGTCTTTCGGGCCTGTCGCCTTGAACATCCATATAATATTCGCCGTTTTGTGAAGTGCCTAAAGTATCAAGATTGTGAAGTGCTACGGAGTAGTAAATTTCATTAGGATTATTTTTGCGAAGTGACAAAAGTCTTTTTATGTAATCGAATTTTGCATCACCGTCAAGAGTTTGAGCGTATTCCAGTTTGCTTAAAAGATATGCCCTGTCGGTAACATTATTATCAATAGTTTCGAGAACAGCCCCGCGTTCCCATCCGTCTGCGAAAAAATGCTCAATATCAAGCTGAATTCCGATTAAATCAAAGAGTTTTTGCGCCTGTGTAAAAAGACTGTTCCGAAGCTCTGTATATTCTTTGGAGTACGAGGTTTTTAAAATATCTGCTGCAGAAGAAATATCGTTTTCAAGCAGTTTTTCTTCTGCTCTTTCTATAAGCTCCGATTCAAAAATTCTTTTGAGTTTTATGATTTTATCACAGGTTGCCCTGAAATAAAGATTTAAAAATCTCCAATTTTCATTTAAAACAGGGTAATCCTTTAAAAGCTCGCACATATTTGTATAGCAAATATCAATACAAGGGTTTTCTTCGGGAGCGCCTTGCCAGTTTTTTTCTAAAAGGAATATGCAGTCTGTTATTTTTTCTGCATCTGCACCGTACATAAAATAACGGCAATAATCGGAAATGATTTCCCGAAGCGGTGTGTTCATATCCCATTCCAAGGCACCCCAAACCGCTTTGTTAAGATCGTCGTGAACACCCTCTGAGTAGCTTACGCTGCCGATTGTGTAAGGTGAAAAAAGCCTGTGCAGTGTGCGTATTTCAGTAGGTCTTGGGTTAACGCTTTCACGGGATAGTGTGTTTGCAAATGAAAAGTGCCAGTCGTCTTTTAAAAAGTTAACAGGGTATTCGCACCTGAGATTGTGAGTAATATCGGGGTAGAAACGCATTGGGATTTTTTCGTCAATCCGCTTTCTTAATTCGTGCATTGGGTAAGCGTGGTTGGGACCCATAATTACGGTATCTATGCTGTCGGTTGAGGAATTTACGCCGTCAACAAACATTTCGCCCCAATTTTCAGCACCGTGCGGAGCTTGTGCTGACGGATGCATTTCTATATTCGGATGATATTTTTTGGCAATGTCTTTTATTTTTTTGCATCTGTCTACAAATACATCTGCAGGGAGCTTACCCGGGTCGCCTCCCGGTGGAAATATAATATCTATTCTGGGAATTTCAGAGTAAAGCTCATCACGGGCTTTAAGCTCGTTTTCTTCGGTTTCCTTTTCGTCATTCGGTTGCCACAGAGAAACAGCTAAATCTATTTCATCTGCAATTTTTGAGGTTTCAACCAAAAATTCATAAGGGTTGTATTTCATTAACCCGTTTTTATCGGTTTCTTTTAAAACCGTATGCTCGCAGGTGTTAGCACCAAACGCCATCATATCAAGAAAATATTGTTTATATTGCTCATAACTCCATGCATCGTAAGTATTAGGCAACGGTCTGTAGCCTGTTTGATGGCCGCGTATTTTCTTTTGCGGAGTATATGTACCCGAAATATTTTTTATTAAAGTCAGAGTGTTGTTACTAAACACAGACTTTCTTAAAAACAACGAATAACCGAAAATAAGTCCCCTGACTGTTTTTGCAAAAATAACAATCTGCCCATTGTTCTGAGATATAACAAAATCGTCTTTATTTTCAATTGTTTCGTCAATTTTAAATTCAAAAGCTGCGGCAGGTTCGTTTTTCTGCATCGTCATTCGTTTATTCAACTCTTTTAAGAAAAACTCTTTTGCCGTAACCTCTTCTTTTGAATTAGCTTTTATACTGAAATTTTTAAAAGTGTAACGCATAATTACTCACTCCCCAAAACATAATACCATAATCTTTATGTATATTCAATATTGCATTTTTCTTTAAGTGTGGTAAAATACAATAAATAAATCAGAGAGGATAAAATATGAATTTAAAAACAATAAAATGGGGAACAAAATTTATAACATCTTTAGTAGGCTGTACTCCGCAGTTGAAATTGGCAGAAGAGGCTAAAGCAACGGGAGAGTGGGGCGCATACAAGCCTATAGTAGATAAAGCGCTTTACAACTGGCTTGTGCCTATTTGTAAAATGGGCGGCGTTGAGTTCAAGGTTAAAGGTATTGAAAATATACCAAATGACGAGCCTATTATTTATACACCCAATCATTCGGGACTTTTTGACTTTCCTGCAATGATTTTAACTACACCTAAGCCAGCTTCATTTATGTCTAAAAAAGAGGCACAGAAATTGCCTTTTATCAAGAGATGGATGGATGTTATGGACTGCGTTTTTGTTGACAGAAGTAACAAGCAACAAGCAAAATCCACACTTCACGAGGCTATTGAAATGGTGAATAAAGGAAGAAGCATAGTTATTTACCCTGAGGGTACCCGCAGTAAAAACGGCGAGCTTGGCAAATTTAAAGGCGGAGCAATGAAAATTGCAATGGAAACGGGCGCTAAGGTTGTGCCTGTGCTTTTAGAGGGCACGAGGGAGCGCCTTGACGCCACAGGCAACATAACACCGGGTACTGTGTATGTTTCATATCTTACGCCTATAGAAACAAAAGGGCTTTCCAAAGAAGATTTTTTCGATATGCCCGAAGAAATTAAGGCTATGCTTCAAAAAGAAAGAGATTATTTAAGAAGCTGCGAAAACGCAGACGAATTGTTTAAGGATATTGATTTAGACCTACTTTTACAACAGTAGTTTAATAAAACCGAATTGCTTGAATTATTGTGATTTTAATGATATTATATATTTGAACGGAAGTGAGGGGTAACTTATGATAGACGCATTAACCGTAAAATGGGTAACAAAATTAGTAGTCGGTATTGCCGCAAGCACACCGGTACTTGTAAAGGCTACAAAAATAAAGAAGAACGGCGAATGGGCAGAGTACAAGCCGTTAATTGATGAATGTATATATAAATGGTTTGTTCCGTTAATGAAAATGGGAAATATTGAAATTATTGTGAAGGGGTATGAGAATATACCTAAAAATGAGCCGGTTATTTACACGCCCAATCATTCCGGCAAATTAGATTTTTCAACAATTTGCTTAACCGCTCCTACACCGCCTACATTTATGGCCAAGAAAGAGCTTAAAAAGTTACCTATAGTAAAAAATTGGATGAATGTTATGGACTGCGTGTTTGTTGACAGAAACAACAAAAAGAAAGCGGGTTCATCACTTCACGAAGCTATTGAAATGGTAGGCAAAGGCAAAAGAAGTATTGTTGTATTCCCTGAAGGTACTCGCAGTAAAACAGGTGAACTCGGCAAATTTAAAGGGGGAGCAATGAAAATTGCTATGGAAACGGGTGCGAAAATAGTTCCTGTTTTAATAGAGGGTACGAGAGAGCGTTTTGATATGCACAACAGAATTGTACCGGGTCTTATCAGCGTTTCGTATCTTCCTGCAATAAATACAAAAGGCCTTTCTAAAGAAGAATTTTTTGCAATGCCCGAACGCATCAGAGAAATGCTTTTAGAAGAGCGTGAAAAAATTAAATCAGAGATATTAAACGCTTCAAAATTTAAAAAATTAGAATTGGACGCATTATCGGTTTAAGGTGAAATATGTTGGATATTTTAACTTTCAGATGGCTGTTAAAGTTTGTTTGTACAGCTTTTATGTGCACAAAGGCTTTAATTAAGGCCACAAAACTAAAAAAACAGAATAAGTGGAAAGAGTATAAACCCATTGTAGATGAAGTTATCCGTAAGGATATGCAAAAGCTTATGGATGACGCCAAAATCAACTTTGTGGTAAACGGTTTGGAAAATGTGCCAAAGAACGAGCCGGTTATTTACACGCCGAACCATACCGGCGCATTCGACTTTCCGACAATACTTTTAACTCCGCCTAATCCTCCTGCATTTATGGCTAAAACAGAACTTCGAAAAGTGCCTTTTGCGAAGCCGTGGTTTAATGTTATGGACTGTGTTTTTGTTGACAGGAATAATAAAAAAAGCGCAAGGGAGTCTATTAACAGGGCTATTGATTTAGTAAAAAACGGCAGGAGCATAGCCATATTCCCTGAAGGTACGCGAAGTAAAAACGGTGAGATTGGTGAGTTTAAGGGCGGCGCAATGAAAATTGCTATGGAAACAGGCGCTAAAATAGTTCCTATGGTTATTGACGGCACGAGAGACCGCTACGAAACAAACGGCAAGCTTACACCTGGGACTGTCTATGTAACATTTTTACCGCCTATTGAAACAGACGGTTTGAGCAAAGAAGAATTTTTTGAAATGCCGGGTCAGATTCGCAGTCTTATTTTAAACGAGCGAACAAAACAACGGGCAGAAAGAAAAACAGAAAATGCAATAGAAGCAGTAATTTAAAATGAAAACAGCCGATAGCAGTTCCGGAAAGAGTTGCTATCGGTTTTGCTGTGCTTTATTATTTGTAAAGCTCGTTGTCGGATGCGGGCTATTAACTGTTATATCCACATAAATAGGGTAATGGTCGCTTAAAGCTTTTAAACCGTAGTAGCTTAAAAAGTTTATTGACTTAACCTCTACATCGCCAAGGGAGAAAATATGGTCGAAAAAAACAGATTTTTCTGTGGTGTTATTGCCGTTTATCTCTGATTTTGCAGAAGCTCTGCAATCGGTAAAGCCGGTTAAAAGCAGTTCATAGGGTGATTTTGTCTCACCCCGTTCCTTTGAATTAAAATCACCGATTATTATAACAGGGCAGTTGTGTTTTTTCTGTAAAGTATTTGCTAAAATTATCAGCTCCTTGCTTTGGGTTAAAGGTGCTTTGGCGTTATTATTTTCACATAAATTAAAGTGCGTGTTAATTACAATAAAAGTTTCTTTCGTAGTTCTATTTATAAAATGCCCCCATACCATTCTACGCAATTTGAAATTACTTTTAAATGTAAAAGCCTTGTTACCGCAATCTAAAAGACTGACTGTATCGGGGTTATAAATAATAGTGGTCATAAGCTCTAAGGCTCCGCTTTTTACAGGTGAAACAAAGCGATAATCCGTGTTTTTTAAAATCAGTGTAAACCACTTTCGATTCGTTTCCTGAAGCCCGACAATATCAGGTGAAAAACTTTTAAAAATCTCTATGACGCCATCTGCTCTTGTTCTTGCATCAGTGCCTTCAAAGCCTTTAGAGTCAGCTAAAATATTGTATGTCATAATTCTTGTATCGGTTGGGCTTTTGCTGTAAAGCGATGAAGCTTTATCTATTTTATTCGCTAAAGCTTCATCATAAATTATATCTGTTGTACCGTAATTTTTAATATAAACATCAGAAAATGTAAGGCAAAAGAAAAAAACAGCCCATATTACTGTAATTATTTTTATAAATTTACGAATTTTCATAAAAATAGTATTAACAAAAACGATAACAATAATATTGATTATTAAAGAGAAATCTTATATAATTATTGGTACAAGAATACGGTACAAAAAATTTTACAGGTGAATTATGGAATTATTTGAAAATAAAATTGAAAAAGAAAGAGCGGTGCTTGTGTCGGTAGATACGGGGGAGTTTGATGTTGATTCATCTCTTGCGGAACTCAGCGAGCTTGCAAAAACCGCAGGTGCAGAGGTCGTTTGCGAAATGACTCAAAAACGGGAAGCACCTGAGGCGGGAACATACCTGGGCAAGGGCAAATTGCAAGAGCTTTCGGATTATTGCGATGCCGAAAGACCCGATCTTATTATAATTGACGGTGAGTTGACCCCTGCGCAGCAACGGAATATTGAAACCGTTACAGATGTCAGAGTTATTGACAGAACTACTTTAATTCTTGATATTTTTGCAAGCAGAGCCCTTTCAGGCGAGGGTAAGCTCCAGGTAGAGCTTGCTCAATTAAAATATGCGTTGCCCCGTTTAGGCGGCAAAGGTACTGCTATGTCCCGTTTGGGCGGCGGTATAGGTACTCGCGGTCCCGGTGAAACTAAACTTGAAACCGACAGGCGGCATATAAGACGGAGAATTTCTGCACTTTCGGAAGATTTAAAAGAATTGGATGAAAGGCGCACCCGTCACAGAGAACGCAGAAAAAAAGAGGGAGTTGTTACAGTCGCTCTTGTAGGTTACACAAACGCGGGTAAATCTACTTTAATGAACGCCTTAACAGACGCGGGAGTGCTTGCCGAAAACAAGCTTTTCGCTACTCTTGACCCTACGGCAAGAGCCCTTACCTTGCCTGACGGCAGCAGTGTTCTTTTAATAGATACGGTTGGATTTATCAGGCGATTGCCCCATAAGCTTATTGAAGCTTTTAAATCTACTCTTGATGAGGCTGTAGACGCAAATGTTATTTTAAATGTATGTGACGCCTCCAGCGATGAATGTACAGAACATTACAGAGTAACAAACGAGCTTTTAGAAGAGTTGGGGTGCAGCGACAAGCCGATAATTACCGTTTTAAATAAAAGTGATTTAGTAAACGATATTTCAATTCCTCTTGTCGGCAGATGCGTAAGGGTTTCTGCCAAAACAGGAGCAGGACTTGACGATTTGTTAAAAGCAGTTCAGGAAGCATTGCCACCGACTCGCAAAAGAGTGAAAATACTTTTACCGTTTTCTATGGGTTCTGTTGGTGCAGAGCTTAGAAAAACAGGTGTTGTTCATTCGGAAGAATATACACCGGACGGTTTGCTTTTAGATATTACAGCAGATATATTTATTTTAGAAAAATATAAGGAGTATATACAGTAAACAGTCTGAAAGCCGATTGTACAAATACTTTATAAAAAATATCCGATAGCAGTCCGAAAAAATCTCAGACCTGCTATCGGTTCTATTTTATATAATATTGTTTTTCGGTACTGACCGAAAGCTTTTTCACGCATCAGCGGACGCTGAACAGAATCTGTCCGTAAGACGGGTAACACCATTTGTCGCTTGGGCAAAGTGTCTCCATTTCGTCAACGCATGCTCTGAGCTCTTCCATAACAGGAATGATGTTATCTCTGTAGAAAACAGCCGCCTTGTCGTTTTCTTCAATAGTTTTAACTCCGTTAGAAATTTCTTCTAACTTTTTAACGCTTTCAAAGGCTTTGCCGTTTAATAACGAAAGCTTTTCAACAAGTGCTTTTTCGTAAGAAATATCAATATTCTCACTTACTGCCTTTTTTGAAAGAAGCGTATCGGAAAGCTCGTGAATCTGACGGCTGACGCATGGCAGAATATCCTTCTTAACCATATCTATCATTGTATTGACTTCGATATTCAAGTATTTGCAGTATTTCTCATTTTTGATTTCGTAGTGAGCTTTTATTTCTGCTTCGCTGTATACACCGTGCTTTGTATATAATTCAATGTTTTTTTTGTGAAGCATATACGGTAAACAGTCCGGTGTTGTTTTAAGGTTAAGAAGTCCTCTTTTTTCTGCCTCTTTAACCCATGCTTCATCATAGCCGTTACCGTTAAAGATAATTCGTTTATGATTTTTTATAACCCGTTTAATAAGCTCGTGCAAAGCGTCCTCAAAATTCTCGGCGTTCTCTAATTCATCTGCGAACTGCGAAAGAACCTCTGCAACAGCGGTGTTAATAGTTGTGTTAGGACCTGCTACAGAAGCCGAACTGCCAAGCATACGGAACTCAAATTTGTTGCCTGTAAATGCAAAAGGTGATGTTCTGTTGCGGTCTGTGGTATCTTTAGGGAAACGCGGGAGAACATGAACGCCTACCTTGAGAAGCTCTTTTTCGTTGCTCTCGTAGCTTTTCTCATTTTCTATTGCTTCTAAAATTGCGGTAAGCTCTTCGCCCAAGAATATAGAAACAATGGCGGGGGGAGCCTCCTGAGCGCCTAAACGGTGGTCGTTGCCTGCGCTTGCAACAGAAATTCTGAGTAAATCCTGATAATCGTCAACTGCTTTAATAACTGCACAAAGGAACAATAAAAATTGAGCGTTTTCTGACGGCGTATCGCCGGGTTCGTAAAGGTTTGTGCCTTTGTTTGTAGAAACAGACCAGTTATTGTGCTTGCCGCTGCCGTTTACACCTTTAAAAGGTTTTTCGTGAAGCAAGCATACCATACCGTGTTTTTTAGCACATTTTTGCATTGCCTCCATAGTAATCTGGTTGTGATCTGTAGCAATGTTTGTTGTGGTAAAAATAGGAGCAAGCTCGTGCTGAGCGGGGGCAACCTCGTTGTGCTCTGTTTTAGCTAAAACACCCAGTTTCCAAAGCTCCTCGTCAAGGTCTTTCATAAAGGCTTGAACTCTCGGTTTTATAACACCGAAATAGTGGTCGTCAAGCTCCTGACCTTTTGGCGGCATTGCACCGAAAAGAGTTCTGCCGGTATATATTAAATCTTTTCGTTTGTTGAAAACGCCGGCATCTACAAGAAAGTATTCCTGCTCAGGACCCACAGTTGTTTTAACAGAAACCGCATCGTCATTGCCGAATAGCTTTAATATTCGCAACGCCTGTTTGTTAATGGCCTCCATAGAGCGAAGAAGAGGAGTTTTTTTATCAAGAGCATCGCCGCCGTAGGAACAGAATGCTGTAGGAATACAAAGAACGCCGTCCTTTATAAATGCAAAGGAGGTAGGGTCCCATGCAGTATAACCGCGAGCCTCAAAGGTAGCACGAAGTCCGCCTGACGGAAAGGAGGAAGCGTCAGGCTCGCCTTGGATAAGCTCTTTGCCCGAAAACTCCATAATAACTCTGCCGTCTTTTTTAGAAGATATAAAACTGTCGTGTTTTTCGGCGGTAACGCCTGTTAACGGTTGAAACCAATGCGAATAATGTGTAGCACCTTTTTCAACAGCCCAATCCTTCATATCGTTAGCGATAATGTTCGCCGTGTCGATGTTAAGACGGTGGCCTGTTTCAAGTGTGCGCTCTAATTCTCTGTATGTTTCTTTTGGCAATCTATCCTTCATAACAGATGCAGAATAGACATCGCAACCAAAATAATCGGTAACGGTTTTCACCAAATCACTCCCTGTTTCACTAATCTTGTCCATTATATACTATTTTAAAAATTAAAGCAAGTGGAAAAAGGTTATTCCCACTTGCCTTGCTTTTAAATTTGTGTTTTAACTTTTATGTTGCAAAAATCAGGCTTAGAATCCGCAAATATAGCCTGTTGCAATGCCTAAGCCCGCCGATAATAAAATTACTATAATCGGGTGAACCTTTTTAAATACCAAAACTGTCATTAAAATACAGATTAAAGCAGAGATTACGATTTTAATAATATTGAAAGTTTCGTCTACCATAAGTCCGCCGCCGAATGTAAACGAAAGTCCGCTGAAGAAAACCGTAATAAAAATCGAGAGAAGCGCAGAGCCTATAAGACCTATAACGGCAGGCTTCAGCCCGGACATAACACCTTTAACTCCACTGCTTTCTTTGAATTTTTTGTAGAATTGGGCAACTATTAAAATTACTATAAAGGACGGCAACACTACACCGAGGGTGGCGCAAGCGGCGCCTAAAAAGCCTCCAAAAAGTCCAAAAGCCTCCGAGCCCGTTTCCGTACCTACATAAGTAGAAATGTTTATGGCAAAAGGACCGGGTGTGCTTTCGCTTATGGCAATAAAGTTAATGATTTCTTCTTCGGCAAGCCAGCCGTGTTCTAAAACCGCTTTTTGAATAAGCGGTAACATTGCGTAGCCGCCGCCGAATGTGAAAAGACCTATTTGAAAAAATGTCAGAAACAGTTCCAAAAAAATGCTCACAGCTTTACAGCTCCTTTCTTTTTAATATAAAGGGAGTGCAAAAAGCCTGCAAAACCGCAGCCGATAATAATGAAAATAACATTTATATCTACAAAAGCCGCTACTATAAAAGCAACCGCCATAAGAATATATGAGAACAGACTCTTAGGACATTTTTTATACATGGTGTAAATTGCTTTAATAAGAAGCGCCAGAACACCGGCTCTTATGCCGTTAAAAGCATATTGAACGACTTTGTATGAGCTAAACTCTTTAAGCACTAAAGATATAACCGAAATAACAATAAATGACGGCAAAACCACGCCGAATGTTGCACCGAATGCTCCCAAAAATCCGCCGATTTTATAGCCGATAAATGTAGCTGTGTTAATAGCTATAGGCCCCGGTGTGCTTTCTGCAATGGCAAATATATCTAAAATATCTTCTCCCGAAATCCATTTTCTTTTTTCGCTTACTTCTTTTTCAATAAGCGGAATCATAGCATAACCTCCGCCGAATGTAAACGCGCCTATTTTAAAAAAAGTGAAAAAAAGTATCCAGGTATTTTTAAGTTTTTCTTTCATAACTCCTCCCGCAAAAGCATTTTGTTTTTTTACAATTATAATTACAAATTGCAGTTATGTCAACCGAATAATATATTGAAATTATGGGTGAAGCTGTGGTATAATATACAATAATCTCTTTAAGAATAATAACGGTGATTTTTATGGATTTCGAAACAGCAAAACAAAGAGTGGAAGAGCTTACAAATATACTTAACGAGTGTATTGATAAATACTATATGGGCAACGAAAGTGATGTATCCGATTACGATTATGATATGATGATGCGTGAGCTTTCAGCATTAGAGGAGCAGTACCCTCAGCTTCTTAAAGCAGAATCGCCCACACACAGAGTAGGCGGCGACAGCGACAACACCTTCGAAAAGGTACAGCATACAGTTAAAATGGAGAGCTTGCAGGACGCTTTTTCATTTGAAGAAATTCGCGAATTTGACGAAAGAATAAAAAAATCGTTTCCTGACGCCGAGTATGTTGTAGAGAGAAAAATTGACGGTCTTTCATGCTCTTTAGAGTATATGGACGGTGTGCTTGTGCGTGCTTCTACCAGAGGTGACGGCAATGTGGGCGAGGATGTAACACAAAATGTAAAGACTATTCGCAGCGTCCCGCTTAAGCTTAAAGAGCCCGTACCTTTTATAGAAGTACGGGGCGAGGTGTATATGTCCCACGAATCCTTCGAGGAGCTTTCAAAAAAACAGGAGCTTAACGAAGAAAAACCTTTCAAAAATCCCCGAAATGCCGCGTCAGGCTCTTTAAGGCAAAAAAATCCTAAAATCACCGCAGGAAGAAAGCTTGATATTTTTATTTTTAATATTCAAAGAATGGAGGGGGGCAAAGAGTTTCACTCCCACAAGGCTTCTCTTGATTACTTAAATGAGCTTGGCTTTAAAACCGTACCGGGTTACAGATTGTGCCGTACCGTAGAAGAAGTTATTGAACAAATAAATGTTATCGGCGATACTCGCGGTGAGCTTTCTTTTGATATTGACGGCGCGGTAGTAAAAACAGACGATTTCTCTATGCGTGAGGCTTTAGGCAGTACCGCAAAATTCCCAAAATGGGCGGTTGCTTTTAAATACCCGCCTGAAGAAAAAAGCACAAAGCTTCTTTCAATAGATATTCAGGTCGGCAGAACGGGTGTTCTTACAGCAACAGCGGTTTTTGAGCCGATTACTCTTGCAGGCACTACCGTTTCGAGAGCAACTCTTCATAATGAGGATTTTATAAAAGAAAAAGGTATTGCTATAGGTGACGATATTTTAGTTAGAAAAGCAGGGGATATTATTCCTGAGGTTTTATGTGTTGTAAACAGTAACCGCGAAAACCCGCCCTATGAATACCCTGATGTTTGCCCTGCCTGCGGCAGCCCCGTTGTAAGAGAAGAGGGAGAGGTTGCAATTCGTTGTATTAACCCGGATTGCCCTGCACAGCTTCTTCGCAAGCTTATACATTTTTGCTCTCGGAATGCTATGAATATAGAGGGCTTGGGCGAGGCTGTATTAGAACAGCTTGTAAATGCAAATTTAATAACCAAGGCTTCGGATATTTACAGATTAACCGAAGACGATATTAAGAAATTAGAGAAAAAGCAGGATAAAAGTGCAAAAAACCTTATAACTGCTATTGAAAATTCTAAATCAAACGACCTTTACAGATTGATTTTTGCTTTGGGAATAAGGCATGTAGGCGAAAAGGTTGCTAAGATACTTGCCGTAAACTTCGGTACTATGGATAACTTTTTGAAGGCTGCTAAAGAAGATTTAATTGAAATAGACGGCATAGGCGATGTAATGGCGGATACAATTATTGAAACTTTGGCTTTATCCGAAACAAAAGCCCTGATAGAAGAGTTGAAAAATCTCGGCCTTAATATGGAAAATCTTTCAAAGGTTGAGGACGAAAGATTTAAGGGTATGACATTTGTTTTAACGGGAACTCTTACAAAATACGGCAGAAAAGAGGCAACAGAAATAATTGAAAAATTCGGCGGTAAAGCCTCAGGCTCCGTTTCTAAAAAAACAACCTATGTTCTCGCAGGCGAAGACGCGGGCAGTAAACTGAGAAAAGCAAATGAGCTGGGTGTTTCTGTTATCGGCGAAGACCAATTCGATGAAATGATAAAATAAGCATATATAAAAAGGCAGGAAAACTTCTTCGTTTTTCAGCCTTTTTTTGTGTATTCAAATTATTATGAATTTTTACGGTATATTTTTAAAACAATATTGAAGAGTGGAAATTTGTGTGATACAATGTTAAATGTAGGATTTTGACGAATTTATTTTTTTTGTGATTATAAAACGGAGGAAAGTATGACATTTTTTGATGTTTTAAGCCTTTTAGCGGGACTTGTGTTTTTTCTTTTCGGTATGAGTACTATGTCTGACGGTCTTGAAAAGGCGGCCGGCAGTAAGCTTGAAATTATTTTGAAAAAAATGACCTCGAATGTATTTATCAGTATTGTTATGGGTGCACTTATAACCGTAGTAATACAGTCGTCCTCGGCAACAACTGTTATGCTTGTAGGACTTGTAAATTCAGGTCTTTTAGCTTTTGAAAATTCTATAGGCGTTATATTCGGAGCAAATATCGGTACAACAATTACAGCGTGGTTTTTATCTCTTGTGGGAGTAGAAAGCGATTCTTTCTTAATTCAAATGGTAAAGCCCCAAAACTTTGCGCCTATTCTTGCAGTTATAGGCATTGCATTTATAATGACATCAAAAAGCGACAAAAAGAAAAATCTGGGTACGATTTTTGTTGGCTTTACTCTTTTGATTTACGGTATGGATATTATGTCAGGCTCTGTTTCAGGTCTTGCGGATTCGCCTGAGTTTAAAGAAATATTGCTTAAATTCAATAATCCTGTTGTAGGTATTGTTGCAGGTACACTGTTTACCGCTGTTCTTCAGTCGTCTTCGGCTTCTGTAGGTATTCTTCAGGCGCTTTCTCTTACCGGCTCAATAACTTACTCTATGGCGGTGCCTGTTATTCTCGGCCAAAATATAGGTACTTGTGCAACAGGACTTATTTCTTGCATAGGCGCGGGTTCAAATGCTAAAAGAGTTGCGTTTACTCATACTTTAATAAATGTTTTAGGTACAATAATATTTATGCCGCTGTTCCTTATTGTTAATACGGTAATAGGCAATTATTTTGAAGAAAATTTCGTGAACCCTGCAAGTATAGCAGTTATTCACACAATATTCAATGTTGTAACAGTTATTGTTCTTGCTCCGTTTACGAAGCTCATTGCAAAAATTGCCAATAAGGTTATTAAAGATAAGGGTGAAGAAAAGGATATTAAAACAAAGCTTATTTACCTTGATGAAAGGCTGTTCCGTTCACCTACCGTTGCGGTTATGGAGTGCGATAATTACACCTCTCTTATGGCGGTTCTTGCAAAGGGTACTATTATTAAGGCGATGAAACTCGTTTTTTCATACGACAAGGCTGAAGCCGAGCTTATTGAAGAAAACGAGGGTATTCTCGATTTATATGAAGATGAATTAGGAACATATCTTGTTAAGCTTTCTTCTCAGTCTCTTTCGGAAAAGGATTCACGGACTGTTTCAAGAATGCTCCATACAATAGGTGATTTTGAACGCTTAGGCGACCATGCTTTAAATCTTAAAAAGGTTGCGCTGGAGATACACGAAAAGAAAATACAATTCTCAGAAGATGCTCAAAAAGAAATAGCGGTTCTTATTGAAGCGGTTATTGAAATAGTTGTTATGACAACGCGTGTTTATGAAAAGAACGATTTAGAGCTTGCTTCAAAAGTAGAACCTTTTGAACAGGTTATTGATAAGCTTTGCGCCGAAATAAAATCTAACCACATAAACCGTCTTCAAAGCGGTGACAGCACAATAGAAAAGGGCTTTGTGCTTTCCGATTTGCTTACTAATTGCGAAAGAATTTCAGACCATTGCTCAAATATTGCCGTTGCGGTTATTGAAGCTCAGAACGACAGCTTTGACACTCACAGCTATTTAAACAGCATAAAGTACGGCAACGATGACTTTAAAAAGGTTTTTGAGGAATACAATGAAAAATACGATTTGCAAAAATGAAATTCAAATCATATACGAAGACAGCGATATTCTTGTAATAAATAAGCCTGTGGGAGTGCCGAGCGAAGATACTCCCAAAGGTGAAAAAGGCGTAATTTCTTACCTTTTAAATGATGACAGAAAGGTATTGCATTTGCTTCACAGGCTTGACAGAGAAGTTTCGGGAGTTATGGTTTTTGCAAAGAATAAAAAGAGTGCTTCGGCTCTTTCAACCGCCATACAGAATAAACACTTTCAAAAAAGATATTTAGCCGTAACAGACGGTATTCCGGGCGAAGAAACAGGTATTTACAGGGATTTACTGTTTAAAGACTCAAAAAGAAACAGGTCGTATGTTGTGGACAGAGTCAGAAAAGGCGTAAAAGAAGCGTCTTTAGAATATCAGGTAAAATGCGTAAAAGATAATAAAGCTCTTGTAGAAATTCTTTTACACACAGGCCGTACTCATCAAATTCGCGTACAGTTTTCTTCACGAAAAACTCCGCTTCTATGCGATAGCCGTTACGGCAGTAAGGACAGAGGCGGCTCTTTAGCGCTTCATTCACACAAAATAACATTTATACACCCGGTTTCCAATGATACTGTTGAATTTTCGTGCGAACCGAATTATAATGATTATCCGTGGAACATTTTCTCAAATCAGGTAGGTACATAAATGGAAATACTCACAAATTTCAGCGGAGTTACAGTAAATGTCTTAACCGTTATTGTAGGCTCTGCTATAGGTCTTTTATTTAAAACGAAAATACCCGAAAAGCTTACAAGCGCCGTAATGACTACTCTCGGACTTTGCACTGTTGCAATCGGTATAAACGGCATTATGAAAGGTGAAAATCAGCTTGTTATGATTATCTCCCTGGTGCTTGGTACTGCAGTGGGCACGCTTTTGGATATTGACGGCAAAATCAATAAATTAGGCGACAGCTTAGCAAAGAAAACAAAGTCAAAAGGCGAGAGCGGTACATTTTCTCAAGGCTTCGTTACCGCGTCACTTCTTTTTTGCATCGGCGCTATGACTATAGTAGGTTCTATGAACGCAGGTATTTCAGGCGATAATCAAATGCTTTATACTAAATCCGTGCTTGATTTGGTTTCAAGTATGATGCTTTCGGCGTCACTTGGTATAGGTGTAATTTTCTCCGCAATTTTTGTTCTTGTATTTCAAGGCGGTTTAGTAGCTCTTTCAATGTTTCTCGGCTCTTTTTTAAGCGACTTTGCGGTTGCTGAACTTATTTGCGAGGGCAGTGTTATGATTACCGCATTAGGTCTTAACCTTATAGGTGTTACAAAAATAAAAGTTGCAAACATTTTGCCTGCACTTGTGCTCGTACCGTTTGTGTGTTTTGTTTTCGGATTATTCTGATTGAAAAATTGAACATTGAAAGTGTGCTTTGCAAGGATAGACTGAATAAAAATAAAAATTATCGGGCAAGCATAACCTGATGTGATAGCCGAAAAAAGTAGAATTATGAGATAGTATGGTATAAATCGATAAAAAATGTGCAGTTTTGCAAAAAAAATTGTGCAGTTTTGTAATTCCTATTGAAAAATTATTAGAGATGCTGTAATATAGGAGTACAAAAAGATTTTGAATTTAAAGGAATTTTACAAAGTCTTTTTGATGAAAGGAGATTTATTTATGATAAAAAAAAGAACAAAAATTCTATCGGTTATACTTGCTATGGTACTTACGCTAAGCACTATGTCGTGCCTTGCCGTAGTAGCATCTGCTTTTGATGACGATGGAACCATATACCTTAATGAAAAAGTGCCGTTAAGCAATCCATCGGGCGGTATAATTGAAGAAGACTCATTTTGGGAGCTTACTTTTATACCGGAGTGGAGCGGCCTTTACAATTTCTATTCTGAGATAGGCAGTTATACGAGCGGCGTTTTTGAAGCAGATTGCTACCTGTATGACGAATACGGCGGTATTATAGATATGGATGTTGATGAAGGCGATTTTTCATTAACAACTTACTTAGAAGAAGATTGTGTTTACACATATAGTGTAGAAGTTTCGGAAAATACCGCAAATATTAAAGAGTTTAAAGTAGGTTTAGATTATATCTCTGTTGAATCTATTGAGTTTACACAGAAAACTGCTCCTGAATTTGTTGAAGGTTTAGGCGGTTATTACGATGAAACCGGCACTGTATATTATTATTATTTTGAAGTGTGCGATTTGTTCAGCGAAGGCGATACCGCTACCGTAACATATTCTGACGGTTCCTCAATTAAATACACATTTGACGGTTGGGATTTCTGCGATGATGACTGGAATTATTTAGAGCTTGAAGATTGCACCGACCAAGAACGCGAGCCTTGGACTCTTGGCGGCGAAAACTACGCTACCGTATCTTTAGGTGATGTTGAAGCAAAAATCAAAGTAGAAATCGTTGAAGATGATGTAGTAGATTTTGAGTTTAACCGAGATTTAAAGGTTACTTTGGTAGAAAATCTGTTCGGTTATGAAGAAGAAAGTGATTTAATCTCTGACGGTGAGGTTGTAGAATTCTTTTATTATGACATCGAAAGCTATATGTATATAGGAGAGTTCTTTAAAGAGGGCGATACCGTAACAGTTACCTACAAGGACGGCTCCAAAAAAGTATTTGCTTATGACGGAGAAGATTTCTGTAATGATGAAGATGAGTATTTTGAACTCAGTCTTTTAGATACACAGTATGTAAAACCGTGGGTATTAGGTGAAGATAACAGCTTTGCATTATGCAGAGCAAACGCCCGTGTAGAAGTTCCTGTTGAAATCGTGGAAAACCCGGTAGATTATGTTGAATTTGTACCGGTTAAAGAAGTAAAAGTAATTGAAGGCGTTGACGGCTTCTATATTCCGTACTATGAGATATTTATTTACGACTGGACAGAATCATTCCTTACCGAAGGCAATAAAGTAGTGTTCCATTATAAAGACGGCACAGAAGAAACTTATGTGTTGACTTTTGATGATGAGTACACTGACGGATTCGCTTTCGTAAATGAAAAAGGCGAAGCTTTAGAAGTTTTAGATGCTGCCGATGACCAGTTTTTAGGAATAATCTGGGAAGCAGGCAATACTTATAAGGCTTATGTTATGCTTTCAAATTACTATGAATTCTCATTTGATGTAACAGTAGTAGGCGGTTGGGAAGCAAGCCGGTATAAAGCTCCTGAACTTACAGGTATTTCAAATACCTCTACAGGTGTAAAGATTTCTTGGAATAAATTAGACGGTGCAACAGGATATAATGTATATTATAAAGACGGTTCAAACTGGAAAAAACTCGGCACAACAACAGGCACATCATACATTGATAAGACTGTAAAATCGGGCACAACAAGAACATACACAGTTAAGGCATATAACACTACAGACGGAGTTACAACATA
>JBJEPP010000043.1:0-11600 GCA_051881295.1 Acutalibacteraceae bacterium | reverse complement strand
CTCTCTCGGAGTAAGAGTTTTTAAAACCTCTGCCAACTGCTCACGCATAAGCGCCATAGAAGCCGCGTCCACGGGAGCCTGCGCTTCATCATCGGGAATAAAGTCGCCTAAGTGACTGTCTTCCTCTTCGCCGATAGGAGTTTCGAGCGAAACAGGTTCTTGAGCTACCCTTAATATTTCACGGACTTTTTCTACGGGCATATCGAGCTTTTCTGCTATTTCTTCTGCCGTAGGATCTCTGCCGTTTTCGTGAAGAAGCTGGCTGTTTGTCTTTTTAACCTTGTTGATGGTTTCAACCATATGAACAGGTATACGAATTGTGCGGGCTTGGTCGGCAATAGCGCGGGTAATAGCCTGACGAATCCACCATGTAGCATAAGTAGAGAATTTAAAGCCCTTTGTATAATCAAATTTATCAACAGCTTTTATAAGGCCTAAGTTACCCTCTTGGATAAGGTCTAAAAACTGCATGCCGCGTCCCACATATCTTTTTGCAATGCTGACAACAAGACGAAGGTTAGCCTCGGAAAGTCTTTTTTTAGCCTCGGCATCATCATCTGCAATACGAATAGCAAGCTCAATTTCTTCTTCGGAGGTAAGAAGCGGTACACGGCCGATTTCTTTAAGATAAACCTTTACCGGATCGTCAATAGCCATTGCCTTGGCATCGACTGATGTTTCATCATCCGGTGTTTTCGTTGACTCAATATCAATAGAAAGCGCTTCAAGCATTTCATCGCTTATTTCGTCAATAATTTCGATATTGTTGCTTTCAATAAGTTCATAGAGCTTCTCAATATCGTCAATATCGAAGCCGTCTATTTCGAGAACAACATTATCAATTTCATGTGTTGCAAGCTTGCCGCTTATTTTACCCTTTTCAATAAGGGATTTAATTTGCGGTTTCTTTTCCCAACCTTCCATTTAACTCACCTTTCTTTTCACAAGCTAATGTCAGAATTTATAATCTACTACTGTGATATTTTCATCTCTTAAAATCTCATAAAATGACAAAATATCATTCATACCTATTTGCAACGAGCTTTCAAGCACCATATCAATTTCGTAAGAATTAAGAATACCGTCTGCCTTGCCTTTTTCAATTAAAGCTTTGACTTGGGGTATATCAGTTAAATCTGCCATTAGTTTCACACCTTTATTTACTCACTCTGCTCTTTATTAAGAGAACTGAAATACGCCAAAAAGCTGTCGTCACTCATTTCGTCAGGGTTAAGCTCTTCTCTTTTTCGTTTTTCATCCTCTAAGACTTTAATACAGTCTTCACACTCAGCCACAGTGTTTGAAATCATCGCCTGATTTGCTAAAAGCTTAGCAACTGCACTTACTTCTTCCGATGTTAAACTCTGTGATAAATGTGAAATATCTATATCTGCGTCTGTTTCAAGACGAGTGCATATAACTTTAAAAATTCTTTTATTAACGGGAGTAATAAACAATTCCTCTGACAGCCTGTCCTTTAATTCCTTATAAAAAGAGGCATTGTTGAAAAGAGAAATAAGAATAGTATCTTCTGCCTTAGCGGCTCTCATATTTTTAACTCTTTGCGGATCTGCCGCTATTTCTAAGCTCTTAGCCTGTTTTTGGGCCTCTGAAAACTCATTTCGGCGTCTTGTATAGCTTGCGCTTGTTGCAAACCGTTTAATCTGCTCAAAAATCGCCTCTTTGCCGACACCTAATTCCTCTGATAAACGCAAAGCGTATATATCTTTTTCAAGAGGACTGCAAAAGGCTAAAACCTTTGCCGCCTCGGTAAGATATTTCACCTTGCCGTCATCTGTGACAATATCATATTTTTGCTTCAAAACAGAGAGTTTATACTCAATATCGTTATTAGCCGCGTTAAGAAGCTTTGCAAATGCCTCTTTACCGTGATTTTTAATAATTTCGTCAGGGTCTTTACCCCCTGAAATTTTAATTACTTTAATGTTTACACCTGTTTTTGAAAAAAGCCTTATTGCCGCATTTAACGCTTTTTGACCTGCTTCATCGGAATCGTAACAAAGCGAAACCTCGTCTGCATACCTTGAAATAAGGCTGACCTGCTCGGGAGTCAAAGCTGTGCCGAGTCCTGCTACGGCATTTGTAAAGCCTGCCTGGTGCAACGCTATAACATCCATATAGCCCTCACACAGAATAATCTTTCTGTCGTTGCCGTTTTTTGCAAAATTCAACGCAAAAAGCTCGGTACTTTTTTTATATACCGGTGTATCCGATGTGTTTATATATTTAGGCTTGCTGTTATCTAAAACACGGCCGCCGAAAGCTATAACATTACCCCTTAAATCTATAATCGGGTACATAACTTTATTACGAAAAGCGTCATAATAATAGCGTTTACCGTCTTTTTCACTCATTCTCAAAAGGTTGGCAGAAACCAATTCGTCCCTATGAAAACCTTTTGAAATAAGGTAATCGCCTAAAGCGCGCCAATCGTCCGGTGCGGCGCCTAAACCGAAGTGAACGATAGTCTTTTTAGTAAGACCTCTGTTCAGCAAATATTGCAGTTGTTCTTTGCCTCGCTCCGTAAAAAGTGTTTCGTGGTAAAATCTGGCGGCTTCTCGGTTTGCTTCGTAAATTCTGCGGCGGAGCTTTGAGCCTGAATCGTCATAATCATCGGGAAGCTTCAGACCTGCTCTGTCAGCTAAAAATTTTACGGCATCAAGAAAATCCAAGTTCTCAATACTTCTTACAAAGTTTATAACCTCGCCGCCTGTACCGCAGCCGAAACAGTAGTAAGAGTTTGTCTCGGGGTAAACGGTAAAAGACGGAGTTTTTTCATTGTGAAACGGGCAAAGTCCCACAAGAGTTCTGCCTCGCCTTTTAAGTTCAACATAATCTGAAATAACAGAGTCTATACTGTTTCTATCCCGTATTTGTTCTATAAATTCGTCAGAAAATCTCGGCACTTTGCTCACCTCCGCAAATCAATTGATAAATCTTTAACTCTCCCAGGTTTTAGGAACAAAAATCTCGTTAAACATTTTCAGAGAATAACTGTCAGACATACCTGAAATATAGTCGCAAGCGGCTCTTTCAGCCCCCTCTTTTTTGGCTATTTCACAGTATAACTCAGGCATTTTATAGGGGTCGTTGGAAAAATAACGGAACAACTGCTTTATCATAGCCTCTGCCTTACCCTCTTCGCTTTTGCAAACAGGGTTTGTATAAACGGATTTAAACATAAAAGAGTGAAGCTTATCGAAAGCATCTTGAACCTCATTTGACATTTTAAGGTCCTCTTTGGTATTTTCAACCAAAGACATAACCATTGTGTTAATTCGCTGAGCTTTGGTAAAACCTAAAACAAGACGGATATCTAACGGAATATCGTCTTCGGTTAAAACATTGCCCCGAATAGCATCGTCAATATCGTGGTTAATGTAAGCGATTTTGTCGCTTAATTTTACAATTCGGCCCTCTAAAGTATCTGCCGCTTTGCCTCTGGTGTGGCAAAGAATACCGTCTCGAACCTCGTAGGTTAAGTTAAGGCCTTTACCGTCTCGCTCTAATTTATCAACAACTCTGAGACTTTGCTCAAAATGTGTAAAGCCCTTTTCATAAACGCTGTTTAAAGCACGCTCGCCTGCATGTCCGAAGGGCGTGTGGCCTAAATCGTGGCCTAAAGCTATGGCCTCTGTTAAATCTTCGTTAAGGGATAATGCTCGGGCGATGGTGCGCGCTATTTGAGATACCTCAAGAGTGTGAGTCATACGGGTTCTGTAATGTACATTGCCCGGAGCTAAAAAGACCTGAGTTTTATCTTTTAAACGCCTGAAGGACGAACAGTGAAGAATCCTGTCACGGTCGCGCTGATAATCGGTTCTTACAGGGCAGGGCTCCTCTGAAACAAGCCTGCCTTTTGAATTTTCGCACAGCATTGCGTATTGAGAAAGAGTATTTTTCTCTCTTTCTAAAGTTCTGAGACGAATATCATTATTCACCGAAAATCACCTACCATTTATTAATACAGTAATTTTTTTATTTTCCCTTTATTTTTTTTAAAAATTGTAAAAAAATTATTCGGACGATATAAATCTATTAAATAAACCTTTTGCAACTATCAGATAAATACTTATTTATCAGGCATTGAGTGCAGACTCTTTTCGGCTATTATTTCACCTGAAATCTCAAAATTTAACTTGCCGTTTGTTAAATCTTTAAGTTTTTTGTCGAAAGCGTTTTCTGTGCCTTTCGGTATTCTGAAAAATACCGTAACATTTTCACCGAAATCGCTGTTTTCTGTTATACCGCCGAATTCCCTTATAAATGTTTCCAATTTACCGTAGAAGGTATAATCGCTTTCAATTTTACAAGTAAGCCACGGGCACATTACTGCTATACCGGCAGCATCAACCGCCGTTTTTGCGGAATGACTGTAAGCACGGACTAAACCGCCGCCGCCTAAAAGTATGCCCCCGAAATAACGGGTTACTACAACTACACAGTCGGTAAGCTCTTCTTTTTCTAAAACACTTAAAACAGGCATACCTGCCGTTCCCTGAGGCTCACCGTCATCTGAAAAGCGTTTTATTCCGCCCTCACGCAGAATATAAGCATATACATTGTGTTTGGCGTCCCAATGCTTTTTACTGATTTCCGCTATAAAATCCTGTGCTTCTTTTTCTGTTGTGACCGGCTTTATATAGCCTATAAATCTTGAATGCTTTACCTCATATTCATCTTGGGCAAAGCATTTTGGGGTTTTGTAAAAATCGCTCACAATTATCCTCCTATAGCCGAAAACTATACGGTTTCAAATCTTTTCAGCCTAAATAACGCAAAAGCCGGTGATGACTCACCGGCAATTCAAGCAGATATAACTTACTTAGAGAGGTTATATTTTTTATTGAATCTTTCAACACGACCACCTGTATCAACAAGCTTTTGCTTACCTGTGAAGAATGGGTGACATTTTGAACAGATATCAACACGCATACCATCTTTAGTTGATGATGTCTCGAAAACTGCGCCGCATGCACATTTAACTTGTGTTGCGTTGTAATTAGGATGAAGGCCTTCTTTCATTGTTTTCACCTCTTTGATTAGTTTTAATATCACATTAACGCAAGAATAATATCACAACTTGAACAAAAAAGCAAGTGTTTTTTTGTAATTTGTTTAATAAATGTTATCTTTGTTTTTGAATTACATCTATTATGTTGAAAAAATTTTTTTATATGCTAAAATATATTACACACCTTATATAATTTCGGGAGTTCAATATGAAATCTAAAAAGAAGCTGTTTTACCTTTCATGCTCGGCATATTTTGTTACAATTGTATTAGATTTGCTTTTCACATATTTAGCAACACCTAATTTACTTTTGGAGGGAAACCCGTTATACGATGAATTAAACTTCGGTTGGGGCGGTATGATTTTAATAAATGTAATTACTTTTTTGGGATATGCCGCAATGAGTTATTACGCATTCATCAAATATAAACCGCCGTTCAGCCAACAGACCGATTTAAAAAGATATATGGCAGACCTTAATTACGGCGACCCTGACGAATATGTGCCGATGATGTGGAAGCTGCCTAAAAACTGGGCGCCTCAAACCGCCTGCCTTTGCTGGTCGGTAGTGTGTATTTTACCTTTTTGCAGAATGATAATAGTTTTAGAATGGTTTATAATGCTTTTAGGCATAAGAAACACTGCAACCGAAATATTCTTCAGCATTGTATCTGTATTCCCTCTCGGCAGAATTGATATTGTGCTTGCGATAATCGGTGCATGGATACTTTCATTTGTCTGGATAAAAAAAGAATTCAGGCAAAATCTTAAAGAAATCGAAAAAAGAAATAATGCACAAAATATGCAGTAGGTTATGACAGCCTACTGCATTTGATTTAATCTGATACCTCTTGTGACAACGGAAGAGCAAATTCATAGAAAGGCTCTTCTTCACCCTCAAAGGAAGCAACAATTCTTACCCGCTTATTTTCGTTAATATAAAACTGATAAGAAAGTCCGTATGCCGCCAAATCAAACAGTTTATTAGTGACTTCGCCTTGATTCTTGCTGTAAATATCTTTATTAACGGCGACTTTTACAACCCTGAAATCATCATCATAATCAAGTGCGGTAATACCGCTTTCAGGGTCATTTAAAAGTGTTTCATATTTATCTTTTACACCCTGTCTTTTAGAATTAAGCAAGTTGTTGTACTGCTCTTGTGTAAAAGTTATGCCGAAAGCATCCTCGGCACCGTCTTCAGACACTATTCCGCCGAAGCTTTCTATGTCGGATTTAAAATCATCGGGATTTGAAACTTCACTTTTTTTAACAATAATTTGGATTTTTTCGGCTTTTTCGGTTGTAACTGTTGTTTCTGCTGTTGTAGGTTCTTTCTTTTTTTCTGCCTCTTTATCGGCGCAGGCAGTAAATGCAGAAAGAATAATCAACAAACATAATACTAAAACTGTTTTCTTCATACTATCACCATAACTTTTCGGGATAAGCGCCGTTTTCTACAAGAGATATTACGGATTTTACAACCTCCGGTTTATCTTCTTTATATGTAACGCCAAACCATTTATCGGGAGTTTCTAAAACATCAACACTGCATTTACCCTGCTCTAAAAGAGACTCCACAAAGAACGGCAGATAACACTCTGATTTCAGCGGGTTCTCAGTAACCTCGGTTAAAAGGAAGTTTTTAAAATAATCTTCAACTTCATTGAAAACATCGGGAGTAAAACCCCAGAAATTCATTGACGCAACGGAATCCTCAGGAAGCTCTACCCAGTTTTCACAATCTTCGGTGTAACAGATTTTTCCGTTTACTCTTTGAATTTTTGTTCGTTCAACAACATTTTTAAGCTTGCCGTTTTCTACCCGGCAAACACCGCGAGAAACCGTACCGTTATCCGTAAGGGTGTTTTTCAGATAAAAGCCTGCCATGGCAAATTTATATTTATCCCCCGAAAAATCCGTATTATCAAGCCATTCGCCTAAAACCCTGAAAGAACCGCTGCCGTAGAAATCATCTGAATTTATAATAATAAACGGCTCTTTAACAACATCTTTACAGCAATAAAGCGCATGAGCGGTACCCCACGGTTTTACACGGTCTTTCGGTGCTTCAAACCCATCGGGGAGCTTATCGGTACTTTGAAAAACATACTCAACCTTAATATGCTTTGAAACTTTATCGCCTATAACCTCTTTAAAAAGTTCCTCGTTTTCTTTTTTTATAATAAATACAACTTTATTAAAACCTGCTTTAACGGCATCGAATATAGAATAATCTATAATTATTGAATTGTCGGGACCGACAGGGTCAATTTGCTTTAATCCGCCGTAACGGCTGCCCATACCTGCCGCAAGTATTACTAAAGTTTTATCCATAACATAAAACCCTTTCTTATAAAAATATACCAAACATAGTGTATCACAACAGTTTAAATTTGTCTACTTTTAATTTAAAAATAACTACCACTTTTACAAAATTGAGGATATAATGTAAATATTATATTTTTAGGTGGAAGATTATGACAAAGCTAATTACAAAGTTATTTCTTAAAAACTGCGACCCGCACTCTTTGGGCGGCCGTGAAAAATACGGTAAGGTTGCAGGCGTTGTGGGAATTGTTTGCAACCTTCTTTTAAGCATTATGAAGCTATTGGTGGGTACTGTTTCAAACAGCGTTGCAATTACCGCCGATGCCATAAACAATATATCCGACGCAGGCTCCTCGATAATTACGCTTATCGGCTTCAGAATATCGGAAAAGCCTGCCGATGAGGACCACCCGTACGGCCACGCGAGGTTTGAATACATAACAGGTCTTATAATATCTTTCTTAATTCTCCTAATAGGTTTTGATATTTTAAAATCTTCTTTCGACAAAATACTTCACCCACAGGAAATTGTTTTCAGCTGGGTAACGGTTGCGGTGTTAGCAGCCTCTATTGTTGTTAAGCTATGGCTCAGTTCATTTAATAAGTATTTAGGCAAAGCAATTAAGTCAAATACTCTTGACGCTACGGCCTCCGACAGCAGAAATGACTGTCTTTCAACAGGCGCCGTGCTTATTGCAACTCTTATTGCTCACTTCTTTAATATTAACATTGACGGTTACATAGGCGTTGCGGTTGCTGTATTCATAATAGTTTCGGGCATTGGCCTTGTTAAAGAAACGGTAAGTCCGCTTTTAGGTCAGGCGCCGTCTAAAGAAATTTTTGAAAAAATAGAAGCAGAAATTTTAAAATATGAAAATGTTTTGGGAGTACATGACCTTATGGTTCATTCTTACGGACCGGGAAGTTATTTTGCGTCTGCTCACGTAGAAATGAATGCAAACCTTAATGTGCTTGTATGTCACGATATTTTAGACCAAATTGAAAGAGACTTCAAAAATAATTTCAACATTCATATTGTGGTTCACTTAGACCCTACGGTTTTAGACTGCCCTGAAACAAACAAATACAAGGAACTTGTAAGAGATATACTCTTTAAAATAGACCCTGTAATTACATTTCACGATTTCAGGGTTGTTATGGGCGAAAATGCAAAAAATGTGCTGTTTGACGTTGTAGTGCCGTTTGGCTATAAAATTCCCGATGACGAGCTTGAAGAAACAATAAAAAACTGCATAAACGAAGCCGGAAACGGCAACCTTTACGCAGTTATAAATATTGATAAAAGTTACAGTAATTTAAAAAGCGGAGAGGAAGAATAAATTACAGAATTATACAAATTAAGCCGCTGCAGCCGTCATTTATGATGCGTTCAAGTGTTTCTTGAATTTTTGCACGCGCATCTTGCGGCATGTGGCACAGTTTATTACGAAGTCCCTCATTGACAAGTTCATTGAGGGACTTTCCGAATATATCGGACTCCCAAATCTTTAAAGGATCCTCTTCAAAACCGTCTAACAGATATTTAATAAGATCTTCTGACTGACTTTCTGTGCCCACAACGGGAGCAACCTCGGTTTCTATACAAGTTTTAAGCATGTGGATTGACGGTGCGGACGCTGAAAGCCGAACACCGTATCTACCGCCCTGTTTTACAATTTCAGGCTCTTTCAAGGTAAGCTCATCAATATCGGGCATTACAATACCGTAGCCGGTAGCGTCTACTTCATCTAAAGCATGTTTAACCTTATCGTATTTCTTTTTAATACCCACTAAATCTTCAAAGCTGTTCAGAAGCTCTTGTTCGTTGGTAATGTGCATAGATGTTTTTTCTTCTATAATTTTAAAAAGTAAATCCTCTGAGAGCTTAGCGGAAATAGTTGCAACACCCTTGCCCAAATCTAAATTTGAAATTTCGGCAGTAAGAATATTTTCATTGCAACAAAGATTCTTTGACATATTACCTATATCACCCACACAGGTAATATCTTTTGAAATCTCTTTTACACTGTCGCAAACAGATTTTCTGAGCCAATGCTCGTGAGAAAGCGACATTACCCATGTCGGTAAAGAAATGCCGATTTCACGCACAGGAAAGCGGAATAACACCGCGCCTAAAATTTCTCGGATAAGGCTTTCATCCATATCTAAACAGTTAACGGGAATTACCGGTACATTGTATTTTTCTGTTAAGTCAGAGGCAAGTGAAACTGCATTCTGAGAATGCGGCTCTGTGCTGTTTAACAGCATTACAAAAGGTTTATTTATAGATTTTAACTCGGCAATTACCCTTTCTTCTGCCTCTTCGTACTCGTCACGGGGAATGTCGCTTATAGTACCGTCTGTAGTAACTACAAGACCTATTGTAGAATGTTCGGTAATTACTTTTTGCGTACCGATTTCTGCAGCCATATTAAACGGTATTTCGTGGTCGTACCAAGGAGTTTTTACCATACGGGGTTTATCCTCTTCAATATACCCTAAAGAGCTGGGAACTATATAGCCGACACAATCAATAAGACGGACATTTAAAGATGCGTTATCGGGTAAATCTACCCTTACAGCCTCTTCGGGAATGAATTTCGGCTCGGTAGTCATTATAGTTCTGCCTGCCGAGGATTGAGGAAGCTCATCTTGCGCTCTGCCGCGCTTAAAATCGCTGTTTATATTAGGAATAACAAGAGTATCCATAAAACGCTTTATAAATGTAGATTTGCCTGTTCTAACGGGACCCACTACGCCTATGTAAATATCTCCGCCGGTTCTCTCTTCTATATCCTTGTAAATACTGAGTTCTGTCATAAATCTACCTCCGTAAACGACTTTTAAATTCTTCAATAAAGCCTATGATAGAGCATAATGTTTTATGACAATAAAATATTATTACATTTTTCTATAGCCACCGTACGGGTCCGCGGTCTTTCGTCTGTGTTCTAACTTGACATTTTTATAAATATATATTATAATAGCAAACTATATTTTACTATAACTATTTTTTGGAGGCGAATATTTTGTTACTTAGTGCAATACCGGTATTTAGCTTGCCGGACACTTTAGGAGCATTTATTGATTCGTTTAAAATAAGCCATGTTGCCCCTTACCTTATATCTATTATAACCGCAGTAATTTGCGGTGCCGCAATAGGTATTGAGAGGAACATAAGGCAAAAAGAAGCAGGAATCAGAACACACATTATTGTAGCGCTTGGCTCTGCGCTTATAATGGTTATCAGCAAATACGGATTCTTTGACATTGTAGGCTATGCGGACCATGTTAACCTTGACGGTGCAAGACTTGCGGCTCAGGTTGTTACCGGTATTTCTTTCTTAGGTGCCGGTATAATAGTAAACAGAGGTACTATTAAAGGTCTTACGACAGCGGCAGGCGTTTGGACTACTGCCGGTATCGGCCTTGCAGCGGGCGCAGGAATGTACGGTATAGCCGTTTATGCTACAATTATTCTTCTTGCGGTACAAATTGCAATACATAGCTTTTTACCGGTGGAAAATACGGCAACTACTACAATCAGAATAGGTATGGATAACTCTGACGAAGCTATTATTGAAGTTGAAAAAATTCTTAAATCAGCAGGCTGCACCATAGTATCTACTGATTTGGAAAAGAAAGATGATGAATATGTCTTCCTTTTCACTCTCAGAGCGAAAAAGAGAATTAAATCACTTGAGCTTACACAGGATTTATCTGAAAGCAAGTTTGTTCACTCGGTTACTATGTAATTTAATTATTGAAAAAACGACCCTAACAGTCTGTTTGAACTGTCAGGGTCATTTTTTTAGTTCTATATATCGTTTCTGATTAAATCATCAAGACTTTCTCTTTTTACCGCAACATAATCCTCATCGCCGTTTATAATTATAATAGGTAATCTGGGAATTCTGTTGTAGTTAGACGCCATTGAGTAGTTATATGCACCTGTAGTAAGAACTGCCACTAAGTCGCCTCTGCCGACTGTTTCAGGCAGCATTACATTTGGTTGAAGAATATCTCCGCTTTCACAGCATTTGCCTACTAAATCGCATTTAAAGTTACATTCTTCTTCTGCTTTATCGGCAGCCACAACGGTATACGGCGATTTATAAAGAGCATAGCGCGGGTTATCACCCATACCGCCGTCTACTGCCACATAGTTTTTATAGCCCTTAATACGCTTTACAGAACCCACTGTATAAAGAGTAACAGATGCGTCTGCTACAAT
>JBJEPP010000042.1:0-11660 GCA_051881295.1 Acutalibacteraceae bacterium | reverse complement strand
TAATAGCATTGTAAATATCAGGCTCGGACTCTTTGTCAAGGTTAATAACCTTTGCGTAGCAACCGCCCTCAAAGTTGAATACACCGTTATCATCCCAACCGTGCTCGTCGTCACCGATAAGAAGGCGCTTAGGGTCAGTTGAAAGAGTTGTTTTACCTGTACCTGAAAGACCGAAGAATACTGCTGTATTTTCGCCGTTCATATCTGTATTAGCTGAGCAGTGCATTGAAGCAATACCTTTAAGAGGAAGGTAATAGTTCATCATTGAGAACATACCTTTTTTCATTTCACCGCCGTACCATGTGTTAACAATAACTTGCTCACGGCTTGTAATGTTGAACATAACAGCTGTTTCTGAATTTAAGCCAAGCTCTTTGTAATTTTCAACCTTTGCTTTTGAAGCGTTGTAAACAACAAAGTCAGGCTCGAAGCTTTCAAGCTCTTCTTCAGACGGCATAATGAACATATTTTCAACAAAGTGTGCCTGCCATGCCACTTCAACTATGAAACGGATAGCCATACGGGTATCTTTATTTGCACCGCAAAAAGCATCAACTACAAAAAGTCTTTTATTTGAAAGTTCTTTTTTAGCAATGTCTTTTACTGTTTCCCATGTAGCTTCGCTGACAGGGTGGTTATCATTTTTATATTCGTCTGAAGTCCACCAAACGGTATCCTTTGAATTTTCGTCCATAACAATATACTTATCTTTAGGTGAACGGCCTGTAAAGTCGCCTGTCATAACATTAACTGCGCCAAGTTCACTTACCTGACCTACCTCAAAGCCCTCAAGACCCGGCTTTGTTTCTTCTTCGAATAAAACATCGTAAGAAGGGTTGTGAACAATTTCTGTTGTGCCGGTAATACCGTACTTTGTTAAATCAAGATTCATATTTATACCTCTCTCTTTATATGATTGTTTTTTATCAAAATCAAAAAATATTATACTATAAAACTTTTAAAAAGTAAACTATCGAAATAGATATTTGCATAGACAATTTTCACATCTTTTTCATTTATTTTACACAATATATTGCGGTTTATTAAGAAAATACGGAAAAATCGGGCTTTAGAATTAGAAAATTATTACTTAAATTTTATGCGGTTTTCAATCATTTATATATTACCGTGCTTTTTGCATAAGATAAATCATATATTGAGTTATATACACCCTGCGCACAGAAAATACGGTTCAATGTACATTTAACTTTGTTTTATTCATATTACAGCACACTTCCGTTGCCGCTCCTTGCATTATTATTTTTAAAAAGGATACAAATTGCTCCGGCGGAATACATTCCTTATCCAAAAGCCACCGCTTCATTGCACAAACAATACTATCGGTAAATATATCAATATACATTTGAGGAATATCCTTACTTTCCAAAACTTTTTCAACCCGTATACAAATCAAGGGATGAAGATATTCTCGAAAATGCTCTGAAAAGGAATTCTGCCCCGTTATTCGCAGTGCTTTACGGTAAAAGTTTTTGTTTTCATAAAAGTAATCGCATACAATACCGATATACTCCCAACGATCATCTGAATACACCGTAGTTAAATCATTGAATTCCGTATCAAATATCCAATTAACCAAATCATATTTATCTTTGAAATGATAATAAAAACTCTTACGGTTCATACTGCATTTTTCGCAAATATGCGCTACACTGATTTTCTCAAAGGGAACTTCTTCCATAAGTTCCTTTAAGGCAGATGCGAGAGCGTGTTTTGTTATATTGGAATCAGCCAATTTAAGCACTCCTTTCTTTTGTGCGGATACCCATATACCCTGACAAAATCTTTGAAATCTTAAAAACCTTCATTCTAAATACCTCCTTTATATTCGGCAGGTAAATAAAAAGCGAGGCTTACCTGCCCGAAGCAGATAAGTCTCGTCATTTAAGATAATACCAGGAATGATTCCATGATGTTGGTATCACCGCACCAAAGCGCTGACTACTCCCTTACTTGTTATCATTATATCAAAAGATTCCAAATTTTGCAATATAATCTTTTCTGTTTTTTTGGACAAAAGATGTTCTGTGTCCAAAAAAGTAACAAACTTTTTTCTGTGAGAAAAAGTATGACGCAACATCACTTTTGCCTAATGAAATTACGGATTTTCATTTGTATAATAAATCTATACTAATAAAACAGGAGGTATGAATTTTGATATTTCATAACACAACGGAAGAAGATGTTCTGAGAGAACTGCATTCTGACAAAACCGTGGGTCTTACTGAAAATCAAGCACACGAAATACTCAAACAATACGGAGAAAACAAACTGAAAGAAAAAAAGAAAAAAAGCAACCTTCAAAGATTTTTTGACCAGTTTAAAGATGCAATGATACTGATTTTGATTGCCGCCGCGATTATTTCTTTTGTTATTGCGTGCATGGAAGGAGAGCCGAAAGAATTCTTTGAACCCATACTGATTCTTTTGATCGTAGTTCTTAACGCAATCATGGGCGTAATTCAGGAAAACAAAGCAGAAAAAGCATTGGACGCATTGAAAAAAATGTCTGCCCCTCATGCAAGAGTTATTCGTGACGGCAAAGAAAAGGTAATTGACGCTGCCCTTCTTGTTCCCGGTGATATTATTCACCTGGAAGCCGGTGATTTCATTCCTGCTGATGCAAGGTTATTGCAAAGCACCGGTCTAAAAAGTGAGGAATCTGCTTTAACAGGTGAGTCTGTTCCCTCCGAAAAAAGCGCAAATATCATAGTTGATGAAAATGCGCCTATTGGCGATCGCAGTAATATGGTTTTTTCGGGCTGTTCCGTTACTTACGGTACGGCTACCGCTATTGTAACCGCAACCGGTATGAACACGGAGATGGGCAAGATTGCAAATCTCTTGGATAATGAAGAAGACGGTCAAACACCCCTGCAAAAGAAGCTTGCACAGCTCGGTAAATATCTTGGTGTGCTGGCTTTGGCAGCATGTGCAATTATTTTTGTAGTAGGTATTGTTAACGGGATTCCTGCCTTGGAAATCTTTATGACTGCTGTTTCTCTGGCCGTTTCTGCCATTCCTGAGGGTTTACCTGCTATTGTTACAATCGTACTTTCAATCGGTGTTCAGAGAATGGTTAAAAAGAACGCTATTATCCGCCGACTTCCTGCAGTTGAAACTTTGGGCAGTGCCTCTATCATTTGCTCCGATAAAACCGGTACATTGACCCAAAACCGTATGACGCTTGTTAAAGCATATCTTGACGGTGCTGACGGAACCGAGGAAATTACCGACAGAAACTCTCAGGAAATCCGAAAGCTTCTTACCTACGGAACCCTCTGCTCTGACGGCTCCGTAGTATTCCACGGTAATGATGAACAGCATATAGGCGACCCTACAGAGACCGCCATTGTGCTGGCGGCACATAAGAACGGATTACCTAAAGAAGAACTTAATAAAGCTTATCCCCGTATGGCAGAGATACCCTTTGATTCAGACCGCAAGCTTATGAGTACAATCAATCTGATAAACGGTAAAAATATTGTCATTGTAAAAGGTGCGTTTGATGTTATGGCATCACGCTGCATCAAAGGAGATTTAACTAAAGCAACACAAATCAATGAGGAAATGAGCAAAGACGCACTTCGTGTTTTGGCTATTGCATACAAAGAAATTGACTCTGTTCCTCACGAGCCTACTTCTGAAGAAATGGAAAACGGACTAACTTTTATGGGACTTGTGGGTATGATTGACCCGCCAAGACCTGAGGCAAAAGAAGCGGTTGCTACATGCCGAAAAGCCGGAATCAAACCGGTTATGATTACAGGCGACCATGTTGTAACTGCCTCTGCCATTGCAAGAGAATTAGGAATTTTAGAAAAAGATGATATGGCAATTACAGGCGCACAACTTGACGCTATGACAGATTCTGAGCTTGACGAACAAGTAGAGAACATTAGCGTATACGCGCGCGTGTCCCCTGAGAATAAAATCCGAATTGTAAAGGCATGGCAACGCAAAGGTCAGGTTGTTTCAATGACCGGTGACGGCGTAAACGATGCGCCTGCATTGAAAGCGGCTGATATTGGATGCGCTATGGGTATTACAGGTACCGATGTTGCCAAAGGTGCCGCGGATATGACTCTGACAGACGATAACTTTTCAACTATTGTTGACGCGGTTCGTGAAGGCAGGGGCATATATTCAAATATCAAAAAAGTTGTGGGATTTTTACTCGGTACCAACATCGGCGAGGTTATTACCGTATTTGTCGCTATGCTGTTATGGCACAAATCACCGCTAATGTCTATGCAGCTTTTAATGATTAACCTTGTTACCGACAGTTTACCTGCCATTGCATTGGGTATGGAGCCGGTTGAAAACGATATAATGGATAGAAAGCCTAAACCAAAAGACGAGAGTCTGTTTGCCCACGGCTTTGGAGTACGGACCGTGCTTCAGGGTTTTATATTCGGTGCGCTTTCTCTAATTGCTTTCTATATCGGTGAAAATATGACAGGACTCTTAGAGGGAGGTCAAACGCTGACCTTTATGGTATTAGCACTAAGTCAGGTAGTTCAGGCATTCAATATGCGTTCCGAACATTCTTTGTTCAAAATCGGCGTATTTACTAACCGCAAACTTAATTGGGCGGCACTTGCTTCTACTGCATTAGTTGCTTTAGTTATGTTCACACCGCTCTCTACCTTATTCGGACTTATTCAGCTTTCAGGTAAATTATATCTTATAGGTCTTGCATTAGTTTTAACACCGATTTTGGTTATGGAATTCTCTAAAGCGTTTGGTCTTATAAAGCACCACGACTAATCTAAAACAATAATAAAATACCCTACAATAAAAACGGTCTGTAAAAACTTTTGTTTTTACAAACCGTTTTTTAGTTTATATCCAATTAAATGAACCCGATAACAGCGTTACACTTTCAGGAGAAACACAAAGAAGTCCGCCCTCTAATGCAGCTTTTTTCTCCGAGCCGTCTTCCATAGTGATTTTACATTCACCGGGTTTAACAGAAGTTGTAAAAGGTATATGACCCGCCATTATGGCAAAGTCACCCTCTGTACCTCTCATTGAAACGCAAGCAACATCACTGCTGAAAACATTACCCGTAGGAGTAGAAACAGTTAAGTTGAATGTACTCATTGTTTTGCCTTTCCGGCTTTTTCAACTGCCTCATCTATTGTGCCAACAAAGAGGAACGCAGATTCAGGTAAATCATCGTGTTTACCCTCTATAATTTCACTGAAACCGCGGATTGTTTCTTCAATAGGAACATATTTACCCTTAAAGCCTGTGAATTTTTCAGAAACATCGAACGGTTGAGATAAGAAACGCTGAATTTTTCTTGCACGGGAAACAAGAATTTTGTCGTCTTCCGAAAGCTCATCCATACCCATAATAGCGATAATGTCCATAAGCTCTTGGTAACGCTGTAGTATTCTTTGAACATCACGGGCAACAGCGTAATGCTTTTCGCCAACAATATCGGGAGTGAGAATACGGCTTGTTGAATCAAGCGGATCAACAGCCGGATAAATACCCTGTGACGCAATATTTCTTGAAAGAACGGTAGTTGCGTCTAAGTGAGCGAAGGTTGTAGCAGGAGCAGGGTCGGTTAAGTCATCGGCAGGCACATAAACGGCCTGAATTGATGTAATAGAGCCTTTTTTAGTTGATGTAATTCTCTCTTGTAACGCACCCATTTCTGTTGCAAGTGTAGGCTGATAACCTACGGCAGACGGCATTCTGCCTAAAAGAGCGGAAACCTCACTGCCTGCCTGAGTGAAACGGAAAATATTATCTATGAAAAGAAGAACATCCTGACCCTCTGTATCTCTGAAATACTCTGCCATGGTAAGACCCGAAAGAGCAACTCTCATACGAGCTCCCGGCGGCTCATTCATCTGGCCGTAAACAAGAGCTGTGTTGTTGATAACGCCCGACTCTTTCATTTCGTTATAAAGGTCGTTACCCTCACGGGTTCTTTCGCCGACACCTGTAAATACGGAAATACCGTTGTGCTGTTTTGCAATGTTGTTAATAAGCTCCATAATAAGAACTGTTTTGCCAACGCCTGCGCCGCCGAAAAGACCGATTTTACCGCCCTTTGCATAAGGGCAGATAAGGTCGATAACCTTAATACCTGTTTCGAGAATTTCTGTTGATGGGGTTAATTCTTCATACTCAGGCGCCGGACGGTGAATATTGAGGCGTTCCGTACCCTCAACCTGCTCTAATCCGTCCACTGTTTCGCCTAAAACATTAAAAATTCTGCCTAATGTTTCTTTGCCCACCGGCACGCTTATAGGCGCACCTGTATCGGTAACAGGAATATCTCTTTGTAAACCATCGGTAGATGACATAGCAATACATCTTGCTACATTATCGCCGATATGCTGAGCAACCTCTACCGTTAATTTTTTATCACCGATAGGAATTGTTAAAGCATTCAATATAGGTGGCAATTCGCCATCTTTAAAGCGAACGTCTACAACAGGACCCATAACCTGAGAAACGCTGCCTATATGTTTTTCTGCCAAGGAATTTCACCTTTCTTTCGAGATTAGGTAGCATTGCTACCCGCAATAATTTCTGTAATTTCCTGAGTAATTGCACTTTGCCTTGCACGGTTATACTCTAACTGTAAATCGTCTATCATCTGACCTGCATTTTTGCTTGCCGCATCCATAGCCATACGCCTTGCAGCAACCTCTGATGCAAAGCTCTCGCATACACAAGCCCAGATAACCCCTGCAACATATTCGGGGACCGCCTTTTGAAATACTGTTTCTTCATTGGGTTCAAAAACCATACTGTAGGTTTCTGAACTTTCTCTTTCGGTTAAAGGTAGAAGCCAATAAACGCTTGCGGTTTGAGTCATCATAGATTCATATTTTGTATAAACTATACCGATTTTATCAAAATCGCCGTTGCTGAATTCTTCACAAAGAGAATTTGAAACCTCTAATGCGTCACTGTATGAAAAGCGCTCGGACGATTCGTAGCCGCCCCGGTACTTTTCATAAACTTTTTTACCTATAGGAAGAAATTCTGCACCCTTGTACTCTGCGCAAAACTTGAAAATGTTATTGTTGTACCCACCTGCAAGACCTCTGTCGCCTGCAATGACTACAAGTTTAATTCTTTCACCGTCACGCTGTTCCATATAAACCGAATGTTTACACTCCGGCGAGCTTGAAAGAGCGTTTATAATATTTTCGACAGCATCTAAATACTGCCTTGACTTTGCCATATTCTCAGATGAACGGCGAATTTTTGAGGAGGCTACAAGCCCCATTGCCTTTGTTAAATGCAAAGTAGAATTAACGCTTTTTATACGGGTTCTTAAAAGTTTTGTGTTAGTACCCATTTAATTCACCTCTGCATTTCTGCAAGTGCGTTTTTAAGTTCTTCTACATCGGCATCATCAAAATAGCCTTGTTCAAACCGAGCAAGCAAATTACTGTATTTGTTTTGAAGCAACTCATAAAGCTCTGCTTCATACTCTTTAACCTTTTCAACAGGAACGCTGTCTAAATATCCGTTGATAACTGCATATACAATGGCAACCTGACAACCAACATGAACAGGTGAGTTTCTGTCTTGTTTCAATACTTCAACAATTCTTTCGCCTAAAGCAAGACGAGCTTTAGTATCTTCATCTAAATCACTGCCGAACTGAGCAAAAGACTGAAGCTCTCTATACTGTGAATATAAAAGCTTAAGTTCACCCGAAACCTTTTTCATAGCTTTAATCTGTGCAGAGCCGCCAACACGGGAAACTGATATACCCGGGTTAATTGCCGGCATAACGCCTGCATGAAAAAGACCTGTTTCAAGGAATATCTGACCGTCTGTAATAGAAATAACATTGGTCGGGATATATGCAGAAACATCGCCTGCCTGAGTTTCAATAATAGGAAGAGCAGTAATACTGCCGCCGCCGAACTCCGGAGCAACACAAGCCGCACGCTCCAAAAGCCTTGAGTGCAAATAGAAAACATCACCCGGATAAGCCTCACGGCCCGGCGGTCTTCTTATAAGAAGAGAAAGTGCACGGTAAGCTACCGCATGTTTGCTTAAATCATCATAAACAATGAGAACATCCTTACCCTGCTCCCTGAAATACTCAGCCATAGTACAGCCTGAATACGGAGCAATATATTGAAGCGGTGCGCTCTCTGACGCAGATGCGGAAACGATAATTGTATAATCCATAGCGCCTGCACGGGTTAACTCTTCGGCAAGACCTACAACAGAGCTGTTCTTTTGACCGATAGCAACATAAATACATATAACATCTTTACCCTTTTGGTTAATAATTGTATCTATTGCTATTTCGGTTTTACCGGTCTGCCTGTCTCCAATGATAAGCTCACGCTGACCGCGGCCGATGGGAATCATACTGTCTATAGCTTTAATACCCGTTTGAAGAGGTACGCTTACGCTTTTTCTTTGAATAATGCCGGGTGCTTCGGACTCTATCGGGCGGGATTCGGTCGTTTTAATATCGCCTTTACCGTCTATGGGATTACCCAAAGCATCTACTACCCTGCCTAAAAGTGCTTCACCTACAGGAACAGGCAAAACTCTTTCGGTTCTTTTAACCGTAGAACCTTCTCTGATATCATAATCGTTTGACAAAACAGCAACAGAAACAGAATCTTCTTCTAAGTTCTGTGCAAGGCCAAAGCTTCCGTCTTCAAACTCTAAAAGCTCGCTGGACATACAGTTTCTAAGGCCGTAAACCTGTGCAATACCGTCACCTACCATAACAACAGTGCCTGTTTCTGCCATGGAGATGCGGGATTTATAATTTTCTAACTGATTTTTAATAACGCTGCTGATTTCTTCGGGTCTCACTTAATCATCACATCCTTTGCTGCGTTTAGTTTATGGCGTAAACTGCCGTCTATAACCATTTCGTCTAAACGGACTATTACTCCGCCTAAAATCGATTCGTCCTCCGTGCAGTTAAGCTGCACCTCGTGACCGCATTTTTTTTGAAGTTTTTCTTTCAGTGCCTGTTTCTGCTTTTCTGAAAGAGGAACTGCACTTATTACATCTGCAACCGATACGGAGTTTTTGTCATCACAGAGTTTTTTGTATTCATTGATACACATTAAGTAGTGTTTGATGTAACCTCTTTCGGTAAGCATTTGTAAAAATGATACAAGTATCTCAGGAAAATCATTTTCAAATACTTCACTGATAAATTCTGTTCGTTCTTTAACAGAAATATTCGGCGAGGTGAGAAACATAATAAATTCGGGAGTTTCTTTGCAAATGTCGGAAAACTCATTTAATCTTTGCAAGTACTCGTTTTCTTTATTTTGCTCGGCGGCAATTAAAAAGAGAGCCTCGGCATATTCTTTAATTACTTCCGTCATCGCTCTCACCTACTTCTTCTAAAAATGAATCAATAAGATTACGGTGATCATCTGCAGAAATTTCACGACCCAACATTTTTTCTGTAAGTATTGTTGAAACATCTACAATTTCACGCTTCATTTCAGATTCAGCTTTTTTCTTTTCAAGCTCAATTTCTCTGTCAGCACGCTTTAGTAAGTCCTCTGCCTTTTTCTCGGCGGAATCAACTATTTCTTTACCGCGGCGCTCTGCATTTTCTTTGGCACTTCTGTAAATTTCATCTGCCTCAACATTTATGTCGCGAAGTTTACCGTCGTACTCTGCTTTTTGAGCATCCGCTTTTTCCTGCGCCTGTGCGGCGGCGTCAAACTGAGTAGAAATTGCCTCTTGCCTTTGAGCAAGAACTCTTTTTACCGGCTTGTATAAGAACTTTTTAAGAAGAGCAAATAAGATAAGAAGATTGCAGAGAGAAATTATAATATGCCATATATTAACTGATATAACACTTAATGACTGCATTTCTTTACCCCCGGGATTAGCCGACTAAACCCATCGCCTCTTGCAATACGCCAACGAGAATATTAGGTGCAACGAATAAAAGAAGAATTGCAATAACAAGAGCATAAAGACCTGTTGTTTCTGCAATAGCGCAACCCATAATCATTGTTGATGTAACCGAGCCTTTACATTCAGGCTGACGGCCGATAGCCTCACAAGCGCTTGCAACTGCATTACCTTCACCTATACCGGGGCCGATACCTGCAATCATTGCTAAACCTGCACCGAGTGCGCAACAACCTAAAATAATACCAAGAGCGAGTTCCATAAAAATAACCTCCAATTAAACTGTTTGTTTTTGTTTTTGTTTTTGTTTTTTATTTTTCTTTTTTTCTTTGCGTTCCAACCATTTTTCAACGGGGAATGCATTAGATATATAAAGCATTGTAAGCATTGCGAAAATAAACGCTTGAATACAACCGCTAAATACATCAAAATAAGCTGATAAAATTGCCGGTATACCTATTTGCAAGAAAGGTATTTCACCTAAAAAGCCCGGTAACCAACCAAATAGTTTTGCCGAAAGACCTGCAAGTCCTGACGCTACAAGTGCTGAAATAACAGAACCTGAAAGGACATTACCGTAATGACGGAAGCTCATTGAAATAGGTGTTGAAACTTCACTTATAATATTCATAGGCGCCATTACCGGAATAGGATCAAAGAAACCTTTAATATAGTGAAGAACACCGCCTTTTAACTTATAATAAGTTATAAGTATAAATACAAGTACTGCCCAGCCCGCTACTATATTTACATCTGAAGTAGGCGGATAAAGTCCTACAAGAGTTAACAGGCTTGAAAAAGCAGATATTGCAAGAATCGTGCCAATAAGCGGACCGTATTCTTTAAAATAAGGTCCCATATTTTCACTGACAAGACCCTCTGTTTTCTCAACTATCCATTCGGCTAAATGCTGCCTTTTTGTAACGGCATCCCGTGTTAAACCGTGAGTTAAATATAAACACAGAAAAAACACCGTAAAAAGCACTATAACCGAATTGACCTGTGACTCTGTAATAGGTAAATCCTGCAAGGGCATAGGAATTGTAAAGAAAATTCTTGCACCTGAGATTTCGATACCATCACTTGCAGGAGTAGTAAGCACTTTTAAAACTATGCCAGACAAAACAGGCAAAACAGTTAATATGATTAAAATAATATCTACTATTCTGAATTTCAAGCTGTGTATATCAACTGATTTTTCGGCAGGAACAACGCTTTCACTCAACATTATCGCCCCCTTTTCTATTTCGTAAACCTTTAACCGTTACTGCAATTCTTACAAAGAATAACGGAATGATAGTTGACCAAATATTAAAGAAGTCGAGCACAGCACCCAAAACCAAAACCACAAATACCATTAACATTCTTAAAGACTGCGAAAGCTTCATTCTTTTAGCGGCTTGCTCTTTTTCTTCATCTACAGCTTTTTGAATTGCAAGGCACATTAAAAAGAAATTGCCTATTGAAACTGCAACGCCTAAGACATTACCTAAAAGAACTGTGTAATCCCACTTGCCGAGTATCAAAAATACTGCTTGCATTACTGCACTCAGAATAAGCGATACACCCGAAACATAGAGTGTTTCTTTGCGTACTGCGGGCTCAATTTTCAAGTTCTGCTCACTCCTTTTCTTAATATATTTATGTGTTTTCATTAGTGATATATTATCGCACAAAACAAAGAAAAAATCAACTGTTTTGAACATAATAAATATGTACAATGTATTAACATTTTAACCGTTATC
>JBJEPP010000041.1:0-11675 GCA_051881295.1 Acutalibacteraceae bacterium | reverse complement strand
GTAAGTGATGAAGATTCTTTATGGCTTGTTGAGAAATACCGTGAACGCTACCGTGCAGACGGTTTTAAAGAATCTGACATTTATGACGGTGTAAAGGATATGTTAAAGGAATTAAAAGCAAGGGGCAAAAAAATTGCCGTGGCGTCATCTAAACCGCAGTTTTTTGTAGAACAAATATCTAAAAATATGGGAATTTACGAATATTACGATTACATATCTGCAGAAAAATTCAGCAACACCTCTTCAAGCAAAAAAGACCTTATAAATGCTTGCCTTGAATTTTTCGGTAACCCACCGAAAAGCGAAGTTCTTATGGTCGGCGACCGCCATTTTGATATTAACGGCGCTAAAGATGTCGGCTGTGACAGTGCGGGCGCGGTATTCGGCCTGGGCGAAGTAAAAGAACTGACCGAAGCCGGTGCAACCTGGCTTTTATATAAGCCTGAGGATATTTTCGCATAAGGTATATTGCACAAACTAAATTTTAAAGCAATAATAAATAAATTGATTATATAAAGTCACAGCGAGCAATTCAAAATGAATTGCCCGCTGATTTGTTTTCTTAATCCTTATATATTTAACCGAAATATCTCTCAAGAAGACCTTTGAATGCTTTGCCGTGTCTTGCTTTGTCGCATGGACATTCGTGTTTCATAAAAACACATCCCATCGAATTCACAATTTCAACGGTAGCTTCTGCCTTTTTGTCCCATTTATGTAACATTTATGTAATATATTGTATTCTTACTTTCGGAATTAAATTTACGGTTTAAATTTCGTGTTGTATCCCGTGTTATCATCGGGGCGTTTTGCATTCGGATACATAACATCGCTATATACATCCATCTGCAATTTTTTCACTAAATGATATATCTGCGTATAATCGGAAATACTGTCCAGGCTTACAGAAATATCATTTCCGTTTTTATCAGTTTGTCCGGTAGTGGCTATTACATCGCCAACATTAAAGATTCGGTCAAAAATACCTCTATGCAACGAAATATTTGACATATCTGCAAAAGATTTTGTAGTGATGTTACGGGAAAATACACCGTCCGAAACATATATAGCCATATTTGTAATAACATACTCCGTGTTGTTGTATCTTTTAACAGAAAAAATAACACGGGCTAAATACAACCAGACGGGGAATAAGTGAAGAAGCATAAAAGGAAACATAAAGAAATCGCCGTCATTTATGCCACTGAACACCTCTCCGGCAAGCAAACCGAAGTCAATACATCCCCATACTATTGCAATGGGTAACAGGGGATTAAATATAGTTTCAAAAATAAAGCATTTTTTATTGGGCTTACCCTCATATAAAACAGTTTCATTCGGATTAAGCATCTGTTTCAGTTCCTGTTTCATAAAAACCCCTCCAAAGCAAAAAGTATACTACCAAAATAATAGCATACTTTTTAACTATTTTCAACAATAATTAACCGAAATATCTCTAAAGAAGACCCTTGAATGCTTTGCCGTATCTTGCTTCGTCATGGCAGAAATTACTGTTAAAAATATTATAATAATTATTTAAAACGATTTTTACTCTCGTCTTTTTTTAATTGCCTGTCATATTGCGTAGAGCAATATAAAAAATTCTCACTCATCACAACAGTATTCATACTCCGGATGTTCCCCGTTTTCCAAACATTTGCGTCCCTGCCGTGACGGTGTTAAAGGAGTTCCCGTAACATCAATTATCTGTCTTTTCTTCATAACTTTTACCCCTCAACAAAAAGCACATCCCGAAGGATGTGCCGAAAAAGTGCTCCCTCGGTTTCGCTACCACACTACGCCGACAAATAATCCGCAAAGGGAATAAAGAGAGACACCTTTTACCAAAGGATAGTATCTCCCCTCACGGACCGAAATATTTGTCGCATATTAAAATGTAGTGTGGTATGTTGATATTTTACCATACTATAGCCGAAATGTAAAGCCGTCAATACGAGATATAACCAAACTTAAAAAGCCTTTTTTTATTCCGCTTTTTTACTCTGTATTTCACTTTATCAAAAAAAGCAATTTTAACGGTTTTGAAGTTTAAAGAATACACTGTTTTTATCCGAGCAAAAAAGAGAAACAAGCACTGTCGCACTTGTTTCTCTTTAAAATCTTTATCTGCTCAATTTCATATTAGCCAAAATATCTCTCAAGAAGACCTTTGAATGCTTTGCCGTGTCTTGCTTCGTCACGAGCCATTTCGTGAACTGTATCATGGATAGCGTCAAGATTCTGTGCTTTAGCCATTTTAGCAAGCTCGAATTTGCCGAGAGTTGCGCCGTTTTCAGCTTCTACTCTCATTTCAAGGTTTTTCTTTGTAGAATCTGTAACAACTTCACCGAGAAGCTCAGCAAATTTAGCAGCATGTTCAGCCTCTTCGTAAGCTGCTTTTTCCCAATAAAGACCGATTTCAGGATAACCTTCTCTGTGAGCGACTCTTGCCATTGCAAGGTACATACCAACCTCGGTGCATTCGCCCTGGAAGTTAGCGCGAAGGCCTTCGAGAATTTCTTCGCTAACGCCTTTAGCAACGCCTACAACATGTTCTGCTGCCCAAGACATTTCAGCATCATCAGTAACCTCAACGAACTTATCTGCACCTGCTTTGCAAAGCGGACATTCTACCGGCTTGGTTTCTGACTCAACGATTTGACCGCATACTAAACATTTCCATTTTTTCATAATTAAAGACTCCTTTAAACTAAATAATTTTTTATTTTTTTAAGCACTCTTTACAAATGCCATAATAAACTGTTTTTTGACTTTCTACCTTACAGCCCATCTTTTCAAATACGGGCGGTACGCTTACCTTTTCAAAAACATCGGTAATTTTACCGCACTTTTTACACAAAAAGTGGATATGATCGCCTAAGTTTCCCTCATAATGAACCTTTGCGTCACTGCTCTCAACAACGGTTATAAGGTTTTCTTCTTTTAACTGTGAAAGATTTCTGTAAACAGTGCCAAGGCTTATATTAGGTATTTCTGCCTTTACCCTTTCGTAAATAACATCGGCTGTTGGATGGTCTAAAGACATTTTCAAGGTGTTATATACAGCATCTCTCTGCTTCGACTTTCTCAAAGCCAACGCTCCTTTCGGTAGAAATGTAATGATTATCCACTTACTAAGTATTATTCTGTTTTATCCCACTCATTTTAATAAGTAGTAATGATTACTGTTATTAGTATAACACAATAATTATATTTGTCAACACTTTTTTAAATTTTTCAAAATAAAAGCACCGGAAAATTTCTACCTTTTTGAATCGTCATATAAATTTTTCTAAAATTCGGTAGCTTTCTTCAACTTCTTTAGAAATCCTTTTGTAAACCTTTTTTGTTTCATCATTTAAAAGCAGATATTTTCCTGTTCTTCTGACAGATTTTATAAAAGATTTCTGAAATTCATAATCACAGCTGATAAGAGGACATTCTCCTCTTATATCAAAAACCGCCTTCACCGTATCGTTACCGTACTTATCTTTGTAAACAAGAGGAAAAAGCGGATATATTCTGCATGAAAGCGGCCGTTTATTTCTATCGCAGCTTCCGTTGCAAACAGCAATTTTAGTGCCGTCTGCCCTTTCTTTAACGGTAATTCTTTCATCTATTATATTTTCTTCACCCGGAAACAAAATCATGCCCGTAGCGTCATCGCCTTTACAGCATTTTCTGCCGCAAAGCGAGCCGCAGTCAAATGAAAGCGGCGTTGTCTTTCGCAAAATCGAATATGCGGTTTTTAAAATAATTTCTTTTTCCATAAAAAATCCTGTATATTTTTTTTTAATCCTCACACAATAGATTTGACGAAAGAAATCGTCATAAATATATAGGAGGATTTTTATTATGAACGATAACAAAAACAGCAGCATCGGCTGCACAGTAGAAAACTGCAAATACCATTGCCCAAGTGCAAACTACTGTTCAAAAACAGTAATTGAAGTAGGCGCATGTAACTGTCACCCAAATTCAGTTGACTCAACATGCTGCCAGTCATTTGAAGCAAAATAATTCAGGCAGTTCATAAGGTACGCCGACCGCTTAGTAATTTAACAATTAGCTGTCGGCGTACTTTTTACATATTATTTCGGACAATCGGTTGTAATGCCGTTTACTCTGTCTGCCGTAACCCACATATTATATTTCGGTGTACCTGCATAGGTATTGCCCCGCATAATAACATTTTCTGTACATGAAACATTCAATGCATGGGTGTTATTAAGCACAAACAGATTATTTTCAATTAAAATATTTTTGTGAACAGGACCCCCGTATTTTTGAATTTCAGGCTTTATCAAAATAGCGTTATCATCACAATTCATAAAAGCGTTACCGCGAATTGTAACATCCCGTACGGGTCCGCTTTCATACCAATTATTTGCATCGTCAGATATTAAAATACCGCTCATACCCGTATTCAAAAATTTATTGTTTTCAATTAAGATTTTACCGCGTGTAGTACAAAGCACACCGCGGGTAACAACTCGGTTAATTGTATTACCGCTGAACTCAAAATCGGGGTTAGCCGAAATATTTTCTATAAATCCCCCGACTCCTACAGGCACATCATAAGTAGTCAGGGTTAAATCGTAAAAATATTCATCTCTCAGCTCTGCTTTTAAAACTTTAGTCCTGCTCACCTCTAAAAGCGTGGCAGGGTCTACAAAGGCAATAGTGTCGCCGTTACGAATACATTCAAACCCATAGCTTTGAGGGTGACAAAACTTAACTGTAATTTTATCTCGGTTAATATTTACTATTTCAAAATGAAAACCGTGAACATTGCAAACATCGTCACCGGCGTTGTCAAAATTTGAATTGCGAACCGCTATTTTACCTCGGCACATACTGAATTGCAAAAAGTCTGCAAGTGAACAAAAATCAACCTCATATTTTTTATTGGGACTGAAATCAACATTTTCTACAGTAATATTACTGCTGTTTTGCGCTACAAAAGCAAGGGAATTATTATATGTTTGTTTTATGTTTTCTAAAGATATTTTATCTGAATTTTCAACAAATATGCCGACTTCTTCACGGGTAACAGGATATGCATAAAAAATCTGACCTGCTTCAAAATCTATGGGATAAATATACCTTACCGTAAAAGTTTTTTCTGCAATTTGCTTTATGCCGATTGAACCGAAAAACGGGTGTTGCCTGCTCCGTTTTGTATGATTGAAATTTTCGGGTTTAGCAGTTGGATACCAACACCAGCCGAAACGGGTACCGTCTGTAAACTTCATTTTATAATCTGTACCCACCCAATAGAATTCACCGTTTTCTTCTGTGAAGGTTGTTGCATCATCAACCTTAAAGGTTGCATAAAATGTGCTGGCTTTTAAAACCGTAAGCTTATGAACATTGGGCATAACAGTTTCTATAGTAAGATTTTTGAGTTTGATATTGTAACAGTCTTTAATGACGATATGGGTCATTTTGCCGTCCATAATAAAAGTTGAGTCGTTAAAATCAATATCCATATTAGAAACGCCGTCTATAACGACTGCACTTTTATGAATATTAGGCTCAGCCTTTAGTTTTTTATATTCATCTTTGGCAATAGTGTTGGTTATATAAAACTTATTTATGTTGGCATTTTTACTTAAAAATACATATTTACCTTTAGAAAGAGTAAGATTCTTATTGATCGGAGTCTTTGCCGATGTATTAAAAAGGTTTCTAAACCCGATTGTAGCCTCAGTATCAGGCTTTACGCTGAAAGACTCAGGGTAAATAACCAATCTTCTCACTCCTTTAATAACTGTATTCATATAGTATTTAATATCGGTATTTATATAATATTTATATAATACAATAAGCACGGATTAAAATCAATTAAATTTATGTTAATTTACACAGTAAACTAACTCACCGACTCTCAGCTACGGGTTACATCTACCGCACGGAGTGTAACCCTCTGCAATAATCTCATCCCTTGTGCAGTTGCGTTTGGATTTATTATTTTCATTCATTTGTTTAACGGAACTGCATTCGGGTCTATGAAATTTTTTAGTATTTGTATTCAGAATATAATCGCACTTTGAACTGTTTTGTGTTGTGGAATTTGTTGTTACCGCCTTTTTTGTTGTGGCGGTTTCTGTTTTTTTAGCAGTTGTATCAGCGATTTTTTTAGTTGTTGCGGCAGTTACTTTCTTGGTCTGAGTTGTTACATTTCCCGAAAGAGTGCTGCTGCCGTCTGCATAGTTAATATCTACACCCGGCTGAACATTGTAACAAAACACGCAAAAGCTTATGCCATCGCCGTAGTCCTCTACCGAATATGCCTCAATAAGCACACCGTTGCATACAAGGTTACTGCCTTTATAAATCGGTGTAACTCTGTACATAACATGATTATTTGTTTCTTTTATGTAATCGGCTACCATATTTTCAAACGGCAGCATACCGTTAACATTAAAGTATTTTGTGCCGGTTATAAGATTTTTAACATTGTCATTTTCTGCAGAAAGCTGCCAGCCTATAAGATGCGAGCGGTTATAAAGATATTTACCGCTTACGCAATCATATTTCGCCTGTTTCCACCCGCTTGGTTTTATATTTGAAATACTTCCCCGTTTCTCATTAGCGCCTGGCATTGTTTCTTTGCCTAAACACGCCGTTGCAGTACCGCATCTGCCCAAAGAATCAAGCGAGCTGTAGCTTTCGTATGCTTTACTTGTAATTTCAGCATTTGTAAAGTACGGATTATTACTGTTTACAGCTGCAAAAGGAGAGCCTGAATAGTCACCTACATCCGATAACTTAAAGCTTTGGCCTGTAGAGTCAGTCTTTAAGGTATCGGATTTTTCGCTGTCAGATTTTTCTTTTGATGACGCGGTATCTCTTTCAGAGGTATTGCCTTCTTCATTTCCGTCAGCAAAATTCCCGGCATCTTCACTGCTGTTGCCCGAAGCTTCGGCTGAAAGCTCTGTTAATTGCCCCGCGCCCTGTGTTGTACCGTTTATTTCTGCTTCGTTTGCGCATCCGCTAAACAATACACTCAGTAATAACGCAACCGCCAATAATACACTATGTACTCTTTTCATATTACCACCGCCTATCATTCCGTAGTTTCATCAGTTGTAATTTCGCTGACATCATTTACGGCGTCTTCAAGTTCTTCGTTGCCGAATTCCTGAATTACATTGTTGTTATCTATAACTTGGTCAAGTTTTTCAATATCTTTTTGAACTTTATTACCGTAAATCTCTTTAGCGGTCGGAGAATATAAAACTCCCAAAATAAATAATACCAAAGAAATTATAATTAAAACAAAGCTTTTTACCCGTACTTTTTCTTTAAAGAATCTTCTTACGGGTGCTATAGGCATTAACAAAAATGCCGATAACAAAAAGAATAAAGAGCATATTTCAAGCTTGTATGTAAATGCAAATAAAAGCACACATACCGAGCATATCCATTGTAAAATCTTGCTTACAGTTTTCATTTTTTAATATATACCGCCTTAGTTATTTTCTCGTGAGAATTACCCTTAAAATCTGTTGAACCGATTTTTTTAAACTCTTTAAAGTTTACAGTGCAAAAAGTGTCTACGGGGTAGACTCTGTTCCAATTATATACGGTTATTTTAGAAATCTTATCAACAAAATATCCAACATCAATATTCTCAACGAACCAAACACCGTCTTCATTTGCATTATCCGAAAAATTATCTACCACCGTAACTTTGTCTGAAAAATCAACAAAAAGCTTCTCTGAAAAGCTCGAAATATAAAGTTTTTTATCTCCAAGATTATCAAATATATCTTCTAAAACCTTAACATCTCTGCTTTGCCGTCTGTTATTAAAAAGCATACCGCCGTTTTTATCTAAGCATAAAATAACTTCCACTAAATCACATCCTTTAATATATTCAATGTACTTAATATAAGTATACCATTTCTCAAATTATTTTCAAGTTTGAATAATTTATTTGTTTTGGGAGAATATAGTTTTCGGGAAGTGATTTTTTGGATAATCAAACATATTCTAAGTTAGTCAGCGAAACTACACCCAAATCGCCTATATTAAAGGACTGTATTTTAGCATTTATTTTCGGCGGAGGTATATGTTGCTTCGGTGAAATTCTGAAAACCGTTTATACAAATTTAAAATTCAATGAAGACGAGGTATCATTTTTGGTATCTTCTACCCTTATAGTGATTACTGCAATTTTAACGGGTATCGGAGTTTTTGACAATATTGCGAAATACGCCGGTGCAGGCACTGCAGTACCTATTACGGGTTTTGCTAATTCAATAGTATCACCTGCGGTTGAATTCAGCGTTGAAGGCAAAATTTTAGGTACCGGCGTAAAAATGTTTAATTTAGCAGGTCCTGTCATAGTATACGGGTGCAGCAGTGCATCGCTTTACGGACTTTTATATTATTTGTTAGGGTGATAATATGCCAAAAAAAATCGGGAAATACACTATAGAGTTAGAAAGTAAACCGTCTGTAATAGGTTTTTCGGCAGTAGTCGGTAAAAAAGAAAAAGAGGGTCCTTTAGGCAACTTTTTTGATAAAAGCTATACTGACGAATTTTGCGGCGAAAAGACCTTTGAAAAAGCCGAAACTCACATGCAAAAAGAGGCTATTGAAACAGCCATTCGCAAGGCAAATCTAAAAAAAACAGATATAGGCTGTGCTTTTGCAGGCGACCTTTTAAACCAATGCATAGGCTCATCTTTCGGTATGCGTGACCTTGGAATACAGTTTGCGGGACTGTACGGTGCCTGTTCTACAATGGCTTTATCTTTAGCACTTGCCGGAATTTTTGTAGATTCAGGCGCCGTGGATGTTGCTCTTGCCGCCGCCTCCTCCCACTTTTGTTCTGCCGAAAGGCAATACAGAATGCCTCTTGAATACGGCGGTCAGCGTTCACCCGCAGCTCAATGGACCGTTACAGGCGCAGGAGCTTCTGTAGTTTCTCAACACACCAAAAACGGTCCGCATATTGAAAAAGTAATAATCGGTGCTGTTTGTGATTTAGCAATTACAGATACTAATAATATGGGCGCCGCTATGGCGCCGGCCGCTTCGGAAACTATTGAAAGATTTTTAAAAGATACAAATACAATGCCGGACGATTACGATATGATTTTAACAGGTGATTTAGGTACTACCGGCAGTAAACTTTTGCATAAGATTTTTAAAACAGATTACGGCTTTGATATTTCAAGAGTTCATAAGGACTGCGGCATCATGATATATGATACAGAGAAACAGGATATGCACTCAGGCGGCTCCGGTTGCGGTTGTTCTGCAACTGTTGTTAATTCATATATTTACAATAAACTAATAACAAAAGAACTTAACAAGGTGCTGTTTGTGGGTACAGGGGCGCTCCTTTCACCTACATCAAGCCTGCAAAAAGAAAGCATCCCCGGTATTGCACACGGTGTATTGTTAACATCGTGAGCGCACAAGAGTTTTCGGCTATAGAAAAAGCAGAAAGAAACTTTTTAAAGTAACTTCCTGCTTTTTTATATGTTTTATAATTGTTTTGGTTATTTTATTTCGTAAACAAATTTTTTGAGAGCTTTGTTTCTTGTTATAACCTCCCCTAAAGCTACAAACACAACAACAGCTACAGCACCTTGAATTGAGTTGCCTACAAGCCCTGATGCTGCGGCTAATCCGTAACCCATAACTGTTGCTTCATAAGCAAAGTAACCTGCTACCATGACTGCTTCGCCTAAAATACCTGCTACAAGCTTTGGTACAAAAGCAATAGATGTGTTTTTAATCTGTTTGCTGAGGGCTCTGTACACATAAAACGCTACAATCGCAATAAGTGCTTTAATAACAAATGTTCCCGGTGCATATATTGCAAAACCGCTTATAATATCTGCAAGACAAGCACCGATTGCGCCGGCAAGCGCACCGTATAAAGGTCCTAAAATAACGGCAGATAAAAGAATTACGCCGTCACCGAGATTTACATAACCGCAAAGCGGCATCGGTATTTGAACTACAAGCGTCATAACGCAGGTGAGAGCCGCCATTAAAGACGCTATTACAAGTTTTTTTATTTTTTCATTCATCCTAATCATCCTTTTTCTAAAAACTTTTTACATTATAGCACTACTAAAAAGTATTATCAAGCAAAATACTAAAGAAATATAATTTTTACCAAGAAAAATAGCCCATAGCTAAATAGCATGGGCTGTTTTTGAACGGGAAATATTTTTAAACTTCCTGCGTATCGTATTGGCATATATATAGTAACTCTCTGTTGTTGTACTAATGTTGCAACTTTATGAACGAATTGTTAACATTTTGCTTTTTAATTCAACTTATTCTGCAAATAAGTCTAAATTTTTAAGTATTTTACACAAAAAATACGAAAAAAAGTCAAAATTTACAGTAAAAAAAGAGGCTGTAAAAAGCATTGTTTTTACAACCTCTTCAAAATTTTTGAATCTTAAATTACTTAAGTTCAACCTTTGCGCCAGCTTCTTCAAGCTTAGCTTTTGCTGCTTCAGCGTCATCTTTAGATGCAGCCTCTTTAAGAGTTGCAGGTGCGCCGTCAACCTTAGCTTTTGCTTCTGCAAGGCCAAGACCTGTGATTTCACGAACAACTTTGATAACAGCGATTTTGTTTGCACCAACTTCTGTAAGTACAACATCAAATTCTGTTTTTTCTTCAGCTGCAGCTGCACCGCCCTCAACAGGAGCTGCTACTGCAACAGCTGCTGCAGCGCTTACGCCAAATTCTTCTTCAACAGCTTTAACGAGCTCTGAGAGTTCGAGAACTGAGAGAGTTTTTAATTCTTCAACAATAGCAGTAATTTTTTCTGATGCCATTTTATTTTCCTCCAATTAATCAGCCTTTTACTTTATAGGCTTATAAATTTTATTTTTGATTTGTCAGCAATTATTCGGCTGCTGCTTCGCCGTTTTTGTCAACAATAGCTTGAACAGCACGGGCGAAAGATGCGATAGGTTCGTTGAACACTCTGCATACAGTTGCGAGCAATACTTCTCTTGATGGAAGCTTTGCAAGGCTGTCAATTTTTTCTGTTGAGATAACTTCGCCATCAAGGAAACCGCTCTTAACAGTGAAGTTTTCATGTGTTGATGCGAATTTGCAAAGAATTCTTGCGGCAGCAACATAATCTTCAGCACTTGTAGCGAGAGCTGTTGTACCCGCAAGACAGTCTGAAAGACCCTCAAGGCTTGTACCCTTAACAGCGCGTTCAATCATTGTGTTTTTTGAAACTGTGTATTCTACACCTGCTTCACGAAGTTCTTTACGAAGAGCTGTATCATCTGCAACGTTAATACCTTTGTAGTCAACGATTACACCTGCACATGCGCCGTTAAGACGCTCTGCAATAGCAGCTACTTCTGCTTGTTTTGCTTCTAAGATTTTAGCACTTGGCAAACTAATTCACCTCCGTTAATTTTTTTGCCAATTTTAAATGCCCCTCCCGCATAGCACGAGAAGGGCATAAATACTAAATAAAATTAAGTAGATAATGCATTCCTCGGCAGGCGGTTAAGACCATTAAACAAAATTTGCACCTGCTGTCTTTAGAACAGCGTAAAGTAGTTTACCATACTCTCTTGAGTATGTCAAGTATTTTTTATTATTCTTCTGATGATTATAAATTGCAATATAAAATGTCCACAAATATTAAGCGACATTTAATTTTTTA
>JBJEPP010000040.1:0-3168 GCA_051881295.1 Acutalibacteraceae bacterium | reverse complement strand
TTGAATTACTATCTGTTTTAATTTTATTTTCTTAGAAAAGTAAAGTTGATTTTATTTCTGCAAGCACATTAAGTTGTGCCGCAGGCACTGTGCTTGCACCGAAATTTTTCACTTTTAATTTTTCATTCTTCATTTAGTTTGCTGTCGCAAGCCGAATGAAAAATTAAGAATTATCGAAAAGCACCGCACACTTCGTGTGCATTATAGCGTGCTTTTGGTGTGAACAGAAAGTTTTTCGCTTTATAGTGGAGTAAATAGTAAAAAGAACGATTTTCTTAAACTAAACGGTAAAGTAAAAATTCTAACAAAAATAGTGTTGCAAAACTAAATAATAAATAAACCGAAGAGTCCATAGATATACAAAAAACAGATAGTAAATTCAAACATCTTAAACGTGAATTACTATCTGTTTTGTTTATTTAGAAAAGTAAAGTTGCTTTTATCTCTGCAAGCACATTAAATTGTGCCGCAGGCACTGTGCTTGCACCGAAATTTTTCATTTTTAGTTCTTCGTTTTTCATTTGCTTTACAAAGCGTTCACTGTTCACCGCTATTAGCAGATGTCAGATTTTCATTAAGTTAGGTATTCCTTTAATAACACTCGGAATTGCTTTAAGAATAAGAGCGGCAAGTCCTCGTCTGTAAGGCTTTTTATCGTTAAGAATATCTAAAAGCTCATTAGCCATTTTGGGACTGAATACGCCAAAGCTCATAGAAACAAAGTTTTTAACAGGAGTTTGGAGTGCAATTGAGCAAGCCATACCCTCTGTACCAACAAATTTTCTTAGGAGTTTTACGATTTTTGCACCGTTTTTGCCTACTGCTGAGTCTTCAAGTGTATTTGCCACCGTAAGGTTAGGGTAGCTAACTACATTTGACGGCGGAATTTCCCTGCCGAGAACAGCTTTAAACTGCCCATCGGGAATATTTTGAACATCAACCGAATAATAAGCAGGGGCAACTTCTTTATAGTTCGGTACTTCTGCTTCCACTGTAGATTCAACGGTGAGCGTTCCCTCTAAAAGAATATTTCTGCTGGACGCACCCACTAAGATTTTAAATTCGCCGGACTCTACATGCCAATCGTGAATATTTACATTGTAGTATGCGAATGAGCGTTTGGAAAGCTCTATGAAAACTTCTTTTTCTTCGCCTGCTTTAAGAAATACTTTCTTAAAGCCTTTAAGTTCTTTCTCCGGTCTGTAAATAGTTGAGTCAACATCTGAAACATAAACCTGTGCAATTTCAGCACCGTCTGTGTCACCTGTATTTTTAATTTTGAAGGATACAGTAACCGTATCGGTATCTTTAACAGAGTCGGCAGAAAGCTTTAAATCCGAATACTCAAAAGATGTGTATGAAAGACCGTGACCGAACGGGAACAATACATCTTTTTTAGCCGAATCGTAATATCTGTAGCCCACATATACGCTTTCTCTGTATTCAACCGTAGAAATATCGCCCGGGAAGTAGTTGTAGCAAGGAGTATCGCTTAAAGCGTGTGGGTATGTTTCTGCAAGCTTGCCGCTTGGGTTAACCTTACCTAAAAGAATATCAGCCGCCGCAGAGCCGGACGCTTCACCGCCAAGGTAACAGTTGAGAATTGCTTTTGCAGAGCCTGCCCAAGGCATTTCAACAACAGCGCCGCCTGAAAGTGCAACAATTACATTAGGATTAACCTTTGAAACTTCTTCTACAAGTTTTATGTGAAGCGGAGGAATGCCTATGTGAGTTCTGTCAAAGCCCTCTGACTCAAATTCTTCTGTAAGACCTATAAAGAGAACCGCCGCGTCTTTGCCCTGTGCTGCGTTCTTTGCTTCTGCAATAAATTCATCATCTGACTTTTTGCATTTTTTAGCGGTTGAATAACCGGGCGCGTAGGTTACATTACATTCGTCTTTAAGAAAATCGTAAGCACAGTCAATTTGAATTGCGTTAACAATGGATGAGCCCGCACCTTGATAACGGGGCTTTTTAGCCATTTCACCGATAACCGCAATGTTTGATTTTGGCTTAAGAGGAAGAATATTTTTTTCGTTTTTAAGAAGCACCATACACTGTGAAGCAATTTCACGGGCCTTTGCGTGATGCGCTTTTGCATCGTATGTGTATTCGCCTTGCACCTCTTTAGCCCTGAGAATAACATCTAAAATGTTATCAACCATTTTATCCAGGTATTCTTCGCTTACGGCGCCGTTTTTAACAGCTTCAACAATTTGGCGATTACCCTCACCGTTAGAGGTTGGCATTTCAAGCTCCTGACCTGCTAAAAGTCCCTGTACACGGTCGTTTTCAGCACCCCAGTCGGTAACTATCATACCTTTAAAGCCCCATTCGTCACGAAGAACATCTGTTAAGAGCCATTTGTTTTCTGCACAGTATGTACCGTTTAATCTGTTGTAGGCGTTCATAATAGTCCATGGCTGACTTTGTTTTACAGCCTTTTCAAAGGATGTAAGATAGATTTCACGGAGTGCGCGTTCGTCTACAACCGAGTCAACAGTCATACGGCGGGTTTCTTGGTTATTGCCCGCAAAGTGTTTTAAAGATGTGCCCACGCCCTTTGACTGAACGCCGTTAATAAACGCCGCAGAAATTTCGCCTGCTAAATACGGGTCTTCTGAAAAATACTCAAAGTTTCTGCCGCAAAGAGGTGAACGCTTAATGTTAGTGCCCGGTCCTAAAAGAACGGCAACCTGTTCTTTTAAACATTCTTCACCTAAAAGAGCGCCCATTTCACAAATTAAATCAGGGTCCCAAGAGCAAGCGGTTGTAACGGCTGTAGGGTAGCAAATTGCAGGAACACCTTTAAGAGATGTTGCTTCCTCTTTGCTCTTTTTATCTTCTGAGCGTTTCCTGATTCCGTGAGGGCCGTCTGTCCACATAACAACGGGAATATCTAATTTTTCCAGTCCCGCTGTGTGCCAATAATCAAGACCTGAACAAAAGGAAGCCTTTTCTTCAAGAGTCATTTTGCTGATAAGGTCTGCGTGTTTCATAACATACCTCCAAAAAAATATTTTTACTATTATATATTATCATAGAGTGAATGTTAATTCAAGTGTTTATTTAAAGCAGACGACAGCGTATTCAGCTAACAGCCGACAGCTAATAGCGGTGAACAAGTGAACGAGTGAACGCTTCGTGAGTCGAATGAAAAACGAAAAA
>JBJEPP010000039.1:0-44060 GCA_051881295.1 Acutalibacteraceae bacterium | reverse complement strand
ACATTGCTTGAAAAATTAAAAACAAAGGTTGATTTCAAAAAAACTGTTTCTGCTACCACACGAAAAATGCGTGACGGCGAAAAAGACGGCGTTGACTATTACTTTATTACTAAAGAAGACTTTTTGAATAAGATCGCTCAGGGCTATTTTTTGGAATATACTTGTTACAACGGCAACTATTACGGAACGCCTAAATGCGAGGTAGAAAGCCGTGTTGAAAAAGGCGGCATAGTACTTCTTAAAATAGAGGTTGAGGGTGCAGAAAATATCCGCAAGCTTATGAAAGAGGCGGTAAGCATTTTTATTATTCCGCCTACCTTAGACGAGCTTTCAAACCGTTTAAAAGGCCGCGGCACAGAAACCGAAGAAACCTTTAAAGAGCGTTTTGATATTGCAAAAGAAGAATTGCGGGAAGCCGCCCAATACGATTATGTTGTTATAAATGACGATATTGACCTTTGTGTCGACAGAATTACGGAAATTCTCCATGCAGAACAATTCCGTTACTCCCGTATGGAAAATATCGTTAATGAAATACTAAAATAAATTTATTATCAGAAAGGTAGATATATTATGTTAAACAAAGACCTTAGTTCTGTTCTTTCGGGAAATATCAGCCGTTACTCACTTGTAATTGCTACGGCAAAGCGCGCCCGCGAAATTTCAGACAAACACCTTGAAAATAAGGAAGTTACAACTGAAAAACCTGTTAGCGAAGCACTTGAACAATTACTCAACAACGATTACAAAATTGTTGAGCCTGATGAAATCGCAAGTATTTAATTATGGTTGAGGCTTATTTTGCCGAAGTAGCCGTTGAGGGTTTAGTTTACCACTTTGACGCACCTTATTCTTATAAAATACCCCCCGAGCTTGAAGCATCGGCAAAACCGGGTTGCAGAGTAACGGTACCTTTTGGCAACGGCAACAAAAAGAAACAAGGACTTATATTGTCTGTGAAGCCGCTTATAGAAGCAGAAAACAGCGGAAGGTTAAAATTCATAAGCTCGGTTTTAGACAGTTCGCCGCTTTTCAGCAGTGAAATGTTAGAACTTGTAATCTGGCTTAAAGAAAATACTTTCTGCACTCTTTTTGAGGCTGCTAAAGCAATGCTTCCGGCCGGTATAGGTCTCAATTTCGTTGTATCCTATATGGCTAACAGTATTCCTGAAAGCAAAATAAGTAAACTAAAAGATGATGAACTGAGAATTTTTAAATATCTAAAAGACGGCTGCAGATTTGTAAAACGCGAGAAACTGTTAAAGGATTTGGGGTTGCCTGAGTTCTCAAAGATACCTGATAAAATGGTCCGTGACGGTGTACTTATTACTAATGTTGACGCCAAACGCAAAACAGGCGACCTAACGGTAAAAAATGTCAGACTTGCCGTAACAGACGAAGAGGCTGAAAGGATGCTTCCTACACTTACTGCAAAACAAAAAAGCGTCTTTAACCTTTTAACGGATATAGGCAGTGCGTCTGTTAAAGAGGTTTGCTATTTTACAGGCGTTACACAAGCTGTAGTTATGGCTCTTAATAAAAAAGGCTTGGTAGAGCTTTATGACAGTGAGGTTTACCGCAAACCTAAGTTTGATAAATCAACAGAAAAACTCCCGTCACCTACATTAACAGATGAGCAAAACAAAGCTTATGAACAGCTTTTATCCCAATACAGAAGCGGTAAAGGTTCTGCGTCTCTTCTTTTCGGTGTTACGGGTTCGGGAAAAACTCAGGTGTTTTTAAAACTTATAGAACAGGTTGTAAAGGACGGCAAAGGCGTAATTGTTATGGTGCCTGAAATCGCTCTTACACCGCAAACCTTAGGTATTTTTTATTCTCATTTCGGCGAAACTGTTGCAGTGTTTCACAGCGCCCTTTCCGCAGGTGAAAGAATAGACGAATGGAAGCGTGTCAGAAACGGAGAAGCAAAAATTGCTATAGGTACCCGTTCTGCCGTTTTTGCGCCTTTCGAGGATTTAGGGCTTATTGTTATAGATGAAGAGCAGGAGCACACATATAAATCCGAAATGTCACCCCGTTTTCATGCAAGGGATGTTGCAAGGTTCAGATGTGCTTACAACAACGCGCTTTTATTGCTTTCTTCTGCAACGCCGTCTGTTGAAACATATAAAAACGCTTTAGACGGCAGATATTCATATATAAAACTTGATAAACGCTACGGCAAAGCGGTTTTGCCGGATGTTGTTACGGTTGATACATCAAATACTCAGGGTGCTGTAAGCAACGAACTTTACAACGCTTTAGAAGAATGTTTGAATAATAACAAGCAGGCTATTCTTTTAATGAATAGGCGAGGCTTTAATACATTTGCTTCCTGCGAAGCCTGCAAAACCGTTTTAACATGTCCGAATTGCAGTATATCTCTTACTTACCACAGCGCAAATAACAGGCTTATGTGCCATTATTGCGGGTATTCCGTAAGCGCTTCAAATGTTTGCCCTGAGTGCGGCGAGAAAGCAGTAAGATTTTCAGGCTTCGGCACACAGCGTATAGAGGATGAAATAGAAAAGATTTTTCCAAATGCAAAAATTCTTCGTATGGATGCCGATACAACTATGGCAAGGTATTCTTATCAAGAAAAATTAACGGCATTTGCAAACGGCGAATACGATATTCTTTTAGGTACTCAAATGGTCGCAAAGGGCTTGGATTTTCCTAATGTTACCTTAGTCGGAGTTATTTCCATAGACCATCAGCTTTATAATGATGATTTCAGAAGCAGCGAAAAGGCATTTGATTTGCTGACTCAGGTTATAGGCAGATCGGGCAGGGGAGATTATAAAGGTAAGGCATATATTCAAACTATTTTGCCCGATAACGATATTATTGAGCTTTCTGCCAACCAGGATTATGAGTCTTTTTACAACACAGAGTCAATAATAAGAAAAAGTATGGTTTATCCACCGTATTGTGATATTTGTCAGCTTACTTTTACAAGCGAGCAATACAGTTGGTCTTATAAAAGCGCAAAAGCATTTTTTGATATGGTAAAATCAGCAGTAACAAATGAATACAGCGATGTTAAGGTTAATCTTTTAGGACCGATTCAACCAAAGATTTCAAAAATCAATAATAAATACAGAAATGTAATTACAATAAAATGTAAAAATAATAGACGCTTTCGCAGTATGATGTCAGGTGTGTTAATTTCATTTATGAAAGATACTAAACTGCCGAAAACTACTGTGTCAGTTGATATAAATCCGTTATCATAGAGGAATTTTAATATGGCAATCAGAAATATCAGGGTAGATGATGACCCGATTTTAAGAAAAACAGCAAGAGAAGTTACCGAGTTTAACGACAGGCTCTTCGATTTACTTGACGATATGAAAGATACTATGTATCAGTCGGGCGGCGTAGGACTTGCAGGTCCTCAGGTAGGAGTTTTAAGAAGAGTTGTTGTAATGGATGTAAGCGAAGACAGAAACGATTTTATAGAGCTTATTAACCCTGAAATAATCAGTACAGAGGGCGAGCAAACAGGTGTTGAGGGTTGTCTTTCTCTGCCGGGGCTTCAAGGCACTGTTACAAGACCTAATGTTGTTAAGGTTAAAGCGCTCAACAGAGACGGAAAATGGTGTATTTACAAGGGTGAGGGACTTAAGGCCCGTTGCTTCTGCCACGAAATAGATCATTTAGACGGTATTCTTTATAAAGATAAATTAGACGAAGGCGAAGTTCTTTACAGAACGGAGCCTGCATCGGAATAAGGTGTATATAAATGAAAGTTTTATATATGGGCACTCCGGACTTTGCCGTAAAGCCTCTTGAGGCTTTGTTGGAAAGCGGCTGTGAGGTCTGCGGAGTTGTAACTCAACCTGATAAACCCGTGGGCAGAAAAGCCGTTTTAACTCCGCCGCCTGTTAAAGTTGTGGCAGAAAACAACGGGTTGAAGGTGTTTCAGCCTAACACATTAAAAAACGGCGAGGGTATTGAGATTTTAAAAGAAACTGAGCCTGATGTTGTTGCGGTTGTGGCTTACGGTAAGATTTTACCCAAAGATTTTTTGGAATACACTAAATACGGTTGTATAAATATTCACGGCTCAATTTTGCCTAAATACCGCGGTGCCGCACCTATTCAGCAATGTGTTTTAGACGGCGAAGAGTACGGCGGCGTAACATCAATGCAAATGGATGTAGGACTTGATACAGGCGATATTCTCATTTGCAAAAAAACAAAAATAGGCGAAAATGAAACTGCAGGCGAGCTTTTTGACCGTTTAGCCCCAATGGGTGCAGAGCTTTTATTAGAAACTCTGGAGGCGGCAGAAAAAGGCGAACTAAAGCCTGTAAAACAAAATGATGCAGAAAGCTCTTACGCTCCAATGCTTGATAAATCAATGTGTAAGGTGGATTGGTCAAAACCCGCAAGAGAAGTTCACAACCAAATCAGGGGACTCGACCCATGGCCTACAGCATTAACTTATTTAGACGGTAAAGCTCTTAAACTGTTCTCATCGTCTATTTCCGCTGAGCTTTCAGGCGGCAAACCGGGAGAAACAAGAGCTTTAAAATCAGGTCTTGCGGTGTTCTGCGGTGACGGCAAAGCCGTTGTATTGGCCGAAGTTCAGTTTGAGGGTAAAAAACGAATGAAAGCCGTTGATTTTTTGAACGGTCATCCTATAGCAGACGGCACAATTTTGTGATTATTTATAATTTATTAACATATCATCATATTTTGCTTAAAGATTGCAAACTATAATATAAATTGATAAATCTTAGAAGGAGATTATAATATGCCATTTTTCTATATAGACTATTATTATGTGATTCTGGTTGTACCGGTTATTATATTCTCGGCAATCGTTCAGGCAAAATTAAAGTCAACTTATTCAAAATATTCCCAAGTGAGAAATATCCGTGGAATTACCGGCGCTCAGGCGGCGCAAATGGTTTTAGGTTATTACGGTATCCGCGATGTTCGTATTGAATGTATAAACGGAAAATTAAGCGACCATTATGATCCGACTAATAATGTCATACGCCTTTCAGAGGGTGTATACGGCAGTAGTTCAATAGCTGCAGTGGGCGTTGCTTGTCACGAGGCAGGCCATGCCGCTCAACATGCCGAAGGTTATGTGCCTATTAAAATCAGAAATGCGATTTTACCTGTTTGTAACATAGGCTCAAATCTTTCAATACCGCTTTTGATTATCGGCTTATTATTTAGTTTTGAACCGCTTGTGTGGATAGGTATCGGATTTTTTGCATTTACCGCAATATTCCAATTTGCTACATTGCCGGTAGAGTTCAACGCAAGCAGGCGAGCATTATCGGTAATTGAATCTAACGGACTTCTCTCTTACGAAGAAAAAGACGGAGCGGCAAAAGTATTAAAAGCGGCGGCCATGACTTATGTTGCGGCGTTAGCAGTAAGTATAGCTCAACTTTTAAGACTGCTTTTAAGGTTTGGTAGGAGAAATGATTGATGAAAACACCAAGGCAATTGGCCTACGAAATTCTTTTAAAAATTGAACAAAACGGAGCATATTCCAACATTGCTATAGACAGTGCTATTAAGTCCTCAGGGCTTGATAGTACTGACTGTGCTTTTATTTCAAGGCTTTGCTACGGTGTTTTAGAGCGTAAAATCACTCTTGATTACATAATAGGTAAATATTTAAAACAACCTATAGAAAAAACCAAACCTCAGATTTTAACTGATTTAAGGCTTGGCGCCTATCAGATTATTTTTATGGATAAAATTCCCCACAGCGCCGCAGTCAATGAAGCCGTTAATATTATAAAATCCACTAAATTTACCTATGCCGCCGGCTTGATAAATGCGGTGTTACGCAAAATCTCGGCGGACGGTTTCTCTATTGATGAAAGTCTTTCACAAGCCGAAAGAATATCCGTAGAATACTCTATTCCTTTAGAAACAGTTAAATTTTTTATTTATCATTACGGCGCAGAAACAACAGAGCTTTTCTTAGCAGAAACACTAAAACCCAAAAAGATTACAATTCGTGTGAATAATATAAAAACCACGGCAGATGAACTCACAGAGCTTTTAAAAGCAGAGGGTGTAACTGCCGAGAAAACAGAACTTCCAAATGCCCTTAATATAGATGTCGGCGGCGCTGTTTATAACCTTGAATGTTATAAACAAGGATTGTTCCATGTTGAAGATTTATCGTCTCAGTACTGTGTAGAGGCTCTTGATGTTTTTAAAGGGTATACCTGTTTAGATGTTTGCTCCGCCCCCGGCGGTAAATCCTTTACTATTGCAGAAAATATGCAAAATACAGGGTCGTTATTATCTTGTGATATTTACCCTCAGCGCACCGAGCTTATAAAAAGCGGTGCAGAAAGACTGGGGCTTACTTGTATAAAACCCACCGTAAATGACGCAGAAAAGTTTAACAAGGATTTTCCGCAGTTTGACAGAGTTCTTTGCGATGTTCCTTGCTCAGGGCTCGGCATAATCGGAAAAAAGCCCGAAATAAAATATAAAAAGCTTGACGATATTAAATGCCTTTTACCAATTCAAAAGAATATACTTGAAACATCAAGCAAATATGTAAAAAAAGGCGGTAAGCTTGTTTACTCAACCTGTTCTGTAAATCCTAATGAAAACAGAAAAATATGCGATGCTTTTTTGAAAGAGCATACAGAGTTTAAATCACTGAAAGCATTGCCTGAAACAGAGCGTACCGTGGATGAGGGGGACTATTTAACACTTTTTCCGCATAAAAATAATTGTGACGGTTTTTTTATTGCCGTATTCGAGAGAAAGTAAGTAATATGGATAAAAAAGATATTGTTTCAATGAATTTCTCCGAGCTTTCGGAAGAACTTAAGAATTTAGGCTTGCCTAAGTTCAGAGCGACTCAAATATATGATTGGTTACATAAAAAATGCGTAACTTCTTTCGGCGAAATGACTAATATTTCAAAAGATTTAATAAAAAAATTAGAAGATAATTTTGTTATTTTATCTTGTACTATTGAAAAAAAACTTGTTTCGCGGTATGATAATACAGTAAAATATCTTTACACTCTGCCGGACGGCGAATACTTAGAGTGTGTTGTTATGGAGTATAAATACGGCCATACCGTTTGTGTTTCAACTCAGGTCGGCTGTAAAATGGGTTGTGCTTTTTGTGCTTCGGGTATAGGCGGATTTAAAAGGCAATTGGCTCCGTCAGAAATTCTCAGTCAAATATACACAGCTCAAAACGATTTAGGAGTCCGTATCTCCCGTATAGTTTTAATGGGTATGGGAGAGCCTCTAGACAATTTCGACAATGTTATGAGGTTTTTAGAGCTTGTAAGTGACGAAAAGGGTCTCAATATCGGTATGAGGCATATTTCACTTTCAACAAGTGGCGTAGTACCAAGAATATACGAATTGTCGGAGAAAAATCTTCAGCTTACGCTTTCGGTTTCCATTCACGCACCGAACAACGAAATCCGAGATAAAATAATGCCTGTAAACCGCAGGTGGAATATAGAAGAACTGTTAGAAGCGTGTAAGATATACGGCGATAAAACCTCCCGCAGAATTTCTTTTGAATACGCTTTAATGAAAGGTGTAAACGATTCGCCTGAGTGTGCAAAAGAACTTTCTCGCAGATTAAAAGGAATACTTTGTCATATAAATCTTATACCTGCTAACGAGGTCAAAGAAAAAGGCCATCAGCGAAGTGCAGATGCAGATATTGAAAAATTCAAATCAATTCTCGAAGACGGCGGTCATACGGTTACGGTCAGACGAACCTTAGGCTCTGATATAAACGCTTCCTGCGGCCAACTCAGAAGAGAAAAGATTATAGAAGATGAAAATAAAGTGAGGTGAAACACCGTATATGACATTCGCTAAAACAGATATCGGCTTAAATCGTGAAACAAACCAGGATGCTTTCAGAACAGGCGCTTACCCTAACGGAGATGAGTGGGTAATCATTTGTGACGGTATGGGTGGCGTCTCCGGGGGCCATATAGCAAGCGGAATTTGTGCAGACAAGGTTGCTGAGGCCTTAGAAAGAGGCTACAGAGATAAAATGACGGTCCGCAGTGTCGAAAATATGCTTGAGTCGGCAATTACAGGTGCTAACGCCGCCGTTTTTGAGGAGTCTCAAAAATCCGTTGAATATAAAGGTATGGGCACAACTGTTGTTGCGGCTGTAAAGTTAGGTAATTTAGCGGTTATCGCCCATGTCGGCGACAGCAGAGCATACCTTGTAAACGACACTATTACTCAAATAACCAAAGACCATTCGTTTGTTCAGGTTCTTGTAGATACCGGCAAAATTACAGAAGAAGAGGCAAAAACGCACCCGGACAGAAACATTATAACAAGAGCGGTCGGCATAGAAAATTTCGTTGATGTCGAAGTTGATATTGTTGATGTAGCACCCGGTGATAAACTTCTTTTATGTACTGACGGTTTATGCGGCTATGTCAGTGACAGCGAAGTGTTAGAAATTATAAAAAAATACGGTGATTGTTCAGCCGAAAAGCTTATAGAATCCGCAAATAATGCAGGTGGGTACGACAATGTTACTGTTGCCCTTATTTCTGCAGACAGTCAAGGGGAATAATAAGTATGGAAAATTATGTAGGTAAACGCCTGGACGGCAGATATGAAATTCAAGATGTTATAGGTGTTGGCGGTATGGCCGTTGTTTATAAGGCATACGACAATATTGACGACCGTATTGTAGCAGTCAAAATTCTTAAAGATGAATACCTTGCAAACGAAGAATTCAGAAGAAGATTTAAAAACGAATCTAAGGCTATTGCAGTTCTTTCGCACCCCAATATTGTTAAGGTTTACGATGTAAGCTTCGGCGACAGGCTGCAGTATATCGTAATGGAATACATTGAGGGAATTACATTAAAGGAATATATCGAAAAGCGCGGCACTATAGATTGGAACGAAGCCCTTTACTTTATTATTCAGGTTCTTCGTGCTTTACAGCATGCCCACGATAAAGGCATTGTTCACAGAGATATTAAACCTCAGAACATTATGCTTTTAGAAGACGCTACTATTAAGGTTGCAGATTTCGGTATTGCAAGATTCAGCCACAGCGATACAAGAACTATTACCGAAAAAGCAATAGGTTCAGTTCACTATATGAGTCCCGAGCAAGCAAAAGGCGAGCTGACAGATGAAAAGTCAGATATTTATTCTGTAGGCACAATGCTTTACGAAATGCTTACAGGCACATTGCCGTTTGATGCCGACAGTGCTGTTTCGGTAGCTTTGATGCAAGTTAATTCAGAGCCTGAGCTTCCGCGCACTATTAACCCTGATATTCCTTTAGGCTTTGAGCAGATTACGATGAAAGCAATGCAGAAAAATCCTCGTGACCGTTATCAAAGCTCGGCTGAAATGCTTGTTGACTTAGAAGAGCTTAGAAACAATCCTAATGTTAAGTTTGATTATCAGACATATTATGTAGATAAACAGCCGACAAAATATATAGGCAAAATTCAGGAAAAAACCCGTACAATACCGGTAGTAGCCGATGAAGATGATGAGCCTGTTAAAATGTACGAGCCTAAAAAAGCTCCTGCCGAAAAAATTGCGGCGCCTGTTACAGATATAGGTAATGAAGAAGATTACGGGCAGTCTAAAAAGAATACAAAAACAAAAGCCGTTGCGGCTGGTATCGGTGTAGCAGTAGTTGCTTTTGCCGTTATTATAGGCATTGTTGCAATTGTTAATAATCTTAAAAAAGTTGAAGTAGACAGCTTTGTGGGTATGAATTATGAAAAGAGTATTCTTAATAATCCGGAATATGATGGTAAGTATACTTTTGAAACATATTATGCCTCCTTTACCGACAGTCCCGAGGGCAGCGTTTTTGACCAAGACCCTAAAGCCGGAACAAAGGTTGAAAAAGGCGCTGTAATTAAACTTTATATTGCAAAATCCGGCGATGGACAGATTATTCCCGATTTCACGGGTAAAAACTATAAAGAGGCTAAAGATACTCTTGAAAGAATGGGCTTTACGGTAGAGGTTTCGCCTATAGAATATTCTTCCGTAACGATAGGTCAGGTAGTCCGCACCTCTCCAGAGGCTAATTCAAGCGCATTAGCGGGCTCTAAAGTCACCGTTTATTACTCTGCCGATACAAAGTCGGGAAAAGAGTTTAAAATGCCTGATTTAGAGGGTAAATCTTTAGAAGATGCAAAAAAACTTTTAGAGAAAAACGGACTTAATCTCTCTAAGGTTGAAACAGCTAACAGCACTGTTGCAAAAGATTATGTCCTCAAACAGTCGCCTGCATCGGGTGTTCCCGTAAGCGCGGGTGAAAATGTTGTTCTTACCGTAAGTACCGGCACAGTTTCTGCCGAAAAAACTATAAATCTTCCGCAAAATGTGGGTGTTGTCAGCTTAGAAGTTAAAACCTCTAAAGACTCATCAACAGATATGGTAGATACAAATTCAAAATCAACATATACGTTTAATGTAACGGGCACAGGCGTTGAAAGTGTTAAAGTTTATTTAAACGGCAAGCTTTACTACGAAGCAACGGTTGATTTCTCTAAAGAGCCGGCAAAGTTCTCTAAAGAGAAAACACATAATATTGATTTCTATACCAATGTAGTGGGTATGACTGAAACTATTGCCGTTGCAACTCTTAACCAATTAGGCTATACAAATGTTACTGTTCGGTATGAAGAAAGCAACGGAGAAGAAGGTATTGTATTAAATCAGTCTCCGTCACAAAGCTCTGCACCGAATCTTGACAAAACGGCTACGATTATTTTAACTGTTTGTAAGAATAATGTAAGCGATGATGTCCCCACTGACGCTGAAACCGTTGAGGAAACCGAGCAATAATATGGAAAAGGTTTTAAACGGTATTATAATTAAAGGTATCGGCGGCTTCTATTATGTAGAAGCCCAAGGCGAAATATACGAATGTAAAGCACGGGGCGCTTTCAGAAAAAAAAGAATATCACCTTTAGCAGGCGATAATGTAACTTTTACAGTCCGCGAGGATAAAGAGAATACTATAGACGAAATTCACGAAAGAAAAAATTTTCTTTTGCGTCCGCCGGTTGCTAATATTGATACTTTAATAATCGTTTCTTCCGTTAAAGAGCCGGTACCAAGCCTTTTGATTATAGATAAATTGACTGCTGTTGCAGTGGATAAGGGTATTAAACCGTGCGTGGTTTTTTCAAAAAGCGATTTAGGCGATACCGAAGCTTTTCAAAAAATCTATGAAACTGCAGGTATAGATGTTGCCTCTGTTTGCTGTAAAACAGGCGAGGGTATTGAAAAGGTCAAAGCTATGATAGGCAGCGGAATTACTGTTTTTACAGGTAATACCGGCGTTGGTAAATCATCACTTTTAAATTGCATTGATAAACGGTTTTCCCTTGCAACAGGTGAGGTCAGCGATAAATTAGGCAGAGGCCGCCACACTACCAGAGAATGTACTCTTTACCATATAGGCGAGGGCTTGGTTGCAGATACACCGGGCTTTTCGTCTTTAGATATTGAGCAAAGCAGTCAGGTTATAGTAAAAGATAATTTACCTTTTTGTTTTCCTGAATTTCAGGAATATTTAGGTAAATGCAAGTTTTCCTCTTGCTCCCATACGGTTGAAAAAGGCTGCCTTATTTTAGAGGCTTTAAAAAACGGCAAAATAGACCCGTCACGGCACGCAAGCTATGTGGCAATGTATAACGAGGTTAAAGATTTAAAAGAGTGGCAGCTGTAAGGCTTTAGCACACAGCGGCAGGTTTTAAAATTTTATTGTAACAGATGAAAAAACGAAACAGATAGTAATTTCTTGATTGAAACTACTATCTGTTATTTTTATGTATCGGGTATTAGTCTTTAATGTGAAACATTAGTTTTAATATTCCGCTTAAAAACTTAGGGCTTTTGCAAACTACAACTTTCATATATCACCACTCCTTTGTTATATAATATGAATGGTAATAGAATTTGTTACACTTCGCAAAGACCGCTGTCGGCTTTCAGCGATTATATTTTAACCCTTTCGCCTGTATGTGCGTTAACCACAGCTTTATGCACACCTATATATTTATTAGAAATATATTTATCAAGGTGTAGGCTGCCAAAGTACCAATGCTTAAATTCACTGCATTTAGCAAGATTATCAAAATATGTGTTAAGGGCAGTTACTCTCACCGCTTCGGTGTCACCAAGCTGTAAAAAGCCTTTAATGGTTGTAGACGGCTCGTGAGTAACGATTATATCGATTTTGCAATCGTGCTTTTCTAAATTGTTAGCACCCTCTAAAAGCTCTTCTTTAGACGGTATTTCGTATTTAAGCCAAGGGTTATCCTCAATTCTTGAATCAAGGTCGGGGCTTTCTCCGCCGCCCATTGTAAATATTTTCAGACCGTCTATTTCAAAAACCTGTCCTCGCATAAGGTGGAATATGTTATCGGATATCTGATGCACCTTGCCGCCGTTCCATGTGGTAAGAGGGTAGGCATTAAGCAAATCAAAATTTTCGTGAGTGCCGTCAATAAAGCATATATTATATTTTCTTTTAGAAAAGGCTTTAAGATATTTTTGCTCTTGTTTTGACCTGTCCCATACAAAGCCGAAATCACCGCATACAATAATTGTGTCGCCCTCGTTTAAACACTTTAACGCAGATTTAGAGAGCCTTTCAGGGTCTCCGTGAGTATCACCGGTAATAAAAACCATAATTTACTGCTCCTTTTTATGAAAATACTATTTAATTTTTTTGTCGAAAGTGGTATACTTAGCGTATATCATATATAAATTATTAAAAATACAAATCCGTGTATTTATTTTATAACATTTTTCGGGGATTGTCTATGAAAAAATTACTTATTTTAATAAATTGTTTACTATTTTTATTACCGTTTAATGTAATAGGTTTTGCCGCCGATAGCGAAGAACCTAAAATCAACACAAAAAACGGTTATTACGATATTGATTCACCTGAGTATGAAACGGATATTGCACTTTTGGTTAATGCCGATACCGATACCGTTATCTACGGCAAAAATCAAGATAAGGTAACAGCCCCTGCCTCACTTACAAAAATTGTGACTGCTCTTGTAGTCCTTTCGGAATGCAGTGATTTAGATAAAAAAATCACTTGCTCTTATGATGCAATACATAGCTTAGACGGTACAGGCAGTTCCGTAGCAGGTCTTATGGCTGATGAGGTTGTTCCTCTTGAAATGCTGTTGTATTGCCTTTTTCTGCCGTCTGCAAATGATGCCGCCGCGGTTCTTGCCGAAGAGTTCGGGGGAGGCGATACAGCCGTATTCGTTGAAAAAATGAATAATCTCGTTAAAGAGTTAGGTTGCAAAAATACATTTTTTGCAAATCCCCACGGTCTTGATGACGAGTCCGTTAAAGGCTATAACGGTACTACCCAAAATCAAACTACCGCTTGGGATATGTACTTAATATCTAAAGAGGCTCTGAAAAATGATATTATAGTTAAAATATCTTCAAAATACGGCAAAACAATGCCCGAAACAAACAAAAGTGATATTCGTTACCTTTACAATACAAACGCACTTTTAAACAGTTATTCCGAATACTACTACGAAAATGCCATAGGACTTAAAACAGGTACTACCGATAAAGCAGGTGCTTGCCTTATTTCAAGCGCTACTAAAGACGGCTACACCTATATCTCTATTGCAATGGGAGGTACTACCGAGTATTCAATGAACGGCAAGCTTTACAACAGCGCATTTTTAATGTGCCGATATATGCTGAGGTGGGCGTTCAATAATATTAAAATGATTGTCTTTGCGGATACATCATACATTTGCGGCGAGGTAGCCGTTAAATACGGCAGGGGAGCCGATTATGTAGGTCTTGTGCCAAAACAAACCGTTTCTTCCGTAGCCTATAAAGAATTGGTTGTAGAAGATTTAGAGGTTGTTTTACCCGACAGTTTTCCTACAGAGGTTGATTCGCCTATAGAAAAAGGAGATACGGTAGGCACGGCAGAGTTTATGTATAACGGTGTTAAAATAGCCGATGTAGAGCTTGTAGCCTACCAAACAATTAAAAGAAATCACCTGTGGGCTATGTTTAGCCGGATGGAGAAAATAGTTACTTCAAAAGTGTTTTGGGTAATAGCTGCTGCGTTAATTATTATTGCGGTAATACTTACTTTAGGTACTAAAAACAAACGCAGGGAGAAAGCCCGTAAAAAAAGCCAAATCAATGTGGTTAAAGATTACAGCAAGCTTTCAAAATAGAATATATTACACAATAAAGCGGTAGTGAAATTATGCAATTTTACTACCGCTTTTATATTTTGCCAAGTGAGAAAACTATATAAAAAAACGAGAAAACGAGAGAAAACAAGAGATACTGCCGAATAATATAATTTTCTTTAAAAAAAGTGTTGACTTTAATTTCACCTTGTGTTAATATATCAAAGCAATCAAGGGGGATTTTTGTATTATCCCACAAATTTACGGAGGTAACTTAGTATGTCTACTTATATGCCTAAAGGCAAACAAGAGCGTCAATGGTATGTTCTCGATGCAGCCGGCAGAACTCTCGGCGAAGTTGCTGTAGAAGCTGCTGTTCTTCTTCGCGGTAAACACAAACCTACATTCGCTCCGCACGCAGACTGTGGCGACAGCGTTATTATTATCAACGCATCAAAAGTTGTTCTCACAGGTAAAAAACTTACAGATAAAATCTATTATCATCACACAGGCTACATTGGCAATATGAAAGCTGTTCAGTACGGTACTCTTATGAGAGAAAAACCTGAATTTGCTGTTCAAAAAGCTGTTAAAGGTATGCTCCCTGATAATACACTCGGCAGAGCTGCTATGACTCGTCTTCGTGTTTACGCAGGCGCAGAGCATGAACAAGCTGCTCAAAAGCCAATCGTTAGAGAATTTTAAGAGAGGAGCCAACAATTATGTACGAAAGTCAAACATTTTTATACGGTACAGGCAGAAGAAAAGAATCTGTAGCTCGTGTTCGTTTATATCCGGGCACTGGTAAAATCACTATTAACGATAGAGATATCGATGATTACTTCGGTCTTGAAACACTCAAACTTATTGTTCGTCAGCCTCTCGCTCTTACTGAGACAACCGAAAAATTCGATGTTGTTTGCCGTGTATCAGGCGGCGGCGTTTCCGGTCAGGCAGGCGCTATCCGTCACGGTATTGCAAGAGCTCTTCTCGGTGCAGAAGGCGATTTCCGCCCGGCACTCAAAAAAGCAGGCTTCCTTACCCGTGACCCAAGAATGAAAGAAAGAAAGAAATACGGTCTCAAAGGCGCTCGCCGTGCACCGCAGTTCTCAAAGAGATAATCAGCTTTATTTCAACATTTACAAAACCCCCAAAAAACCTCAATGGTTTTTGGGGGGTTACTTTTGCCTTGATTTTCGTCTTGGTGCAAATTATTTTTAAGGGGATTATATCACACAAAATGTCATAGTCCTTTTTTGTTATTCTTTATTATCTTCATTTACTTCTTCTAAATATCCTGCTGTGATAACACCAGACGGGAGAGCGATAATTGCAATACCGAATACCGAAGAAACCATAGTAACTATTCTGCCTATTGCAGTAACGGGATATATATCGCCATAGCCGACTGTTGTTAAAGAAATTGTCGCCCAATAAATTGCATCAAAAAAAGTGTTAAAGGATTCAGGTTCAACATTATATATTACCAATGCCGATATTAAAACATAGGCGATAGCCATTGTAACTACAGCAGAAAGTATCTTTTTTTGTTTTTTAAATACATTTGCAATTATATCAAAACTTTTTGAATATCTTAAAAACTTGAAAGTACGAAGAACTTTTAATGTTCGTAATAATCTAAACAATTTTAGTAATTTAAATCCGTTATTAAGAACTGTTACCGAAGGCAAAATAGAAAGTAAGTCTATAATTGCCATAGGTGTTATTGGATATATGAAAAATGATGCAACTGATTTATTTAGTTTATAATCTGCAACAAAAAGTCGCAGTATGTAGTCTATGATGAATATTCCTACTGTAATGTAATCAATTAACTGAAAATACAAATTTGTTTCTTTAAATGCAAGTGGAATAATACTTATTATAATGGTTGCCATCATTATAAAATCATAAGCACGGCTTATTTTATTGTTATTGTCATCAGGGTTAATGATTGAATAAATCTTTTTCCTCATATTTTGTACCTGTACCATCATAAATTTTTTTATTATTATGTTACATTTTTATTGCTTTTGCAATCATACGAGTCATGATGATTCTTTATAGAATCGTTATGACTCTTTTTCTTTATATAAGACTCTTTATAAATCTTCATGATTATATATAAATTAAAAAATCAACCGTTAGCCATTTCTATCAATTTACCAAGTGATGTTTCAAATTTAGCGCCGTACCAATGGTTATCTTCTTTCAGCGTTTCTTTAATACATTCAACTGTAAAGTCTGCCGCAATTTTTGCAGAGTCAAATGCCGATTTTCCGCGTGTAAGAAGTCCCGAAAATGCCGATGCATAAACATCGCCCGTGCCGTGACTGCCTTTGCCTAACTTTTCGTGTTCATAATAAATGTATTTACCGTTTTCAAATACCACAACGCCTGTTTTGTCTTCTTTATATGAAACGCCTGTAATTATAACATTTTTAGCTCCGAGAGAAGTAAGCTTTTCAATAAGACTCTCTATATACGCTCTGTCATACAGGGTTTTATATTCGCTGTCTGTAAGCAGGGCGGCTTCTGTGATGTTAGGTAAAAGGTAATCTGCATTGCCGCATAAAACTTTCATAGCATTAACAATTTCACTGTCAAAGCCTGCATAAAGCTTGCCGTTGTCTGCCATAGCAGGGTCAACTATTTTTATGCAATTTTCCGTGCCTACCGAGTTAAATATATCAATAACATAATCAATCTGCTTGCTGTTGCCTAAATACCCGGTATAAATAGAGTCAAATTTAATGTTTTCTTTAATCCAATGGTCTTTGATTTTTGGTATATCTTCTGTTAAATCCCTGAAGGTGTAGCCGGTAAAACCTCCGGTATGTGTAGAAAGCACCGCAGACGGTAATACCGAGGTTTCTACACCGCAGGCAGATATTATAGGTAATGCTACTGTTAAAGAGCATTGACCTACACATGATATATCTTGAATAGAAAGTAATCTTTTATAACTCATAAGAATTCCTCTTTTCACAAAAACCGACTATCGGATTATAACACATAAATAACTATAATTCAATAAAAGGTTAAAAAAAGAACTATGAGTACAAAACTCATAGCTCCTGTCTTATGTAGCTTACCGTCAGTCGGCAAATAAATCAACTTTGTTTTCGCTGTCTTTAAGATTATTGTATTCGTTAAAAGCCTTAGCCATTTTATTGAAGTTTTTAATGATAATAAAGTGAGCGAGAGGGTAGCAGAATACCGAATATAATGCTGTAAGACCGCCGCCTTCGCTGTATCTGAAACCGTAGCGTTCAGCATTAGCCTGTAATCTTTTAGCAACCTTTGCCTTCCAAACAATACCGAAGATACCGAGAGTAACAATGCTTAAAAGCCAAGCCGGCATATACTTCATTGTTTTTTGACCGTCTCCGGCACATACTTTTTCAACATCCTTAGCGAGCTTAGACCAAAATACAAGTCCGTAAATACCGAATGTAATAATGTTTAAAAAGTAGTACATTCCGATACTTCTGATTTTAAGTGCTTCCATACAAAAATCTCCTTTGTACTTTTATTAGTTAAACATAGTATAGTATAAATTTATATAAAAATCAAGTATATTAGTTATATAAAATTTTGTGCCAAAATACAGTAAATTTCCCCAAATTACATTGACAATTAAAGGCGTTTATGTGATAATACAAATGTATGTTTTGATTATATAATGTATAGGGGGATATTCCTTTGAAGAAAGAACTTGCAAAACAGTACAATCCCAAAGATGTTGAGGATCGTATTTATAAATACTGGCTTGACGGCAAGTACTTCCACGCAAAGTGTGAAGAGGGCAAGCCTACATATACAATAGTTATTCCGCCTCCGAATATTACAGGTCAGCTCCATATGGGACATGCTCTTGACAATACTCTTCAGGACATTCTCATCCGTTGGAAGCGTATGTCGGGGTTTGATACCTTGTGGCTTCCCGGTACCGACCACGCTTCCATCGCTACAGAGGCTAAAATTGTTGAAGCTATGAAGGCAGAGGGTATTACTAAAGAAGATTTAGGCCGTGACGGATTCTTAGAGCGTGCATGGGCTTGGAAGGCTCAGTACGGCGGAAGAATTGTTGAACAACTTAAAAAGATGGGCTCTTCTTGCGACTGGGACCGCGAGCGTTTCACTCTTGACGAGGGCTGTAACAAGGCTGTTAATACTGTTTTCAAAAAACTTTACGATAAAGATTTAATCTATCGCGGTGAAAGAATTATTAACTGGTGTCCCCATTGCTTAACATCTATTTCGGACGCTGAGGTTGAGTATGAGGAGCAGGCAGGTCATTTCTGGCATCTTCGCTATCCGTTTGCAGACGGATCAGGTTATTTGGAGCTTGCTACAACCCGTCCCGAAACTCTTTTAGGCGATACTGCGGTTGCGGTTAACCCTAACGATGAAAGATATAAAGATATTGTAGGAAAAATGTTAATTCTTCCTATAGTTCACCGTGAAATTCCTGTTGTTGCCGATGATTATGTTGAAACAGATTTCGGTACAGGCGTAGTTAAAATTACCCCCGCTCATGACCCTAACGATTTTGAGGTAGGTCTTCGTCATAACCTGCCGGTTATCAATGTTTTAACTCCCGATGCTAAAATCACCGAGGATTACCCTAAATATGCCGGTATGGACAGATACGAAGCCCGTAAAGCGATTGTTGCAGATTTAGAGGCAGAGGGCGCTCTTGTTAAAATCGAAGATTACAGCCACAATGTTGGTACTTGTTACCGTTGCGGCACTACTGTTGAGCCCCGTGTTTCAAAACAGTGGTTTGTTAAAATGAAACCCCTTGCAGGCCCTGCAATAGACGCTGTTAAAAACGGAGAAACTAAGTTTGTTCCGCAGCGTTTTGAAAAAGTATACTTCCATTGGCTTGAAAATATCCGCGACTGGTGTATTTCCCGTCAGTTATGGTGGGGTCACAGAATCCCTGCATGGTATTGTGAAGAATGCGGTGAGATTACTGTTGATACTCATGCACCTGATAAATGCTGTAAATGCGGCAGCACAAAGCTTCATCAGGACGAAGATACTCTCGATACTTGGTTCAGTTCTGCTTTATGGCCCTTCTCAACTTTAGGTTGGCCGGATGAAGAGTCTGCTGATTTTAAGCACTATTACCCGACAAATACCCTTGTAACAGGCTACGATATTATTCCTTTCTGGGTAATGCGTATGATGTTCTCAGGTATTGAGCAAACCGGTCAGGTTCCTTTTGATACTGTTCTTATTCACGGCCTTGTTCGTGACGCTCAGGACAGAAAAATGTCAAAATCTTTAGGCAACGGCATTGACCCGCTTGAAATTATTGACCAATACGGCGCAGACGCTCTCAGATTTTCACTTGCCACAGGCAACAGTCCGGGTAACGATATGCGTTTCTTGCCTGAAAAAATTGAGGCAAGCCGTAATTTTGCCAATAAGCTTTGGAACGCGAACCGCTTTATTCTTATGAATTTAGATGAAAACGAGCCTGAACCGCATATCCCCGAGAGCCTTGCAACCGAGGATAAATGGATTTTAAGTAAGTACAACGCTCTTTGCAAAGAAGTTCAGAATTCACTGGAAAACTTCGAGCTCGGTATTGCCGTTCAAAAGCTTTACGACTTTATTTGGGATGTTTTCTGCGATTGGTATATTGAAATTGCAAAAATTCGTCTTAACGGCGATAATGAAGAGGGCAAAATTACTGCAAAAGCAGTTCTCGTTTATGTAATGTCAAACACATTAAAGCTTCTTCATCCGTTTATGCCGTTTATTACAGAAGAAATCTGGCAGGCACTTCCGCACTCCGGCGACTCAATTATGATTTCAAGCTTCCCGACATACAGCGATGAGCTTAATTTTCCTGTAGAAGAAGAGGCTATGGAACGGGTTATGACTGCAATAAAAGCTGTTCGTAACCGCCGTGCAGAAATGAATGTTCCCCCGTCAAAAAAAGCAAAGCTCTTTATTGCTACTAAATACACCGAAGATTTCACAAACGGCAGTGTATTTATGAACAGACTTGCTTCTGCGTCAGAGGTAGAGGTTGGCAGCGAGTTTGAAATTGAGGGTAGCGTTTGCGTTATTACCGAATCTGCAAAAATCTATATTCCTCTTAATGAGTTAGTAGACTTTGAGGCAGAAAAACAAAGACTTTTAAAAGAACTTGAAGCTGCAAAAAAAGATTTAGAGTTTGTAAAAAACAAGCTTAATAACGCAGGCTTTATGGCGAAAGCTCACGAAAAGGTTGTTGCGGCCCAAAAAGAAGCACAAAAGAAACATTTGGAAAAAATCAAAATGCTTGAAGAAAGTATTGCAAAGCTACAATGAATTATAATCAGTCGGTAAACTATATACATTCATTATTAAAGTTTGGTGTCCGTCCCGGTCTTGTCGGGATGGATGCCTTGTTGCGTTTGTTAGGAGAGCCTCATAAAGATTTAAAATGTGTTCATGTTGCAGGTACCAACGGTAAAGGCTCCGTATCAACCGCTATTTCAAATGTTTTAATAGATGCAGGCTATAATGCGGGTCTTTATACTTCGCCCTATGTAACAGATTTTTTAGAGCGGATTCAGTTTAACGGCAAACCTATAGATAAAAACATATTTTCCAAGAATGTTGAAAAGGTAAAAAACGCGGTAGAAGAATTGTCCGAAAAAAATGTTACCGTCACGGAGTTCGAGGCTTTAACAGCAGTCGCTTTTTTGTGTTTTAAAGATGTGAAATGTGATGTAGCCGTTTTAGAAGTTGGACTCGGCGGCAGACTTGACGCAACAAATATTATAGATACGCCTTTAGTTAATGTTATAACATCGCTTTCCATAGACCATATCGGAGTGTTAGGCGATACTATAGAAAAAATCGCGTACGAAAAATGCGGTACTGTTAAAAACGGCGGCAAAGTTGTTTGTTCCTTCGGTCAACCGAAAAGTGCTTTAGAGGTAGTTAAAACCGCTTGCGCAGAAAAGAATAACACCTTAACAGTGCCGAATGAAAATGATGTTGATGTTTTAAAATCAGATATTTTCGGCACGACCTTTGTTTATAAAAACAGAGAATATCTATGTAAAATGTCAGGCTCCCATCAAGTAAAAAATATGACTTGCGTTATAGAAGCCTGTGAAATTTTAAAAGATTATTTCAGTATTTCCGGCGAGAATATCGCAAACGGTATAAAGGCCGCAAAACTTCCTGCCCGTGTTGAAGTTATAAACAAAAATCCTCTTGTTGTTTTAGACGGCGGTCACAATGAAGAGGGCGCAAAAGCCTTTTATGACGCTGTTTCAGGCACTTTTACAGAAAAAGAAAATGTGTATGTTGTTGCGGGTATGATGGCTGATAAAGCAGTAGAAAAATCTTTAAGACCGCTTATGGAAAAAACTACTGAATTTATTTCGGTTACACCTGAAAATCCAAGGTCTATGAGCGCCTCAGAGCTTCAGAATATTGCAAAAAAATATTGCAAAAATACAGTGGCAATAGAGTCACCAGAAGAAGCGGTTTTATACGCTTTAAATAAACTAAAACCTGACGGTATGCTTTGTGTGGTAGGTTCTTTGTATTTAGCGGGCGAAGTTCGTGAAACTTTGTTAAATTATTTTAAAAAATAATTATTCGGGTTGAATTGATTTTAATTAAATGGTAAAATAAACGCAGAGAAATGAAAGGGGAGATTACTTTGGCAAAATTTGATGCATTTGCAAGCGGAATTGAAATAGGCGGTCTCAGAAATATTTTTGAAATAAAGATTCTTATTTGTTATATTTTAGCTTCTGTTAAAGTTCCAATGAAAAGGTCGCAGATTTGCGACTCGTTAGAAACAACAGGTCTTGTAAATTATTTTGATACAAATTCTGCTATAGATGAGCTTTTGCAGGACAGGGTTATTTCCGAAGAAATTTATGTTGACGAGCCTCATTTGGTTGTATCCGAAAAAGGCAGTAAAAGCGCAATTCAGCTTCAGGATACACTTTTACCCGGCGTAAGGGACAGAGCAGTAAAAACCGCATTAGACATTGTTTCAAAAGCCCGTTCCGAGCGTGAAAACAAAGTTGAAATAACAAAGGTTGAAAACGGCTACGATGTAACCTTTGAAATTGAAAGCGCAGGCGCAAGGCTCTTCTCGTTAACTTTAAATGTTATAGATATACTTCAGGCAGAGCAGCTGAAAGAGGGCTTTTTGAAAGACCCAAGCGGTATTTATTCTATAATTATTGATAAACTTATAAAATAAAAAAATGAGTCAAACTTATTCAAGTTTGGCTCGTTTTTGTCTTATTTACCGCATCCGCAGCCTCCGCCGATGTTGTAATTAGCTGCACAGTCTGTTGCGTTTGCGTTAGGTGGGAAAAATTCGTCTATAGGGAAACTTATTTTTTTGAATGTGTCGCATGGGTCTTCTGTATCACAGCAGCATTCTTTAGTAGGTACGCAGAAGTCGTAAGCAGGTATTAGCATTTGTACATCTCTTTCAAGCTGTACTATTGTAAATACACCTAAAGTAACTTTTAAAGCACGCTCGTCATTGCACCGTGAGAATTCACCCTCAAAGCATCTGCAAATACTTCTCGGAACATTGTCGCAACAGCTTTCGCCCAATGTGTTACAGCAGTCACAAACTCTGCATATTTGTGCGTCAAGTATAATCGGGTCAACGCTTTGAACTTTTGCTCTCGGGTTAGTATTGCCTATAGGGTTTTGGTCGTCGTAGCCGTCTGTAACATAAGTAGAAGAGAATACCTTAACATTACCGTCACTGCCGTAAAGAATACACTTTTTGTTAAAGGTAACAAGTCCCTCAATGGTTTGCGGCGGTGCTGTGGGGGTAGTAATTGCATCAATGCAAACTTTTACAAAGAAAGTGAGATTAACCGAGTAACAGCCCTTGTTAAAAGGAACTTTTTCAACCTCTACAAGGCAGTTAAGAATTTCTGCGTTTCTCGCTCTGACGGTAGTAGCATTGTCAAGAATGCATTGACCTCTGTCTGTTAAATAAACTCTTAAATCCGTAAGACAGTCTTTGTCGGCACAACTGTCATAAACTCTATTTGTATCAATACAAATAGCCTCTTTTATATGGTGAAGGTCCACACCGTTGTATGCTTTATTTTCAGCCATATATTTATCCTCCTATTATGAATTAGAAGTATGTACCACACTTCAATACATAATATGAGGACGCTTTGAAAATGTTACACATTTCTGTATTCGGCCCCACAGCGTATTTAGCCACGGGCCGGCTGTCGGCTGTTATTTTATACCCCCTCCAAATCAAAAGGCGGGATGTACTCATCTTTTGCCGATGACAGCTCTTGCATAAAACCGTTTTCTATTCCTGAGTCAAAAAGATAGTCTTCAATCTCCATATATTCTTCTTTAGTCAGCCTTCTGTATAGCTCATCAATATTACAGCTTTCAATAGGTGTAAATTGACTCATAAGGCTGAAAAGAACTTCATCTTCTTTGAAATTATTCTTAACAAAATCAATAACCCTTTTTGTGTTTTCTAATTGACCGGGCAATATAAGGTGACGGATTATAACACCTTTTTTCATAATACCGTTTTCATCTAATTCATATTTGCCTACTTGCCTCAGCATTTCGTTTAATGCATTTTTTGCCGTTTCAAAGTAATTGGGTGCTTTAGAATATTTAACTGCCAAATTATCGTCTGCGTATTTTAAATCGGGCAAATAAATCTGGACTTTACCCTCTAATTTTTTTAGTGCCTCAACACTTTCGTAGCCTCCGCAGTTATAAACAACGGGAACGGGTAAAGGTTTTTCTATGGATTTGCATATTGCGTTAATAAAATGAGTACCCGTTACAAGATTTATGTTATGAGCGCCTTTTTCTATAAGCTCAAAATAAATCTCTCTCAGCCGTTTTACGGATATTTCTTTGCCGTATTCAAGGTGACTGATTTTTGTATTTTGACAAAATACACATTTTAGGTTACAGCCGGTAAAAAATACGGTTCCGCTGCCGTTTTCACCGCTGATAGGAGGTTCTTCCCAAAAGTGAAGACCTGCTCTTGAAACAACAGGATCTTCACCCATATTGCAAAAGCCCTTACCGGTGTCGGTAAGAGCTTTTCTTTTAACATTACATTTTCGCGGACAATCGTTACAAATATACATAATTATTGTTGTGCGGCAGTTGCTTCTGTTGTGGAATCGGCAGAACCTGAAGAGCCTGAAACAAGCTCAAGGTAGTTCATAGAGAGCCATCCGCCTGTTTTTTCATAAACTACATAACCCCAGTCTTCCCAAACAGCAAGAACTTCTACTTCGTGGCCTTTAGGAACATAAATAATTCTGTCAGATGCTGTGTTTGGCTCAAGGCGTAAGCCGAGAGGGTCGTCCTTAGTAGCAACCTTGTATTTGCCCGGCTCAAATACATAAGAATTCTGATTTTTGTTTGAACTTGTATTTGAGTTAGCGTTTGTGTTTGCATTATCGCCGTTTGTTGAACTGTTCATATTAGCAATAGCACTTAAGTCTACAGAAACATTTTCTGAAGATTTGGCATTTGTATCTTTTTCTTTTGATTTATTTTTTGACGATACAGTAGCAGTAATAGCAATAATAACTGCAATTAAAATAAGAACTGCCGAAATAATTAAAACAAGAGTATTTTTGCTTTTACCTGATTTCATATATATCCTCCTATGCATTTGACTGTAAGTTTAACTCATTATATCATTTTTGGCATAAAAAATCAACCTATATTTGTTTTCTGTAATATAATGTAATTATTTAATTATTAACGCAAAGTAAATTCTGTTAAAAATATTGATATTTTATTATATATTATGGTATAATGCTGTAATAAATAATTTGTTGTATTGTACCTATTTACAGGCAGGTGAGAGTATTGGTTATTTTCGGAATAGATCCGGGTTATGCTATTGTAGGCTGCGGAGTAGTCAGGTATGAAAAAAATAACTTTACTCTTATGGGCTACGGTGCAATTACTACCCATAAAGATATGCCCTTTAATGAGCGTCTGAAAAAAATATACGATGATTTAAAATCCCTTTTAGAGCGATTTAAACCCGATGCAGTCAGCATTGAAAGATTATACTTTAACACTAATCAAAAAACTGCAATAGATGTTGCTCAGGCAAGGGGCGTAATTATTTTAGCCGTAGAAGAAACGGGGATTCCTATTTATGAGTACACACCGCTTCAAGTTAAGCAAAGTATTGTAGGCTACGGCAGAGCAGAAAAGTTTCAGGTTCAGGAAATGACGAGGAATTTTCTTCATTTAGATAATATCCCCAAACCCGATGACGCCGCCGATGCTTTAGCTCTCGCTATATGTCACGGTCACGCAAGCGATTCATTGATTTTAAAATAAGAGGGTAAAATATGTTTTACAGTTTAACAGGTGAAATTGTTTTTAAGGATGAGCAGATAGTTGCTTTATCCTGCGGCGGGGTTGCTTTTAAATGCTTTGTAACCCGCAATACATCAGCAAGAGTAAACGAGGGCAGCAGAGTTACTCTTTATACCTACCTGAATGTCCGTGAAGACGCCTTGGATTTATTTGGCTTCTGCAGTAAAGACGAGTTGGAGGCTTTCAAGCTTTTAACATCTGTTTCGGGTGTCGGTCCTAAAGCGAGTCTTGCAATCCTTTCGGAACTCACTCCCGATGAATTTGCCTTAGCAGTAGCTTCGGGTGACTCTAAAGCAATTTCAAGAGCAAACGGAGTAGGCGCTAAAATAGCCCAAAGAATTATAATGGAGCTTAAAGATAAAATTTCGGGTGTTTCTTTTGTATCGGAAGAAAACAGTGCTGTCAGTAACGCTGTTAAAGCAACTAATGCTATGAGCAATACTAAAGAAGCTATTGAGGCTCTCGTAGCCTTAGGCTACTCTCAGTCTGAGGCTTCTGTGGCAGTCAGCAGGCTTTCGCCTGATTTACCTACTGATGATTTAATCAGAAATGCCTTAAAAAATATGACTTTAAGATTTTAATAGGAGTTAGTAATGGAGGAATTTTTCATAGCAGACGAAGAAAGAGCTATCGCTCCCGAATATATCGGGGCAGACAGCGACATTGAAACATCTCTTCGTCCACATGCTCTTGACGAGTATATCGGTCAGGAAAAGGTTAAGGAAAATCTAAAAATATATATAGAGGCGGCAAAAAACCGCCATGAGTCACTTGACCATGTTCTGCTTTACGGCCCGCCGGGTCTTGGCAAAACAACTCTTGCGGGTATTGTTGCAAATGAAATGGGTGTGCAAATTCGCATAACCTCGGGTCCTGCTATTGAAAAACCCGGCGACCTTGCGGCACTTCTTACAAGTCTTAATGACGGTGATATTCTTTTTATAGATGAAATTCACCGTCTTTCAAGAAGTATTGAAGAGGTCCTTTACCCTGCTATGGAGGATTTTGCTTTAGATATTATTATCGGCAAAGGTCCGTCAGCAAGGTCAATAAGGTTGGATTTGAAAAAATTTACACTAATAGGCGCTACTACCCGTGCAGGTCAGCTATCGGCACCTCTCAGAGACCGCTTCGGTATGATTTTGAAATTAGAGCTTTATACTCCCGAAGAGCTTGCCCGCATAGTAAAACGCAGTGCGAGTATTCTTAATATAGAGGCAGAGGATGACGGTGCTTTGGAAATAGCGTCCCGCTCCCGCGGTACGCCTCGTATTGCAAACAGACTTTTAAAGCGCGCCAGAGACTATGCAGAGGTCGTAGGTGACGGCGTAATCAATGTAGAGCTTGCTCAAACAGCTTTAAACCGTATGGAAATAGATGAACTGGGTTTAGACCTTGTAGACAGAAATCTTTTAAAAGCTATGATTGAAAACTACAACGGCGGTCCGGTAGGATTGGATACTATTGCGGCTCTTATCGGTGAAGAGGCGGTTACTATTGAAGATGTTTACGAGCCTTACTTAATGCAATGCGGATTTTTAATGCGTACACCGAGAGGCCGCAAGGTGACTCCTTTAGGGTATCAGCATTTAGGAATAAAAATGAATAATGACGAAATTCAAGGAACTTTATATTAAACATAAATTTTATATACGGAGTGATTATTTTGGGTAGACTTTTCGGTACAGACGGTGCCAGAGGCGTAGCAAATACAGAACTCAGCTGTGAGCTTGCAATGCAAATCGGCAGAGCGGCAGCAATGGTTTTAACGGAACATTCAAATAATAAAAGACCAAAGGTGTTAATAGGTATGGATACAAGAGCGTCTTCGCAAATGCTCGAATCTTCCATAGCGGCGGGTCTTTGCTCGGTTGGTGCAGATGTAATGCTTTTGGGCGAAATTCCAACCCCTGCGGTTGCATACCTTGTAAGAAAATATCAATATGACGCGGCGGTAATGATTTCTGCGTCTCATAACCCTTGCGAATACAACGGTATAAAAATTTTTCAAGGCACAGGCTATAAGCTGCCTGACGCATTAGAAGAAGAAATAGAAAGTATTATTCTTGACAATACAAAATTACCTCCTGTTAAAATCGGCGGTGATGTAGGCAGAATAACACGCTCCACAACAGCGGTTTCCGATTATGTAAATTACCTGTTAGATATTGCACAGGATGATTTAGAAGAATTCGGAATTGCTGATTTCAACGGTATTCGTATCGCTGTTGACTGTGCTAACGGCGCTTCGTCTGTTACGGCTCCAAGCCTTTTTATGAATTTGTGTGATGATTGCTTCTTTATGGCGTCTCATCCAAACGGTACAAATATTAACCAAAAATGCGGCTCAACTCACCTTGAGATATTGCAGGACTTTGTTGTTCGCAATAAATGTGACGCAGGCCTTGCTTTTGACGGCGATGCCGACAGATTTTTAGCAGTTGACGAAAACGGCAACGTAGTAGACGGCGATAAGCTTATTGCCATTTTCTCAAAATATATGAAAGAAAAGGGTAAGCTTAAAAACAATACCGCTGTTGTTACCGTTATGAGTAACATGGGCTTTTTCAAATTTTGCGAGGAGAACGGCATTAACTGCGAAAAAACAAAAGTAGGCGACAGATATGTTCTTGAAAATATGCTTAAAAACGATTATGTAATCGGCGGTGAGCAGTCAGGTCATATTATTTTTCACGAATACGCAACTACCGGTGACGGCGAGCTTTCAGCTATAAAGCTTCTTTGTGTTATGAAAGAAACGGGCAAAAGCCTCAGCGAGCTTGCGTCCTGCATGGAGGTATTTCCTCAAACGCTCGTTAATGTTCGGGTGTCTGAGTTCGGTAAAGCAAGATTTCCTCAGGATAAAGAGATTAAAAACGCTATTAAAGCCGCTGAAAAAGAATTGGGCGATGAGGGTAGAGTTCTTGTTCGTGTTTCGGGTACCGAGCCTCTTGTCCGTGTAATGTTAGAGGGTAAATGTCAGGAAAAAATTGAAGTCCTTGCAAACGAGATTGCACAAGTAGTCAGGGAGAGGTTAATCTAATGCGAATGTCAGATAGTTGGAAGGACTATGAGCTTATAGATTGTTCTGACGGCGAGCGGCTTGAAAGATGGGGCGATATATTTCTTATAAGACCCGACCCCCAAGCTTTATGGAATACCGAAAGAACAAACCCTATGTGGCGAAAGGCTCATGCAAGGTACCGCCGTTCAAACCAAGGCGGAGGGTCATGGCAGTTTTATAAGCCTATTCCCGAGGTTTGGCAAATCTCATATAAGGATTTAATCTTTAACTTAAAACCTATGGGCTTTAAACACACGGGGGTATTTACCGAGCAAGCCTGCAACTGGGATTTAGTTGGCGATATTATTGAAAAAAGCGGCAGAACCGATGTTAAAGTTCTTAACCTTTTTGCATATACCGGCGCCGCTACAATTTCGGCCCTTAAAAAAGGCGCTTCGGTAGTCCATGTTGACGCGTCAAAAGGTATGGTGCAATGGGCAAAGGAGAATGCAGTGGCTTCAGGTGTTGCCGATAAACCCGTTCGTTGGATAGTTGACGACTGTATGAAGTTTGTTGCCCGTGAAATTCGCAGAGGTAATAAATACGATATTATAATTATGGATCCGCCGTCTTACGGCAGAGGACCTGGCGGCGAGGTTTGGAAGTTAGAAGATGAAATTTTCGGATTTGTAGAGAGTTGTGCAGAGCTTCTTACCGAAAATTCTTTGGCAGTATTGATAAATTCGTACACAGCAGGCGTTTCGCCGGCAGTTATGAGTTATATATTAAATACAACAGTTGCAAAACGCTTCGGCGGTAGTGCCACAGCCGATGAAATCGGTTTAAAGGTTACCGAAACAGGTTTGGCTTTGCCTTGCGGCTCAACTGCTGTTTGGACTAAATGATATGAATAAAATTATAGAATTACAGAATGTTTCATTTAAATATCCTGATGAAGAAAATAACGCTTTAGATAATGTGTCCTTAGATTTTTATGAGGGTCAGTTTACTTGTGTTTTAGGGCATAACGGCTCCGGTAAATCAACAATGGCAAAGCTTTTGAATGCTCTGTTGCTGCCGAGTGAGGGTAAAGTCCTTTCTTTCGGTATGGATACTTCAGATGAGTCTAATGAAATTGATATACGCAAAAATGTGGGTATGGTTTTTCAAAACCCGGATAACCAAATTGTTGCAACCATTGTTGAGGATGATGTTGCTTTCGGGCCTGAAAACTTAGGTGTTCCCCGTGAAGAGATAAGAAGCCGTGTTGACGAGGCTTTAAAGCTTGTTGATATGTACGATTACCGCAAACACGAGCCGCACCGTCTTTCAGGGGGCCAGAAACAGCGTGTTGCTATTGCAGGTATTATTGCAATGCAAACAAAATGCGTTGTATTAGATGAACCGACTGCCATGCTTGATCCAAAGGGCAGGCGAGAGGTTATGAAAGCGCTGTTCAAACTAAAAGATGAACTCGGTATTTCCGTAATACTTGTAACACACTATATGGACGAGGCTGTAAAAGCCGACAGAGTAGTGGTTATGGATAGCGGCAAGGTTTGTTTAGACGGCACGCCGAAAGAGGTTTTTCAGCATACGGAGCTGTTAAACTCAATAGGACTTTCCGTACCGAAGCCATTAGAGCTATTAAATGAATTAAAAAAATACGGTGTTGATATTAACGCAACGCCACTGACTGCAGACGATTTCGTCAGTGCGTTTAAAGAATATACAAACAGAGGTTAAAAAATGTCCCTTCTTTCAGTTCAAAATTTAATATACGGTTACTCTAAGGGTACACCCTTTGAAACAGGGGCTTTAAAAGGCGTTTCTCTTGATTTTGAAATGGGCGAAATTGTAGCGGTTATCGGTCACACAGGCTCCGGCAAAAGTACGCTTTTACAGCACTTAAACGGTCTTTTAAAACCCGATTTCGGAGATGTGTTGTTAAACGGAAAAAGCATTTACTCATCAAAAGAAGCTTTAAGAGATTGCAGATTTAAAGTAGGTCTTTGCTTTCAATATCCCGAACAACAGCTTTTTGAATCTACGGTTTATAAAGATATTGCTTTCGGTCCTAAAAATATGGGTCTTTCCGAAGAAGAAATCAAAGAAAGAGTTTATCGGTCAATAGATTATGTGAATTTGCCTTTAGAATACTTAGAAAAATCGCCCTTTGACCTTTCGGGCGGCGAAAAACGCCGTGTAGCCATAGCAGGTGTGCTTTCTATGAAACCCGATGTATTGATTTTAGATGAGCCAACCGCAGGCTTAGACCCGGTAGGCAAAAAAATGCTTTTGCAGCTTATTAAAGATTACAATAAGGCTACGGGCAGTACCGTTATTTTCGTTTCACATAATATGGATGATGTTGCGGCGCTTGCCCAAAAGGTTATTGTTATGAATAAGGGCGAGGTTGCGCTTCAAGGCACTGTAGAAGATGTTTATTCGCAAGGTGAAGTATTATCATCGTTAGGTCTTGATGTTCCCGAAATCACTTCAATATTTTTAAAATTGAAAGAGGCAGGCTATAACTTGGGTAAAACCGAATACACGGTAGACGGTGCCGCTAAAGCTATTTTAGAATATGTGGGTAAGGAGGGGAATGTATGATTAAAGATATTACAATCGGTCAGTATTTTCCCTTGAATTCACCGATACACAAGTTAGACGCCCGTATAAAAATTGTTTTAACGCTGGTATTTTTAGTATTTGTTTTTGTGTGTAACAATTTTTGGTCTTTAGGTCTTATAAGCGTATTCGGCGTAGCGGCTTACCTTTTATCTAAACTGTCGCCAAAGCTTGTAATTAAAAGCTTTAAACCTATATTACCGATTATTATCCTTACAACTGTTTTACAGCTTTACTATGTTAAAAAAGGCAATGTGCTTCTGGAGTGGAAATTCATAACAATTACAGACGGCGGTATTTATAACGCAATTTTTATTGCAGTCAGAATACTTGTTTTACTCCTTGTAAGCTCCCTTTTAACTTATACTACATCACCTACCGATTTAACAGACGGTATCGAAAAGCTTTTGTCACCGTTAAAGATTTTTAAAATAGATATTCACACATTTGCAATGATGATGACAATAGCGCTCCGTTTTATTCCTACTCTGGTAGATGAAATAGACCGTATTATGTCAGCTCAGAAAGCCCGCGGCGCAGATTTTGAAACGGGTAATCTTATAAAAAAGGTAAAAGCGTTGTTCCCTATATTTATACCGTTATTCATATCGGCTTTTAAGCGCGCAATAGAACTTGCCGATGCAATGTCCTGCAGGTGTTATGTGGGCGGAGATACAAGAACAAGGCTTCGTCAAATGAAAGTAACTTACCGTGATTTTATAGCAATATTTGTTACAGCGCTTGTTTGCGGCGGAGCAGTGGCTTTGAGATTTTTATTTAACCCGATTATTTAATATGAGAAATTTACTTTTTAAAATATCCTTTGACGGTGCAGCATTTCACGGTTGGCAACAGCAAGAAAATGCAAGAACTGTTCAGGGTGAATTAAAAAACGCATTTAAAAGGTTAACAGGCGAAGATGTTAATATTATAGGCTGCAGCAGAACTGATGCAGGTGTTCACGCTAACGAGTATTATTTTAATGTTCGCACAGCTTCTTCTATTCCTTGTGAAAGATTCCCTGTAGCTTTAAGCTCTGCCAAATTAACTGATGAAATAGCGATTTGGTCTTGTAAAGAAGTAGATTATGATTTCAATGCAAGATTTGACTGTGTAAAAAAAGAATATGTTTATATTATAGAGAATACGGAAATACATTCGCCGTTTATGTGTAAAAGAGCCTTAAACTATAAGTATCCGTTAAATGCGGAGCTTATGAACAGTGCGTCAAAAGCCTTTATAGGCACTTATGATTTTTCGGCATTTTGTGCCGCAGACGCTCAGGTGAAAACTAAAGTTCGTACTATTTATGATGCAGAGGTTTTCAGGGACGGAGATTTGGTAAAATTCAGAGTATGCGGAAACGGTTTTTTATATAATATGGTCAGAATAATGGTCGGCACACTTCTTAATGTGTCTATGGGCAAAATAAATTTAGAAGATATTCCGGCTGTTATAGAGTCAAAAAACAGAAAACGGGCAGGCTTTACTGCAGAACCGTGCGGTCTGTATTTAAATAAGGTTTACTATGGGGGTGAGAGGCTTGAAGATTAAATTTAAAGAACTGAACAGCGGTTACGAGGGTACAAAGCGAGTTTCCCGTTTTTCTAAAAAGACCCACAGTAAAATGATTATTGCAGGAGTTCTTGTTGTACTTTTCTTAGTTGTTTTCATTCTTTCAAATTTCGGTATTATCCCTTTAAGCGCAGTTACAGCTAAGGTTAAAACCTTTGTTTCTCACGACAACGGTAATTTTCCCATTGTAATAAACAGCGATTCTACCTTAAATATTAAAAATTTAGACGATAGAATTTTAATATTAACAACCGAGAATTTTTCGGTTTATTCTTCACACGGCAAGCTGTCATGGTCGCAGCCCCATAGCTTCTCAGAACCTGCCGTCAGCGTAAACGGAGATAAGGCAGTGGTCTTTGACCGAGGCGGAACGGGCTTTATGCTTATAAATAAATCAGGCGTTGCCTATGTCGGTGAAGCGGATAACGATATTATTTGCGCCGAATACGGCAAAAGCGGGAATTACGCCTTGGTTACACGGGGCGACAGTGCGACAAGCGTGCTTACCGTTTATACTAAAAGGAATAAAGTAGATTTTCAATGGAACTGCGCTTATGAGCATATTACATCTGTTGCACTCTCAGGTAACGGCAAATTCTGCGGTGTGTCTGTTTTAGGTGCAGAAAACGGCGAGATATACACTACGGTAAAATATTTCGGTTTTGATTATTCAGAAGCTCTTAATTCTCAAAAATTTATAGGAGCAACACCCTTTTCGGTAGAGTTTACAGCCAATAATATTTTAACTCTGTATTCCGATACAGGCATTTATGAAATACTCAAAAAGGATGAAAAGTCCAATATTGTAAACGAGTATCATTCATTTGAATTTAATTCTTACGATGTCAATAACAAAGGGTATTACGCTTTAAGCTTATCAAACTATGGCAGTACAGATGAAAACTCCGTTAAAGTTTATAACGGAAGCGGTAAAGAAAAAGCCGAAATTGTTTTAGATAAAACAGTTGTCCGTTTAGCTCTTAGCGATAAATATGTTTTTGCTCTCACAGATAACAGCGTCTTGGTTTATAACTTCAGCGGAATGAAGCTTTCAGAGATAAATATAGTAGGAGAGGCAGAGAATTTTTATCCTACAGATGAATTTATATTTGTAGGTTCTCTTGACAAAATTTCACGAATATATTCTTTTGGCAATAAAGAATTAAAAATAGTAAAATAACAGAGGGAGGTTTTTGTTACGACTAATTACATATTCGACATTTTGCTTATTGCGGTTTTTGCGGTAATAATTGTTTACGGTTTCAAAAAAGGCTTTTTATCAACCTTGGTTGACACTTTAGCTTTGGGTATTTCAGCCGTAGCGTCTTACATAGTTACTCCGAAGATTTCGGATTATATCTATGAAAATTTTGTCAACGATATGGTTATGACCCGTTTTTCCAAGGCGTTGGATGAAGCGCCCGGCGGACTCGGTATAGTAGAAAAGGTTGCAGAAATGGTTGATAGTCTGCCTGCTTCGGCTGTCGCTTTTGCAGAATCTATGGGAATGAATTTAAAGATTATTGCCAAATCTTTTTCAGAAGGTATTTCCAATGATGAATTAGTTGAAACACTGGCAGAAAAAGTAGGTTCTTCGATTATGATTCCGTTTATCGAAATTATAGTTTTTGTGCTTCTTTTTATTGTATGTACATTGTTGGTAAGACTTATTGCCAAAATCCTTAAAAAGGCAAACGATATTCCGCTCCTCGGTAAATTAAACGGTTTGCTGGGCGGTGTTTTAGGTTTGGTAAAAGCTGTCCTTATTGTTTTTGTTGTTTGTCTTGTGGCACACTTCGTGTTAAAATCAAGCGATAATACAACAATAGTTTCGGTAATTGAGAATTCTAAAATCTTTCAATTCTTTAATGAACTTGATTACTCAACTAATTTATTATAAGAGGGTGTTTTAAATGGCAAGCGATAATATTAAAGATTTATTTAAAGGATCATTAACCGTACCGAATTTACTCAGTGCTTTAAGAATTGTTATGGTTCCGTTTTTAATCTATTTCTTTTTAAACGATATGTTTGTCGGCGCTGTAGTAATACTGTTTCTCTCAGGCCTTTCAGACTTTTTAGACGGTAAAATAGCCCGTAGATTTAATCAAATCAGTGCTTTAGGTAAAGTATTAGACCCTATTGCAGATAAGTTGACCCAAATATCGTTGGCAGTTATGTTATTTGTTACCTTCCACGGTGCAGAGAACGAGCTTTTAAAAATGTTTAGCTGGGTATTCTTGGTGTTTATAATCAAGGAAGCGATAATGGTTATCGGCGGCGGACTTATGATTGCCTTCGGTATGCGCCCGGGTGCAGCCGAATTTTACGGCAAACTTGCCACAATGATATTTTATATCGTAATGTTTATTCTTATTTTATTTGGCCCTGAGGTTGGCGCGTTTAATTCGCTGTTTACAATTCCGGATGTTGCTGTAATGATAATGGTAGGTATATCTGCTGTTCTTACAATAGTAGCGTTTATTAGCTATATGCCTGACACTTACCGTCAGATAAAAGAAAGATTCAATAAAAAATAATCGTTTTTCAGGAGTATAAAAATTAATGAACAATAAAATGGTTTGTTGCAGGTGCAAAAAAAGACCTGCCGTAATCTTTATTTCTAAAATAGAGGGTGACAAAACCACACAAGAGGGATTTTGCTTAAAATGTGCCAGTGAAATGAACATCGGCCCTATTAAGCAAATGATGCAGAATATGGGTATTACCGAAGATGATATTGACGCTGTAAGCGAACAGTTCGGCGATATGATGGATAATATGGATGATTTTCAGCTTGGCGGAGCGGGAACAATGCCGTTTATGCAAAATCTTTTCGGTAGCGGCGATATTAACTTAAATGCGAATGAGTCGGTCGAAGATGATGAAATTGAAGATGATATTACCGAAGAAGATAAAGATACAAAATCTTCAAAGAAGAAAAAGAAGAAAAAAAATAAATTAAAATACCTGACAGCCCATTGTACAAACCTTACAGAATTGGCTCGCGAAGGTAAAATAGACAGAATTATAGGCAGAGAGACCGAAATTTACAGAACTATTCAAATTCTTTGCAGGCGAACGAAAAACAACCCTTGTCTTATCGGTGAGCCGGGTGTAGGTAAAACTGCTATTGCAGAGGGTATCGCTCTTAAAATAGCGGCAGGCGAAGTACCTGCCCGTATTGCAGATAAAGAGATTTATCTTTTGGATTTAACCTCTTTAGTTGCAGGTACTCAGTTCAGAGGTCAGTTTGAAAGCCGCGTAAAAGGTCTTGTAGACGAGGTTAAGGCAGAGGGCAATGTAATACTGTTTATTGACGAGGTTCATAACCTTGTAGGCGCAGGAGATTCAGAGGGTTCAATGAATGCCGCCAATATTTTGAAGCCTGCTCTTTCCCGCGGTCATATTCAGGTTATAGGCGCTACTACCTTCAATGAATACAGAAAGCATATCGAAAAAGACGCAGCTCTTGAAAGGCGCTTCCAATCAGTCAAGGTCGAAGAGCCGTCTATTGCAGACTGTTATAAAATGCTTGTCGGTATAAAAGAATACTATGAGAATTTCCACAAGGTTAAAATTTCAGATAATTTAGTCTACAGGGCAGTTCAGCTTTCCGAAAGGTATATAAACGATAGATTTTTACCCGATAAAGCTATCGACCTGTTAGATGAGTCATGTACTTGCGCTAATCTTAGAAATGTTGCAATAAGCGATTACGAGAAGATTTCTCTTGAAATCGAAGAGCTTAACCAACGCCAGGAAGAGCTTTTGGATACCACATCGGAAGAAGGGCCTGATTACGAAGCTATTTCTAAGTTGAAATCGGAAAAAATCGCTCTCGAAAAGAAATTAGCCGAGGTAAAAGTTAAGGCAGATGATAATGATGTTACTGAGGAGGATTTGGCAAATGTTATAAATCTTTGGACGGGTATTCCCACATCAAAAATCATCGAAAACGATATGCGTAAGCTCGCTAATCTTGAGGATAAGCTTAAACAACGCATAATCGGTCAGGATGAAGCTATAGAGGTTCTTGCGGCGGCTATAAGAAGAAGCCGCGTTCAGATTTCGCCTGTAAGAAGACCGGCATCGTTTATTTTTGTAGGCCCTACAGGTGTAGGTAAAACAGAACTTGTAAAACAGCTTGCAAACGAGCTTTTTGAAACTCCCGATACACTTATCAGGCTTGATATGTCAGAATTTATGGAAAAACACAGCGTTTCAAGACTTATAGGTTCACCTCCGGGTTATGTGGGTTACGATGAGGCAGGGCAGCTTACTGAAAAAGTCAGAAGAAAACCGTATTCTGTAGTTCTCTTTGACGAAATAGAAAAGGCACATCCCGATGTTCTTAATATTCTTTTGCAGGTGCTTGACGAGGGCAAAACCAACGACAGCCAAGGCAGAACGGTAAGCTTTGAAAATACCGTTATTGTTATGACTTCTAATGCAGGAAGCAATATCAGTGAGAATGCATTAGGCTTTAACCGTGATAAATCGCAGGCTTCAAAAGATAAAACATTGAAAGCCCTTAAAGAATTTTTACGCCCTGAATTTTTGGGTAGGGTAGATGAGGTCGTTACCTTTAATCCGTTAGGTAAAAATGAGCTTGTTAAAATTGCAGAGGTTTTATTAAATGAATTTAAAGCTCCGCTGAAAGAAAAAGGCATTACCTTAGAGGTAGACAGCAGTGCATACAATGTAATTGCCGATATGTCAGAGGACGGCGGCAGAGGTGCAAGAGATATAAGAAGAACAATAAGAAAAACCGTAGAAGATAAAATTGCAAATATTCTTATTGATAACGCAAACTCTTATGTAAACAAAATTACGGTAAAAGCCGAAAATAACGAAATTAAAGTGGACTTTGAATAAAAACATTTTAACACCGGTAGAATTGTCTATCGGTGTTAAATTAAAACGGAAAAAAGGAGTGTGAGAGTATGAAAAAAACAGTTGTAGGTATCATTGCCCATGTAGACGCCGGTAAAACAACCTTAGCCGAGACTATGCTTTATAATTCAGGTAAAATCAGAAAAATCGGCAGAGTAGACAACGGCGACACTACATTGGATTCTCACATTCTGGAAAAAGAGCGTGGCATTACTATTTTTGCGGGTCAGTCAACCTTTAATATCGGTGATTTAGAGGTGAGTCTGTTAGATACGCCCGGTCATGTTGACTTCTCTGCAGAAACCGAAAGAATACTAAAAATTCTTGATTATGCAATTCTTGTTATAAGCGGCACAGACGGCGTTCAATCTCATACAAGAACATTGTGGAAGCTTTTAAACGCATATAATATTCCCACATTTATTTTTGTAACTAAAATGGATTTTCATAGAGTTGCAAAAGAAGATTTACTAAAAGACCTTAACGGCCTGTGCGGCGGCGTCTGTATAGATTTTTCTGATAACCAAAATACTTTTTATGAAGAATTATCTTTGTGCGATGAAACGGTTTTAGAGAATTATCTTGAAACAAACAGTGTTTCTGAAGAAGATATATCAAAATTGGTATTTGCGAGAAAATGTGTGCCCTGTTATTTCGGTTCAGGACTGAAAGGTGACGGGGTAGATGAGTTTTTAAAAGGCTTGGGGAAATATATTATTCCGAAAACCTACGGCAATGAATTTGGTGCCAAAGTATATAAAATTACTCACGATTCAAAAGGCGAGAGGGTAACTCACATTAAAGTTACAGGCGGTACTTTAAAGGTTCGCGATATTGTTAATTCAGGCAAAACAGAAGAAAAGGTCAGCGGTATTCGTATCTATTCAGGCGAAAAGTTCACATCGGCAGACAGCGTATCTGCAGGGGGAATTTGTGCCGTAACAGGTATTAAGTCCGCAAATTGCGGTGACGGTTTAGGTTTTGAAAAACCGTTAACAGGGAGCTTTTTAGAGCCGATAATGAACTACAGAATAGTTTTACCTAAAGAATGCGACCCTAAAACATTTTTCGGTAAATTAAAAGAGCTTGAAACAGAAGACCCTCAGCTTCACATAACATGGAATGAGTTTAATCAGGAAATACATATTTCTTTAATGGGCGATGTTCAAACGGAAATTCTAAAAAGCATTATATACGATAGATTTTCTGTTCAGGTTGAAATAGACCAAGGCAAGGTTTTATATAAAGAAGCTATAGAAAATACCGTAGAGGGTGTAGGTCATTATGAGCCTTTACGGCATTATGCTGAGGTACATTTAATTTTAGAACCGCTTCCCAGAGGCAGCGGTTTACAGTTTAAAACAGCTTGTAACGAGGATTCTCTGAGCAGAAATTGGCAAAATCTTGTTATTATGCATTTAGCCGAAAAGACTCATTTGGGAGTACTGACAGGTTCGCCTGTAACAGATATGAAAATCACATTAGCTGCCGGCAGAGCACATATAAAGCACACCGAGGGCGGTGATTTCAGGCAGGCTACCTATAGAGCAGTCCGTCAAGGTTTAATGAAAGCCAAGTCAATTCTTTTAGAGCCGTATTACAGCTTCAGATTAGAAATACCAACCGAACAAGTCGGCAGAGCTATAAGCGATATAAGAATGAGATACGGCAGTATAGACACTCCCGAAGACAACGGTGAATACACAATTCTTACAGGTAAAGTACCGGTTACTGCATTTAACGGATACACCTCCGAAGTTGCTTCCTACACCGGCGGAAAAGGCAGATTAGCTTGCGAAGTGTGCGGCTACGATGTTTGTCATAACAGCAGCGATGTAATAGAAAAAATTGCATATTCGCCTGAAAGCGATTTGGAAAACACTCCCGATTCTGTTTTTTGCGCACATGGCGGAGGATTTTATGTTAAATGGAACAAGGTCCAAGAATATATGCATATTGAAAGTTGCCTGGAACAAAAAACAAAACCGTACGAAACTAACTTGAATCAACGGAATTTTCATATTGACGATAAAGAGTTAGAGGCTATTATGGTCAAAGAATTCGGAGAAGACAAACACCCGTATTACAGATACAGTCACTCGGTAGCTTCTGAAAATCCAAAAGAAACGGAGTATAACATAACTCCTAAAAAGAAATATATTATTGTAGACGGTTATAATGTAATATTCGCTTGGAATAACTTGAAGGATTTAGCAAAATCAAATCTTTCTCATGCCCGTGAAAAATTGATGGACATTTTATGCAATTATTCGGCATTCACTAAGAACAAAATTGTATTGGTATTTGACGGATACAAAGTCCAAGGGAACAAAGGTGAAAAATTTACATATAATAATATAAATGTGGTTTATACTAAAGAACACGAATTAGGCGATAATTATATTGAGAAGCTTATAAGCAATATCGGTAAAAACGAAAATGTTAGTGTCGTAACCTCCGATAATCTTATTCAACTGTCAGCTGTCAGATACGGCGTTCTCAGAGTGTCTGCTTTGGAGTTTCAAAAAGATGTAGAAGCTGCAGAAAACAAAATAGACGAGTTGCTTTCTAAGGTTAACAAAACCCGACCGAGTAAAATAGGAGAGCTTGTGAAGATTATAGAAAGTGAATTTCAGGATTAAACAAAATCCGTTGAGAAACGCAAGTTGCCGAATCTCAACGGATTTTGATATATCAATTCAGTATAGCCGAAAGCAGCGGCTATAAGGTTTATAACAAAAACTCCTCGGCATAACACCGAGGAGTTTAAACTTAAGCAGATTATCTGTAGGTGATTGAACCGGCCATTTCTGCAAGACCGTTCATAAGTGAGCTTGCAACTGTGCTGCCGATAGAAATAAGTTCGTGGTAGTGATTTGCAGGGTCGCCTAAAGTGTAATCGTTATCAGGTACAATATAACCGATAGCGTCATTCATAAGACCCATACATTTAACATCTTCACCGAATATATCACATGCAGGCATTCCCTCAAAATTCTGAGCTGTAACTGAGTATTTAGCAAGGAGCGATGCACCGTCTTTTGCAATAAGGTCTTGGCAAACTTCACCGGGAAGCATTACTGCCTTATATGCCTGACCGATTTCAATATAACCGATTTCAACTATTGTTGAGTATGTGCCGTCATTGTTTGCTTTAACAACATAGTTTGCCATATTAAGCTTGCCGACTGCTTCAATGAGCGAGTTGTCAACTTGAACCTCAACCTGAGAAAGAATAAGATTAAGGTATGGCTTAACTTCTACAGATGTAACCGGTTCCCATGCGTCTGCAAGCGACCATTCGCCTGTTTCTTCATTTTGTACCCAATCTTTGTAGAAGAAAGAGTAATTCGGTTTGCCTGTTTTTTCGTCTACATTGTCTTTGTTAGCTTCGTATTCAGTTTCACATGAAAGAGCAGGTATTGCTTCAATTTCTTCAACTGAAAGTTCCATTGAAAGACACATTCTTGCAATTTCGTAACCGTATCTTACTGCGCTGTATACTCTGTGGTCAGAGTCAATCGGTGCATGACTGCCTGTGTAGTAGTCCGTCATACTGTCTGTGTTAACTCTTTGAGTTTCGCTTACACCGTCACCTGTTACACCGCGGTCGGCATAAATGCCTAACTGTGCGCCTTGGAAGAACATAAAGTCGTAACCGTCACTGCCCTGGTTTTTGGTTTGCGCGCCGGGTACAGAATAGTTTGTAAGGAACTCATCTATATAATATACATAGTCGCCTGAAACCTCTCTGCCGGAGTTTGAGCTTGTAGGTAAACCTACAATGTCAGGGTGAGCAGCCATATTAACCATCATAATAGGTCTGTCTTCTTCGTCATCAGGAGTAAAGATGAAGCGGTTAATATCTGTCATTGCAATTTGTGTTTTGCCTGAGTCTACTGTTACAGGATTACCTCTTTTATCGGTAGTCTGTTCGTAAATAATCTGACCTGCGCTCGGTCTGTTTTTGTTTTTGAAGTATTCCTGACCGGCGTCAATAAGAGTATAAGTAAGTGTACCTGAGTTGTTATCCATATCTTTATAAGCGTTTACAAGTGCCTTTGCACATTGTTTTGTAAGGAACTTCATATACTCAGGGTTTGTACCTTGAAGTAACTCTTCTTCTGAGCCTGTAGCGTTATTTACACCGTTGTAAAGAAGCTTGTAAAGCATTTTAGTCCAAAGACCTTCTGTATCAATACAGCTGTGTGCGTGTGTTGAGGATACATTTATAGCCTTAATATCGGATGTGTCAATGCCCTCATCTTCAAGACGCTCTACCGTAGCTTCACGAATGAGCTTTATGTCGGCATTAGTAATACCGATACAGTCAATAGTTGCAAAAAGAACCGTGCCGTTACCGGAACCGTCGTTTAATGCTACGCAACGGACTCTCATATCGTCAATAACATCTTCAACAACATTGTTCATGCCGTTTTCCATGCCCATAAAACCGCCGATGTAATATTCGCCGCTTGCGAAATCGTTGGGGACGAGGCTCTTGTATGCGTAGCCTACATGCCATCTTGCACCGGTGGCGTTATCTGTATAGAAACTGCCTGTGCCGCTGTAGAAGTTTTTGCTTGGGTCAACATCCGTAGCAAAATTTTCTTCCGGAATAAATTCATCATCAGTGAACAGTCCCGAGAAAATATTTTCGATAAATTTAATAAGTGTTTCAAGAATGTCTGAAAAGACAACACCTATTGCGTTTTCGCTGTCATTACTGATGATAGGGTAGGCATGTGAAGCACTTGCCGGAACCGCAAGCACGCTAAATGCAAGTGTGAGCGATAAAATTACAGCAAGTAACTTTGAAAATCTGCTTGTTTTCATTTTTCGAATTCTCCTTTTTTACTGCGCTCTGTGACACAGTAATAATATTATAATTCATTTTACTATATAATACCGTTTTTTTCAACTATCAATATTACTAAATTGTGGCACAATTCTTGATTGTTTTTCACAAAAAAACGAAAGCATAAAAGATAAGTATAATTTTTATTGACAATTCAACTTCTTTTGTGTAAAATAGAACAGTAAAAATATGTTAGGGGGTACTCTGTAATGAGTAAAAAAGAAAAAAAGGTTAAAAGCCCTAAAGAAAAAAAGGTAAAAGACCCTAAAGTATCCGTACCGGTAACAGCCAATATGAAATCGCTTGTTGCTCTTCTTTTGGTAACTTGCCTCACAATAGGCTTGGTAGCAAGCGGTGCCTTAAAAGTAGTTGCATCAACTTATTACTTAAAAAATAACAAAAAACTTCAAACCAACAATGCGGCTGTTAACGGTATTATCAATGCAGTTGCGGGTGATGTTAACCAACAAAGCAACAACGGTAACAATAACTTTAACAACAACCCTGCAGCTACGCAGCCGACAACTCAGTCTCCTGCAGAAACTACAACTCAAAAGCCTGCAGATACTACAAAGGCCCCTGCTGAAACTACAACATCTGCCGAAACAACTACCCAACCGAATGACGAACCGACAACCTCGTCTTCCGAAAATACAACTTCGGCTGCAACCACAACAGAGCCTGAAACAGACTCACCGGAAACAATAAAAGAAAAAACATCGGTTCTCAAAAAGTACAAAACTCTTATCAACTCTAATAAAGCAAATCTCACTTTAACATGCAACAAATCAACTTACAGGTCTGTTGACAGAGATTTCATAAAAGGCACATTATTCCTTAATTTAGAAAAATCAAATCCTGATTATTTCATTTCCGAAGAAGCTGCAAAGAGCAACCCGACTCTTATTACTAAAGATAATATAAAATCAGAATTCTGTATTAACAACTCGCTTGGTTGTATTCTTGAAAATTCCAGAGCTTCTGAGGCAATTAAATCTGTTTCTCTCGAAAAGGTAGAGGGCGGCGCAGGCAATAAAATCACTATTGTTCTCCGTGACGAAGAAAACCCTAAAGTATTAGATGAGGGTGCTAAAAAATCCGAAAGCTTTACAAGTGCATTCTTCCCGGTTATTTCAAGCGAAGATTTTACTGCAATGGCTAAAAAAGGCTGGTCTATCACAGATTTATCAGGCGCTAAACTTACTTATAAAGAGTGTACCGTTGAAGTTGTTTACAACGATTTAGGTATGATAACATCTCTTAAACAAACCGTTAAGTATGACGCTACAATTTCCGGCATGCTCATTAAAGACAGTAAGTGTACTGTTACAGAAGTAACAGAGTACGACTCATTTGCTTATCTCGGAGTCGAGGTATAATAAAAATAAAAAAATATACAAGGGGCTTAAAAAACGAGAGTTTTTTAAAGCTCCTTTATTTTTTAAAAGGATAAGTTGTAAAATAAAATGGCCAAAAAAGATGACTCATAAAGACATCTCTGA
>JBJEPP010000038.1:0-44991 GCA_051881295.1 Acutalibacteraceae bacterium | reverse complement strand
AAAAAATTAAATGTCGCTTAATATTTGTGGACATTTTATATTGCAATTTATATTTTGCAAAAAAAGATTAAAAAACTCTTGCTATGCAGGTATAATTATACTATAATATTATGTTGTATTATAGGCTAATTATACAGTTGTGAATTACTTTTTGATTGGAGATAGATTATGAACTATAACCCACATGAATTGGCAGACCTTTTATTTCCTGATGTTACAGGCTCTGTTGAGGATTTAGAGGCTAAATACCCTGAGAGAAATTTGCCTGAGGGCGCCCGAGTTACCCGTTTCGCACCGTCACCTACAGGCTACCTTCACATTGGGGCATTTTACACGGCTCTTGTAAATATTCTTACTGCCGATGTTTCAAAAGGTACTTTCTACCTTAGAATTGAAGATACCGACAAAAAGCGTGAAATTGCAGACGGCGTTTCCGCTATTATTGACGGTTTTAAAGATTTTGGGATTGAGTTTAAAGAGGGTGTTACAGGTTTTGACAGTGAAAACGGCGCTTACGGTCCGTATACCCAAAGCAAGCGTGCAGAGATTTATCATATCGTTGCAAAAAAGTTAGTACAGGACGGTCTTGCTTACCCTTGCTTTTGCTCTTCTGAGGAGTTGACCGCTCTTCGCGAACAGCAAGAAAAGGACGGCGCTTTAATAACGGGTTATTTCGGAAAATACGCAAAATGCCGCGACCTTTCTTTAGATGAAATCAAAGCAAATCTCGATGCAGGTAAAACTTATGTATTACGCTTTCGTTCAAGCGGCAGTGAAGAAAAGAAAATTACATTTGACGATATGATTCGCGGCAAAATAGAAATGCCTGAAAATGTAATTGACGAAGTTCTTTTAAAGTCGGACGGTATTCCTACCTACCACTTTGCGCATGTTTGCGATGACCATTTTATGAGAACAACCCATGTTATCCGTGCAGAAGAATGGCTTTCATCCGTTCCGAAGCATATAGCAATTTTTAAGGCATGCGGCTTTAAGGTACCTAAATACGCTCATCTTTCACAAGTTATGAAGCTTGATGAAGAAGACGGCAACAAAAGAAAAATTTCCAAAAGAAAAGACCCTGAAGCGGCAGTCAGCTACTTTTTTGAGGCAGGTTTCCCTCGCGAAGCTATTTTAGAATATCTTTTGACGCTTATTAACTCAAACTTTGAAGAATGGAGAAAAGCTAACCCCACAGCGAGTATTCACGATTTCCCGTTTAATTTAAAAAAGATGAGCCCCAGCGGCTGCCTTTTTGACCTTGTTAAACTAAACGATATAAGCAAAAATGTTATTTCTGTTATGAATGCAGAAACTGTATATAGCTATATTGCCGAGTGGGCAGAAAAATACGATAAGGATTTCTTTAAAGTATTTACATCAGACCCCGAACGCTCAAAGAAAATGGTTAATATAGACAGAGAAAATGCTAAACCCCGTAAAGATATTGCCAAATGGGGTGAGGTTAAAGACTATTTCTCATATCTTTTCGATGAATACTATACACCGAATTTTGAATTACCCGAAAATATTCAAAAAGAAGATGCTAAAGCTATTCTTGAAAGTTATTTAAAAGTATTTAACGCAGAAGATGATAAAGACACATGGTTCTCGAAAATCAAAGATTTATGCGAGCCTTTAGGCTTTACACCGAATGTTAAAGAATATAAAAAGAATCCCGAAAGCTTTAAAGGTCATGTAGGCGATGTTTCTACGGTTATCCGTGTTGCAGTTACGAGCCGTAAAAACACTCCCGACCTTTGCTCGATTATGAATCTTTTAGGTCAGAAAAAAGTAACAGAAAGAATAAATGCAGTTATATCTGCTTTATAATAAGGAGTATAAGATGGACGAAATCAACACAGAAAATTTATCTAACTTTATACACGATATTATTGACGAAGAGTTAGCGGAGGGTGTAAATACCAGAGTTCAAACACGCTTTCCTCCTGAGCCGAACGGCTACTTGCACATCGGCCACGCAAAGGCTATTTGCATAGACTTTACAACCGCTCTTAAATACGGCGGCGTATGTAATCTCCGTTTAGACGATACCAACCCGTCTAAAGAAGATATTGAGTATGTAGAGTCGATTAAAGAAGATATTGAATGGCTTGGCTTTAAATGGGATAAATGTCTTTACGCTTCAAGCTATTTTGATTTTCTTTATGAATGTGCTGTTAAACTCATAAAAGCCGGTAAAGCTTATGTTGACGACCTTTCTGCGGAAGAAATGCGCGAATACCGCGGCACTCTTACAGAACCGGGTAAAAACAGCCCTTACCGTGACAGATCGGTTGAAGAGAACCTTGACTTGTTCCTCAGAATGAAAAACGGCGAATTTGCTGACGGCGAAAAGGTTCTCAGAGCAAAAATTGATATGAGCAGCCCCAATATGAATATGCGTGACCCTGCAATTTACAGAATTATGCATGTTAATCACCACCAAACAGGCGACAAATGGTGTATTTATCCTATTTATGACTTTGCCCATCCCCTTTCAGACGCTAAAGAGGGTGTAACATATTCGCTTTGTTCGCTTGAATTTGAAAACCACAGACCTCTTTATAATTGGTTTATTGAGCAAATCGGCTTTGAAGAGCCGCCAAGGCAGATTGAATTTGCACGCCTTAACTTAAACTACTGCATTACAAGCAAACGCAAAAATATAAAACTTGTAACAGATAACCTCGTAAGCGGTTGGGACGATCCCCGTATGGCTACAATTTGCGGTATGCGCCGCCGCGGCTATCCTGCAAAATCAATCCGTACATTTATTGAAAAAGCAGGAGTTTCCAAGGCTTACAGCGTTGTTGATTACGGCCTTCTGGAAGCCTGCGTAAGAGATGACCTTAACGCAGACGCTCCGAGAGCAATGGCAGTTTTAGAGCCGCTTAAAGTTATTATAGATAACTACCCTGAGGGTCAGACAGAGCTTCTGGAGGTTGATGTTCACCCCGATAAACCGGAGCTGGGCAAAAATACGGTTACATTCAGCAGAGAGATTTATGTTGAAAAATCGGACTTTATGATAGAGCCTGTTAAAAAGTATTTCCGTCTTTATCCGGGTAACGAGGTTCGCCTTAAAGGCGCATACTTTATTACCTGTAATTCTTACGAAACAGACGAAAACGGCAGCGTTACAGCACTTCACTGCACCTACGACCCCGCATCTAAAGGCGGAAACTCACCTGACGGCAGAAAGGTTAAAGGTACAATTCAATGGGCAGGCCCCGAAGCCTTTAAAGCAGAGGTTCGGCTTTATGACCGTCTTTTTAATGTTGAAGACCCTGCAAGCTTATCTGATGACGAGTTTGTAGACGCCATAAATCCTGAATCACTCATTGTTCTGAAGGACTGTCTTATTGAAGAAAGCTTAAAGGACGCAAAAGCTCTTGACACATTCCAATTTATGAGAAACGGCTATTTCTGTGTAGATAAAGACTCTACACCCGAAAAGCCTGTATTTAACAGAACCGTTCAACTCAATTCTTCTTGGAAAAAATAAGAAAGGTGGATTTTTATGAAATATGTTTATAAAGTAGGCGCGGCGCTTTTAGGCTTGGCTGTTATTCCGCTTATTTATTTCGGTAAATTCGTTTACTTCTATGTTTCAAGCGATTTGTTAGATGTAATTACAAAGCTTTTAAAAGACGGTCAAACCTTTGCTGTAGCCGATTCTTTCTCATTAAACACAATTATTCAAACTTACAGAGAAATAGGCGACAATAACTTATTCTCAAATATTGACGGAGATGCCTTTTCAGGTCTTATGTCTCCGCTTCTTACACTTGTTACGGTAATGGGAATTTTAGCGATTACGGGGCTTGTTTTGGCTATTTTTGCAATATTTTGCAAAGACAACCGAAAGGTTATTTATACATCGGTTTGGGGCCTTGGCTTCTGTGCAGTATTCAAGCTTGCATTTGACGCTGTTGCAAATCCTATTCTTGACGGCACCTATTCCGTGGCAAATATGTTAGGCAATTCATTCATAGCCGGTTTATTGGGCGACTCAATTCTTACGGTAGATAAATTTGAATTAACCACACTGTTCTGGATTGTTCCGGTATTATTTGTATTGGCGATTATCTGGACGGTTTGCTACAACTTTACTCTTTCAGATGAGCAAAAACAGGAAAGAAAGTTATCGTTGGGAGAGGCAGACTGATGATTTACGACAAAATAGATAATATGCCTTTATACTTTGATAACTTAAAAGGCTTTGAAAAAGTTTACGAAGTTACTAAGGAATATCAAAATAACCCTTTTCCAAGCGGCAGAATTGATATTGACGGCGACAACGCATGGTGCAATGTAAATACCTATAATCTTGAAGCAGGCAAAGAGATTAAATATGAAGCACACATAAAATATGCCGATGTTCAGGTTATGATAGACGGTGAAGAATATATCGGCTGGGCGCCTAAAGACGAGTGTCTGATTACAGAGGATTTCAAGGACGGCGGAGATATTGCGTTTATGAACGCGCCTGACGGTCAAAACATTGCTTTAAGAAAAGGATATTTTACGGTATTCTTTCCCGGGGACGCCCACGCACCTTGTATTAAAAGCGAAAACTCTGATTTCGCAAATAAATTAGTATTTAAAATTAAACTTTAACAGGAGATGCTACAATGAGAAAATTTATGGACAAGGATTTTCTTCTTACAACAGATACAGCAAAAAAGCTTTATTCTGCTTGTGAAAAAACACCGATTTTTGACTGGCACTGCCACTTACAGCCAAAAGAAATTTACGAGAACAAAGAGCCGAGCGATATTGCTTACCTTTGGCTTGCAGGCGACCATTACAAATGGCGCGCTATGCGCTCCTGCGGTGTAAATGAAGAATACATCACCGGTAATAAATCACCCTACGAAAAATTTAAAGCCTGGGCAGAGACTATGCCAAACCTTATAGGCAACCCTCTCTACCATTGGACTCACTTGGAGCTTCAAAGATATTTTGATATTTACGAGCCTCTTTCTCCTGTTACATGTGACGCTATTTGGGAAAAGGCTAATGCAAAAATTAAAGAAGGCGGATTCACCACAAGAGAGCTTATTGAAAAATCAAATGTTAAATATGTCTGCACAACAGATGACGCCGCAGACACATTAGAATACCACAAGCTTATTGCAGAAGATAAATCTTTTAAATGCAAAGTCCTTCCCGCATTCCGTCCCGATAAAGGTCTTGCCGTTGAAGCAGATGCATACTGCGATTGGGTAAAAACTCTTGAGGGTGTTTACGGCAAAGAGATAAAATCCTTTACAGAGCTTAAAGCCGCATTCAAGTCAAGAATTGATTTCTTTGCAGAAATGGGCTGCAGGGCAAGTGACCACGCATTCACTTATGTACCTTATAACAGAGCCTCAGAAGATGAGCTTAACGCAATTTTCACAAAACGCCTTAACGGCAACGCTCTTACTACAGAAGAGGTTGATAAATACAAAACAGAGCTTATGCTCTTCCTTGCAAATGAATATGCAACTCTCGGCTGGGGTATGGAGGTTCACATCGGCGCTCTTCGTAACAACAACACAAATATGTTTAACAAATTAGGTCCTGATACAGGCTTTGACTCTGTTGCAGATTATGAAATTGCAGTTAACCTTTCAAAACTTCTTAACGCAATGCTTACAGAATATCAACTTCCTAAAACTATTCTTTTCACACTTAACCCTAAAGATAATTATGTTTTAGGCACAATGCTGGGCAACTTCCAAAGCGATGAAGCGCAAAGCAAAATACAGTTCGGTTCTGCTTGGTGGTTCAACGACAACTACGACGGTATGCGTCAGCAAATGCAGGCTCTTATGAATTTAGGAGTTATTTCAAAATTTGTAGGTATGATTACAGACTCAAGAAGCTTTCTTTCATACCCTCGTCACGAATACTTCCGCCGTATACTTTGCGAGCTTATAGGCGACCTTGTTGAAGAGGGAAAATATCCCGATGATATTGAGTTTTTAAGCTGCGTTGTACAAGATATTTCATACAACAATGCAATTAAGTACTTTGGTGTAGAATAATCGGCAATAAATCGGGATTGTAAAAAGATTACCGTAAATTATTTTTTTACAGTCCCGTTAGTTCATAGAGGAAACAGTTATGGAAAAAAGAAAATTTGAAAATATTGGTGCGGAAAGTTCGCTCTTAGGCTTCGGTTGTATGCGTCTTCCGCAAATCGGTGACGATATAAACGAAGAAGAGTCATTAAAGCTTATAGATTACGCTTACAATCACGGTGTTAAATATTTTGATACGGCATATCCGTATATTAACGGCAAAAGCGAGCCTTTTGTAGGCAAGGCGCTCAAAAAGTATGACAGAAGTTCGTTTTACATTGCAACAAAGCTTCCTATATGGCTTTGTGAAAAAACTGAAGATGTTGAAAAGTATTTCAACGAGCAGTTAGAACGCCTGCAGATGGACTACATAGATTTTTATTTAATTCACGCAGTAGATGCCGAGCGTTTTCAAAAAATACTTGATTTAAAAGTTCTTGATGTTTTAGACAGTTTAAAAGCTAAAGGCAAAATCAAGTATTTAGGTCTTTCATTCCACGATGAATATGAAGCATTTGAAAAAATTATCAACTACAGAAAATGGGATTTTATTCAGCTTCAGCTTAACTACATAGATATTCGTGAACAAGCCGGTATGAAAGGCTATTACGACACCGAGCGACTGGGTATTCCGGTTATTGTTATGGAACCTGTTAAAGGCGGTACTCTCGCTAAATTACCTGATGAAGTTGAAAAGGTATTCAAAGACCTTGACCCTGACGCTTCTACCGCTTCATGGGCAATGCGCTGGTGCGGCACGCTCCCTAATGTGAAAGTTATTCTAAGCGGTATGTCTACATTTGAACAAGTAGAAGATAACCTGAAAACATTTACCGATTTCAAACCGCTGAGCGAAAAAGAGGCAAATGCAGTAAAACAGGTTGCAGATATTCTCAACAGCCGAATGAGAAATCAGTGTACCGACTGCCGTTACTGTATGCCGTGCCCTAAAGGTGTAAATATTCCCGGTTGTTTTGATAAATGGAACAAATACGCCGTTTACGGGGACAGCGAAAATGCTAAAAAGCGTTGGGCTGATACAAAAGACGAAGAAAAGCCTTTTAACTGCGTTGGATGCGGTATATGTGAAACAAAATGTCCTCAAAAAATATCAATAAGAGAAGACCTTAAAAATCTTCAAATCGAAATGGATAATATAAAATAAGGGGTATTGGATATGAGCAAAATAGTTAACGAGCCCAAAATTAAAAATCCTATAATTGTTGCCGTAAGAGAGCAACTTGAACACAGAGCCCTGTGGATGTATTTTTTATGTGATGAGGCTGAGAAAAAAGGCTTGGACTCTGCGGATTACGCACCTGCGGCTATTAAAAGATGCGGTCTTTATCAGGGCAAAGAATTAGTAGAAAAAGGTGGACGGGGTCAAAGCTTTAAAGGACTTAAAAAAGCTCTTTTCAGTCTGCCTGCACAATGGGTTTTTGAAATGAAAATTTTAGACTGTGACGATGACCGTTTGAATATTGATTTTCACTACTGCCCGCTTGTAAAGGCATGGCAAAAGCAAGGCTGTTCCGATGAAGAAATTGCAAAGCTTTGCGACCACGCAATGTGCGGCGACCGCGGTATAGCGGAAAGCTTCGGCGGAAAGCTCAATATCGGCAAACGCATTGCTTACGGTGATGATATTTGTGAAATAAGATTTACAAAATAATTAAAATTAAGTATATAATTCAAGGCTGTAAAAAACGGAAGTTGTTTACAGCCTTTTTAGTCTATTATATATAATATATTAAAATCATCATTCAATCCCTCAATATATCATAACATTTTATAATTGAATTTAATAAACTACTGTGCTATTATATATAATGTATTGTTATATATATTCGGTAGGTGAAATTTATGAAGAATTTACTTGTTATTTTCGGCGGTTGCTCAAGCGAATATAAAATTTCACTTCGTTCGACTGCATCCGTATTAAGAAATGTTGATAAAACAAAATACTTTGTTCACACAATAGGTATCACGGAAGACGGCCGTTGGTATTACTACAACGGCTCCATAGAAGATATTGAGTCAGATAACTGGCACAAAAACGGATGTACCGTACCTGCGGTACTCTCCCCCGACAGAGCAGATAAATCTATTATTTTATTAGAAGAAAACGGCTATAAAAAAATTAAAGTTGATGTTATATTCCCTGTTCTTCACGGTAAAAACGGCGAGGACGGAACAATTCAGGGCATATTTGAGCTAGCGGCTATCCCTTATGTAGGCTGTACACCTCTGGCAAGCGGTATGTGTATGGATAAAGCAGTTACAAATATGGTAGCAGATAATGCTCATATAAACGGTGCCAAATGGGTAGCATTTACAGACTCTCAATATAAAAGCAACGAGATTGATTTAGACGAAGTCGAGGCTAAACTCGGTTATCCTATTTTTGTAAAACCCGCAAATGCAGGCTCCTCAGTGGGCATTTCAAAAGCTCACAACAGAAATGAACTTTTAGCCGCTTTAGAAATAGCCTTTAAAAACGATTACAAAGCAGTGTTGGAAGAAACTTTAGTGGGCAGAGAAATCGAAGTAGCGGTTATGGGCAACGAGTCCCCTGTTGCATCTTGCGTAGGTGAAATTTTACCTGACGTTGAGTTTTATGACTTTGACGCAAAATACAGCAGTTCTTCCGCAACACGGCTTGCAATCCCTGCCGAATTAACCGAAGAGCAAAGCGAAGCAGTCCGCAATGAAGCAATAAAAGCATATAAGGCTTTAGGCTGTACGGGTCTTTCGAGAGTAGATTTCTTCTTAGCAGACGGCAAGCCGTATCTTAACGAAATTAACACTTTACCCGGATTTACATCAATTTCTATGTTTGCAAAATTATTCGGTCAGGTTGGTATTTCTTACTCTGAGCTTATAGACAAACTTGTAGAATATGCAGAAAGCAGAATGAAATGAGAACAAAGGTAATTATTACATTCTCAGGCGAAACTACCCAAAACGGCGAAAAAGATAAAACCTCTTTGCAGGCAAAAGGCTTTATGGAAAAATGTGAAAACGGGTACATAATAAGCTACACCGAGCCTGACAGCCAAATGGGTAGAAGTAAATCAGTTTTACATATTAAAAACCGGCATTTTGTAGAGCTTAAAAGAGTGGGGCTTTATGAAACCTCGTTTTTAATTGAAGAGAATAAATCCCATAATTGTACCTACAAAACACCTTACGGCACAATGGATATGGAAATAATAGCTAAAAAGGTAGACTCTCCCATTACCGAAAACGGCGGTAAAATTCATTTAGAATATATCCTTTTAAGCGGCGGTGAAATTTTGGGAGAAAATCTTTTACAGTTAGATATTAAAACAGTTTAGGAGATATAATATGTCAAAACTCGTAAAAATTGCAGAGGAGCAAATAATTTCTTCTGTTACAAGTGCAATAAAAGCCAATATTGCAGACGGAACTTTTACAGAGGCAGATATTCCTGCGTTTAAAACAGAAATCCCTGCCGATAAAAGCAACGGCGATTACTCTGCAAATGCGGCATTTATGATGTCAAAAGCTCTCAGAATGCCTCCCAGAAAAATTGCTGACTGCATTTTAGAAAAAATAGAGCTTAGTGACACTTATTTTAAATCCTGTGAAATTGCAGGCCCCGGTTTTATTAACTTCTTTTTAAAACCCGAGTTTTATGCAGACATTCTTTTAGATATTGAAAAATGCGGTAACGATTACGGTAAAAGCGATTTCGGCAAAGGCAAAAAAATCAATGTAGAATTTGTTTCTGCAAACCCTACGGGACCTATGCACATGGGAAATGCCCGCGGCGGTGCTTTGGGCGACTGCCTTGCGGCGGTACTCGAATGGGCAGGCTACTATGTTGAAAGAGAATTTTATGTAAACGATGCAGGTAATCAGATAGACAAGTTCGGCCTTTCACTTGATGTTCGTTACCAACAAATTCTCAACGGCGAAAACTCTATCGAACTCCCTGAAGACAGTTACCACGGTGACGATATTAGGGTTCTTGCTCAAAGCTATATTGATGAGCACGGCGCGGATTTATTGAATGTTTCTGCAGAAGAAAGAAGAAAAGCTCTTGTTGAGTACGGTCTTCCCAAAAACATTGCTACGATGAAATCTGCAATGAAAAAATACAGAATTGATTACGATACATGGTTTTTAGAGCATGTTCTTCACGATGGCGGTATGATTAAAGAAACCATTGAGAAGCTTACCGAAAACGGTTACACCTACGAAAAAGACGGCGCTCTTTGGTACAAAAACATCGATGTACAAACTAAAATGCTTAAAGCCCAGGGTAAATCACAGGAATACATTGATAAACTTGAGCTTAAAGACGATGTTCTTATCCGTCAAAACGGCAACCCAACATATTTTGCGGCAGATATTGCTTACCACAGAAATAAGCTTGAAACACGCGGTTTTGACACTGCTATTGATGTTTGGGGTGCGGACCACCACGGCCATGTTGCCCGTATGAAGGGCGCAATGGAGGCTGTAGGCATCAGCGGAGACAGGCTTCATGTTGTTTTAATGCAGCTTGTTAACCTTATGAAAGACGGCAAGCCTGTTAAAATGTCTAAAAGAACAGGTAAAGCAATTACTCTTGTTGATTTGCTTGATGAAGTACCTATTGACGCAGTTCGTTTTCTCTTTAATATGAGAGAAGCGGGCAGCACAATGGACTTTGACTTAGACCTTGCGGTTGAACAGTCTAACCAGAATCCCGTTTACTATTGCCAATACGCCCACGCAAGAATTTGCAGTATTCTGAGAAAGGTTGAAAATGACGGCGTTAAAGTCAGAGTGCCTGCCAAAGAAGAACTTATGCTTTTAGACAGCGAAGAAGAAACAGACCTTATAGCTCACCTTGCTTCACTTACCGGCACTATTGTAAACGCGGCCAACACCTACGACCCGGCAAAAATTACGCACTATGCAACAGACCTTGCTACAAAATTCCACAGATTTTACAACGCACAGCGTGTTATGGTAGAAGATGACGGTCTTTGCCAAGCAAGAATTCACCTTTGTATTTGTGTCAGAAATACACTTAAAAATGTACTTTCAATGCTCAAAATCCAAGCACCTGAAAGTATGTAGGCTTTATTTTTAATAATTAAAAACAGAGAGTAGCTCGTTTTTTTGAACTGCTCTCTGTTTTTCTGTTTGTTACATTGAGTAAATCATTCTGCCGATTTACTTCTCACTAACCATGCATTCGGTAAATATCTGCCGGTGGGCATATTGGTAGACGGTTTGTTTATTATTTCACCCTTGTAGCCTATAACAGATGAAGAACCTCCGTCACACGCGCCTGCCGTAACTGCCCCGTATTCCAAAAGAATATCGGCACAGTCTTCCATAGTAGCGCCCAATGAGTAGCCTACTTGTCTGCCGTCCATTACCAAAAACATAAATACGCCGTTTTCAGCCTGACCGACAACTGTACGGGGTTGAAGTCCCCAGCCTGCCGAATCTTCTACAACCTTAACGCCGTCTATAATAAGAGAAGGTCTGTATTGGAATCCGTCACGGATATTGTAATTTTCCCAATTATCAATACCGCCTACTACAAGTCTGTCGTTAGTGTCAAGACCCACTAATGTATACATAGAGTTGTATGTGCCCCAATATTCACCTTGGGCTACGCATTGACCTGTAACCGTGCCGCCCATACCTACTCCGCCCGGGTCATTAAAGCCTGACGCGTTTACACCGATAACAGCATTTTCTTTTTCAAGATAATCGCAAATAAATTCGCCGCGGGAGCCTTTGTAATCGGTAGCACTTATAAATACCCTTGAAGAATCGTCAATAAGAACAAGCTTACCCTTATAATTTGAAGACTGAACTTCAAGAATAACTATGCCCTCTTCAATATCGTTTGCATAAACCACATTGCCGTGACTGTCTTTTTCGCCTACTACAAGATTTTTTTGACCTAAAATATCATCGTCTTTTGCACCGTTTAAATCAGTAACGCTGATGTCCTTAATATCAACCTGCTTGCTCATAACCTCATCAATAAGCCATTCGGGGAAAAAGCTTGTTGCTAACCATTTGTGTTGGTCGGTTGTCATAGCAGTTTCTATCCAGATATTGCGCCATTTCGTTACAAACGGAATATTGCCGAAAACAACTGTTACATAACCCGACACACCCAGCAAAATACAAACAGAAAGTATAAGCAATGCCAAAACGCCTTTATTCAGCTTGTTTTCTTTACTCTTTTTCTTTCTTTTCTTTTTTGAATTTTTCTCATGCAACTCTTCTGTTTCTTTCTCTGTATCAACCGACTCTATATAATCCAAGTCATATTCTTCAGGCAAAGCCACATCAAGGGATACTGTTTCAAATTTTTCTTTAAGCTCCTCTTTAGTCGGTTTTCCCGCAACAGAATTCTGAACTGAAGCTTCGGTAGCTTCTGATGTATTTTCAAACTCTTCCGCTGAGTGTTTTTTCAGTTCTTTCTGAGTTTTCTTTTGCTCTTTTTCTGCTAATTTTTGATACTTTAACGCTTCCTTTTCTTCTTTTATTTCAAGTTTTCGCTTTCTATCGGGATGTGTTTCGCTAAGCCCCTCTGCAAATGACTCAACATCAACAAATTCTTCATCGCCTACATTTATCACAAAAACACCACCTATTGACAAATTATGCTTTGTTTTTTACCACATATAGTATTTATTTTAACAAAAAAGGCGCTAAAGTACAATACCTTATCACCTTTTTTACAAAATATTAAAAAATTAGTTTATATTGTCGATATATCTGCACGCAGCAACGGCGTAAACAGCGCCGTCAGAGGTTGCGGCAGCAATCCTTTTGATGTTTCTTTCGGCAATCTCCTGCAACAAATATACCATCACTTTTGCTTAAGCAGTTTCAGCCACTGCCGTAATATACTTGACCGTTAAGCCTTGCAACCTATTACAGTATGTGTAAACGGTTACAGTCAATAATACAATTTATGTTTTTCAACAGAATTCCGGCCTGTGTCTGACTATGAACGAAAAACTATACAATATATATAATATTTTCTTAAGTTTTTGTATTGTTTTATCTTTAAGTTTTGTATTTACATTTGACAAATTCTGTGTTATAATGCTCTTACATATAATAGTAATATTTGGAGGAAATTATTATGAAAATGAAAAAAGCACTGGCTGTGTTATTAACAGTTGTTATGCTTGTAGCTTCATTTAGCTTATGTGCCTTTGCGGCGGGTAGCGTAACTATCGTTAGTAACCCTATCAAAACAGTTTACAAAGACTCAGAGTTTTTTAACCCTCAGGGTCTTGCAATTAACGATGGAGTAGGCGATGTTTACTACACTCCCGACAATGCGGATTTTCGTTTCTCACCTGCTCTTAACGAATTTCTTTCGGTAGACACAAGCGAAGTCGTTGAAGGTGAAGTTTATGCTTCAGGCGCTACATCAACTCAGGTTATTAAGGTTTATTATCAAAACGCTTATGTGGGCGATGTAACAGTTACCGTAGGTCACGATGTTGATACTACCGTTTACGACTGCGAGGGTTATTACCACGGTCACTACTGCAAGGGCTGTGCTAAATTCCTTGATAAAGAGTCTTGTGCGGACCATGTTACAAACTGGGTACCCAACGATGACCAAGGACTTTTAAAATATCAGACAGAAACCGGCAAATGTGATGTTTGCGGCAATCCTGTTACCCGCCAAATCAAAAACTCTGACGGTTTCGGCGGCGAAATAATGAACGGTTTCCCTTGGACAGATACCGAGCTCCAGATACTCGATTATTTCTATAAGATTGTAGTTTCTCTTGTAAACGCACTTTTAAGTATTAAGTAAGGAGGCAGAAGCTGATGAAAATTAAAAAAATACTTTCAGTAGTTCTTGTAGCCGCAATGCTTTTTTCAGCACTCTGTATAAATGTTTCTGCTGATGAAGGCATAACCTATGAAGAATCTGCTTTGAAATCATATAACTATTCAAGCGCAATCACTTTTAATCCCAAACTTTTCGGATACAGCATATCTGCAGATGAATCTAAAATAGCTGCTCTTGACGGTGAGTCAACAGCTCACGAATTAGTTGTTACAGAGATTTCAGCATATTGTACCAAATCTCCTTACAACTACAATTACCTCTCAGAGGATGAAGCTGAAAGAGCCGCCTTTGAAGAGATGTTTACAGAGCTTGCCAGAACAAAAGAAATTAAAGATGCTATAAAAAACGGTGATTTACCGGAGGACTATAAAGACGAAGATGCTGCAGAAAGACAGTTCTATGGAGTTGAAAATGTTTCAATTACAGTTAAATATAAGGCAGTATTTGAATCAACTAAAGCATTTGGCGATTTAGATATGGTTGTTAAAGTTGACGGTTTCAGCTTGCCGCCATCAACAGGCAACTCACTTATTGACGGCTTTATAGAAGGTGTGCCGATTCCTACAACACTTGAATTCACACCGTCTGTTGACACTAAAAACAAAGATTTCCCTTATGTTTCAAGTGTTACGGTTAATACAATGCCTACAAAAGACAAATATACAGATGCCGAATACTTTGACCTGGAAGGTGTTTCGGTTAACGCAACATTGTCAAACGGCGAAGCAGGCACTATCACTTACGGCGGTAACGCAACAAATATGTTCACAACAGTTCCGTCTAAGAATGAAAAATTAACTACCGATGTAACATCCGTTGCTACATTTATTGCAGGCTACAAGATTTCTGCACTTCCTGTTCAGGTTTCTCATCAATGGTCAGAGGGATATGTAAATATCACAACAAATAAAGTTTCTGCATCTAACACCGGCTATCATGCAATAGTTTGTGAAGGCTGCGGCGAAACAAAAGACGCACAACCTCACTCCTTCCCAAATTTATATCCGGACACTGAAGCAGGCGAGGTTGATGAGTGGACCTATAATGAAGATGCAACATTCCTCAGAAACGGTACAAAATCTTGTGTATGCCCTGACTGCGGTACAGTTCTTGTTGCAGACGCTCCAAATACTGCACAGTACCTTACAGCACTTGGCGACTACCATTTTATCGTAGTTATTCTTGACTATGTAAGTGTTCTTCTTTCTATTATCAACAGTGCCGTTAATTAATAAAATAATTTCCTCATATATATAACCTTAGTTTTAATTAAGAACAAACGGTAATGTGTAACCGGAAGGTGTTAAACCTTCCGGTTATTTTTTTAATTACCTGCATAAAACCTAATAAGCTCCAAAACCTTACCGAGGATACGGTCGAACTTTGTATGTGAATTACCCCTGCTTTTTGTTGTCCGAAATAAAGGCAAAAGCAGGGGCGTGTTTTTTTCACTTTTGAATTTGTTCTGCACGGGCTTTTAAAATTCCCGGTATAGATACGCGGTAAATCAGCAAAATATTTTTTAAAACTTGTTCTCTATCCTGAGAATTTCTGTTTTTTACCCAGTCAATTAACAGACCTGCCGAAGCTTCAGTATAAAATTTTGCCAAATATTCTCTAAACGGCTCATCTATAGATATTCCCAAATTATTCTCGCCGTTCTTAATTACATTTATCATCAAGCCGTTAAGATCCGTAAAAAAGAAACGCTTTAATTGCTCATATCCCATAGAATCACAGGCGCAGTTTATAATGTGTTTATTATTTTCCACATAGTCCATTATAAAGCGGAACGCGTCTTCTGTATTAACAATCATATCAAATTGTTTAACAACATCAATTGCCTCTTCTTCAAACATCCATTTCAGCAATGCGTAAATATCTGCAAAATGATAGTAAAAAGTTTTTCTGTTAATATTGCATGTTTCACATAACTCGGCTATTGAAATCTTAGAAAGCATCTTTTTGGCCATGGCTTTCTTTAAGGCAGCTGCAAGCGATTTTTTTGTTTTTAAGGACAATTCTTCATTTGTCATTTATATTCACCTCGTAAAAAATCATCTGTTTTATTATACACCTGTCCCAAAAGAAATACAACGGTCAAAGGCTTAGTAAATGACCGGTATGTTACGGTTGATTAGGTTAATACTTATCGGTTATTACCCAATCAATCTTAAATTGTCCTATATCTCACAGATTATATATAATTGACCGTTTTATTTGATTGAAACCGAGTATACAATATCATAAAAACGAATTAGTTACCCATAGTTGAAAGAAAGGAAGGCTAAAAATGGACGAATTAAAATCAGTATCTTACGATATACACATGAGAACGCCCATCGGTATACGGCAGGGTCGTATGACCGTTTGTTGCGATTTAGATAAAGTCAGCGGATACCTTGATATTTTTAAGCACAGCGAACCATTTGAGGGAACGATTGATTCTGAGGGGAACTGCAAAATAATCGGTAAAATCATTACCTTAGTGAGAACGATAAGTTATGAAGCAATCGGCAAAATAACCCCCGACAGTCTTACACTGTCTATTATTGATGACCGACATATTCTTAAAATTACCGGAACACCTTGCCGACCGTAAAGGAGACATATTTAATGCGAAAGTTTTATTCTTGGGTTGTAAATAACTCCAAAAAGATAATTATACTTTTTCTCATTTTAACAATTGCCGGAGCAATTTCTAAAAATTTGGTTGAAGTTAACTACGATATGAAGGATTATCTGCCGGACGACAGCCCTTCGACCGCGGCGCTTGATTTGATGGATAAAGAATTCAGCGGCGGTATTCCCAATGCACGCGTTATGGTAAAAAATGTTTCTATAGCCGAAGCTCTGGAATATAAAGAACAACTTGAAAACTGCGAAGGTATTGACGAGGTTCTTTGGCTTGACGATAGTATTAACATCTGTGAGCCGCTGGAGCTTGCCGATAAGGATACCGTAGAAAACTATTACAAAAATAAAAACGCACTTTTTACCGTTACGATTGATGAGGCAGACCGTGTTGACACAGTAGAAAGAATACGCGAAATTATCGGTGAAAATAATGCAATGAGCGGTGACGCAGTATCTACTGCCATAGCTACTAACGGAACTGTACACGAAATTACACTGCTTACAATTTTTGCAATTGCGGCCGTACTGGCAATTCTGCTTATTACAACAACCTCTTGGGCAGAGCCCTTTGTAGTTCTTGGAGGGTTAGGTGTTGCCATTATGATAAATAGCGGCTCTAACCTTATTTTCGGTGAAATATCTTTTGTTACCAATGCGGCAGGCGCTGTTTTGCAGCTTGCAGTATCCCTTGACTACTCGGTATTTTTGCTTCACAGATACGAAGAATGTCTCAGGCTTAACTCCGACAGAAAAGGCGCAATGGCAGACGCTCTTTGTAAATCGACATCTTCCATTTTCTCCAGCGGACTAACCACAGTAATCGGCTTCTTAGCATTGGTATTTATGCGTTTCGGAATAGGCCCTGATTTAGGTCTCGCCCTTGCAAAAGGAGTAGCCTTAAGTCTTATTACCGTATTTGTATTTATGCCTGCTTTAATTTTGACTGTTTACCCTTTGATTGAGAAGTCACGCCATAAAAGCTTTCTTCCATCCTTCAAGGGCTTTGGCAAATTTATCAATAAGACTATGATACCTATGGTACTTATATTTATAATTATGGTTGTACCGTTCTTCCTTGCTTCTAACTCTAATTCCTATTATTACGGTTCATCTCGTATTTACGGAACGGACACTAAATTAGGTCAGGATATAGAGTCCATAGAATCGGTATTCGGAAAAAATGATACCTATGTTGTTATAGTTCCGAACGGTGATGTAGACGCAGAGCAAAAATTATCGAACGCACTGCACGAAATACCTGAGATAACAAGCGTACTTTCTTATGTGGATACTGTAGGTGCGGAAATTCCTAAAGAATATTTAGATGAAGATACGCTTTCGCAGCTTGTATCGGAAAACTATAACCGATTTGTATTGTCTGTTGATGCGGATTACGAGGGCAAAGCAACATTTGATTTAGTAGAAAAAATACGGTCCGCGGCGAAAAAATATTATCCCGACACATATTACCTTGCCGGAGAGGGCGTTTCAACATACGACCTGATGGATACAATAACGGCAGATACATTAAAGGTAAACCTGATTGCAATTGCGGCGGTTTTTGTCGTACTGCTTCTTAGTATGAAATCTGTTTCCTTGCCTATTGTTTTAGTATTTACTATTGAGGCGGCTATTTGGATAAATATGGGGTTCCCGTATTTTTGGGGTGCAACCGTTCACTATATCGCCTACCTGATTGTATCATCGGTACAACTGGGCGCTACAGTGGACTATGCGATTCTCTTTACTGACAGGTATAAAGAATACAGAGCAACTATGCCTAAAAAAGCCGCAGTTATCGAAACAATATCTACTGTTTCATCTTCTGTTTTAACTTCAGGTACGGTGCTGTCTGTAGTCGGTTTTTTGCTTTATAAAATTTCTTCGCACGGAATTTTATCTCAGCTTGGACTTTTTATAGGCAGAGGCACGATTCTCTCTATGATAAGCGTATTTTTTGTGCTTCCGGGACTTCTTTATATGTTTGACGCAGTTATTGAACACACAACCTTAAATATTAATTTTTATAAACCTCGAAAGGAGAAAAAATCTAATGAAACTCATTAAGAAGTATACACCGGAATATACAAAAACAAAACCGGTAAAAAGAATAACGGCGGTAGTTTTATCAACTCTTTTACTTTTTAGTATGGTCACTCCGGCATTTGCTATGGGCACACCTTCTGAAAAAGAAGAGGTTATTTATATAACCCTTGGCGCTGACGGCTCGGTAAAAGAAATTTATGCCGTAAACATTTTCGGCGGCGGAGACATTACGGATTACGGAAATTATTCCTCAGTGGAGCTTCTTAACACTACCGATAAAATTACACAAAATAAAGATACAGTTACTTTCTCTTCTTCTGCGGACAGAGTATATTACAAAGGCAATATGACAAACAAGGAAATTCCTTGGAATATTTCTATAAAATACTTTATTGACGGCAAAGAATATTCTGCAAATGAAGTTGCAGGAAAAAGCGGGCGGTTTAAGATTGAATTTAAAATAACAGAAAACCAAGCTTACACGGGAGATTTTTTTGACAATTACGCTTTACAGGCATCTTTTACTCTTGATACCGAAAAATGCAGTAATATAACATCTCCTGACGCCACGCTTGCAAATGTAGGAAGTAAAAAGCAAATTTCGTACACAATTCTTCCGGGTAAGGGAATAGATACTTTTATTACTGCCGATGTAACAGATTTTGAAATGGACGGTGTTTCTGTTAACGGCGTTCCACTCTCTATGAGTATTGATGTTGACGATGCAGAAATTACGGATAAAGTTACAAAACTGCTTGATGCCGTTTCAAAACTTGACAGCGGTGCAGAGGAACTTAAAAACGGTTCAACAGAACTTCATAATGCGGCAACGAACGATTTGCAGACAGGTGTAAACGAATTGGTTAACGGCGTCTGTGAGCTTCACAGCGGAGCGGCTCATCTGAAAGACGGTGGATTTGCTATACAAAACAGCGGTACTAAAGAATTGAAAAACGGTGCTTCTGACTTAAATAACGGCGTTAAATCTTTAAACAGCGGCGTTACACTTGTTCAGTCCGGTCTTGCAGAATTAAACGAAAAATCTTACGAACTTACCACAGGTTCTGCCCAAATAAAAAATGCTCTTGTTACTATTCAAACTGAACTTTCATCTGTTTCTGCATCTGCAGAGCAAATAGAAGAATTAGTTTCGGGCTCTTCGCAAATTAAAGCAGGAATTGATACTTTATCGCAGGGTATAAACTCTCTAAAAAGCAGTGTAGGCTTTAATGCATATAAATCGGCTATGAGTTCTAACGGTTTAAATATTGATACTCTTCAAAGCACAAATGCACAAACAATTGAAACTTTAACTGCACAAATCTCCACCCTGAACAGCCAAATAACTTATCTTGAACAAATCGGCGGAGACGCAGCACAAATTGCACAGCTCAGGGCCTCTGCAGAGCAATTGCAAAAAATTGTAACGCTGTTACAGGGAAACAGCGCCGCAATTAACGGCATAGACGCCTATCTGACGCAAATCAACGGAGGAATTTCCGAAATTTCAGACGGCGTAAATGACCTTAAAACAAGCTATGATACTCTTGATGCCGGCATCAATGAACTTGCAGAGCAGGTTCAGGGTTTGCTCGTTAATATAACCGCATTAAAAACCTCTATTAACACCCTTGTTACAGAATATACAAAACTCGATTCCGGCATCAATGAGTATACAAACGGTGTTGCCGAAATTGTTGCAGGCTATACACATATATCCACCGGTACAGGCGAGCTTCTTAACGGCAGCAATGAGTTGAAGAACGGAGCTGACGAGCTTTATATCAAAATGGGCGAGTTAGTGAGCGGAATAGCAGGATTTTATGACGGCACAGATGCACTTAAAGACGGAAGCGGACAACTCACAATCGGAGTTGGGGAGCTTATCGGCGGAATTGAAGAACTTTGTGACGGCACTAAAGAAATGAAAGACGCAACTGCTGAAATGCGTTCCGAAACAGACGGTATGGACCGACAGATTTCTGACAAAATTGACGAAATGATTGAAAGTATTACCGGAAAGAACAGCGAGGTTGTTTCATATATCAGCAAAAAGAATACCAATGTTAAATCCGTACAGTTTGTTATACAAACAGACAGAATAAAAGCTGACACAGCAGAGGTAAGTACTAATGCCACAGCAGAAGAGTTAACTTTATGGCAAAAATTCCTCCGTCTGTTCGGTCTTTATTGATAAAACAAAATATAACATCACAGAGGGGCTTTAAAAAATTTTCGTTTTTTAAAGCCCCTCTTTTAACTTTTCTGATGATCCTGTAATTTTTCAAGCATATAAAATGCTTGTGTATTCTTTTTTTTATAAATTTATCGGCTGAACCTTCCCATCCACACCTGCATTTCACTTTCGCCTCTGTTTGCAAAGGCAAAATACGGTATAAGTGTAAGCGGAACTTTTTCTAAATCATCTCTGTCATCTTGGTAAAGCTCTGTGCTGTCGGGAATTTTATAGCCTGCAGTCTTTATAACAGGCAAATTAAAATCGCTTTCAACTAATGAAATTTCCGACTTTGTATCTATCAAAATGCTTGCTATATCCTTGCCGTTATCTACGCCCTCGGCACAGTAAACAACAGGTCCGCGCACAACGGCAATTTTTCCGGCTGAGGCATATACTTTATTATTTGCCCTTACAAACCTGACCGGCATATCAAAATCAATATTTACACTGAAATTACCCTTTGTTTTAATATAAGCATAACCGTTTTTAATTTGGTATTCACTTGAAATCTTAAAGCTTTTGCACCAACCGGGTATTCTTACAGAAAGAGCTTTACCGTTTATATTGCCGATTATAGTAATTTTGCCGTTTTTAGGGTATTCTGTACTTTGTTTTATTGTCATACCGTCAAACTCGGCTTTTGAATTCATATACTGTTGAACATACACCGTATTTTCATCACAGGAATAAATATAATCCCCTAAGCTTGAAATAAAACGCACAACATTAGGCGGACAGCAAGAACAGTCAAAAAACTCTAAACGCTGAGTTATAGGGTAACGCTCTTTATGATTTGTAGATTTGTTTACATTGTTAAACTGAGGCACTACCTCTAAAGGATTTTCATAAAAGAACGATTTTCCGTCAAGAGAAATTCCCGAAAGCATACCGTTATATATTACTCTTTCTACAGTATCGGCATAACAGGAGTCTGCCTCTACAGTCTGCATTCTGCCGCAAAACATAGCGAGGGATATTGCTCCGCAGGTTTCGGCATAGGCGGTACGGTTAGGTAAATCGTAATCCACTGTAAAGGCTTCGCCTATATGTGTTGACCCAACGCCGCCCGTTATATACATTCGTTTATTAACAATATTTTGAAACACCCTCTTACAAGCGTCCAGAAGTTCTTTATCTTCATAAATTTTACCAATATCGGCGGCACCGCACATAAGGTAAAGAGCGCGCACGCAGTGTCCCTCTGCTGTAGTTCTGTTACGGAGCGGCATTTCGTCCTGATTATAAAGCCCGTTAAAATCCCTGCAGACAGTTTCACCGTGCTTGCCGTGTTCGTCTATAAAATATTTAGAAAGCTCCAAATATTTTTTGTTGCCCGTTATATTATACAGCTTTACCAGAGCAAGCTCAATTTCAGGATGACCCGGTGTAACATAATTTGCGCTTTTCTCAACAATAAAAACCTTGTAGATATAATCAACATATCTGCACATAAATTTCAGAAACTTGTCTTTTCCCGTAGCGTTATAGTAAGCTACGGCGGCCTCAGTTAAGTGGCCTGCACAGTAAAGCTCATGCTCGCTTCTGTAATAAAAGCGCTTATCTTTATCCGTTACAAGAAAATGACTGTTGAAATAACCGTTTTCATCGGCATTCCGCACCATTTTATCCACACAATCATCGATAATACTTTCAATAGCTTTATCAGGCTTTTTAGATATTAAATATGCGGCGGCCTCCAGCCACTTTGCAATATCGGAGTCCCAAAATATATGCGGCATATCAGGCTCTCCCTCTTGCCAGGTGCAGTCAAGGGCAGAAAAGCGACCGGTTTCTCGGAATCTGTTGTAAACAGACATAAGCGTAGTATCTCGCATTAGTTGTTGTTCTTTTGCCCAAAAGCCTCCGTCTATATCTACGCTTTGAAAACTTATGTTTTTCATAAAATATCTCCTCTGAATGATGACTGTATTTTTGTATATTCAACTTTTACAAAACAAAAGCAAATTCTTATTTATCAGTCGACAGCTTAACAACATAAACATACTCCCCTGACATACTTTCAGGGTTAATTGAACCGAAGTTAAGTTTTATTTTGCCGTTATTGTTTGAAGCTTCAACTTTTCCGTTATAGCCGAAAAGCTCGGCAGTTATATTTTCGCTGTAATCAACTTCGTTAAGAGTGATTTCACCGAATGGGTATTTATGTAAAAACGCGTAAATGCTTTTACCGTCTTTACTTTTTGTGTATTTAACATTTTCCGTAGCAGAAATACAGTATTTACGGCTACCGTAAACGGCTTCGCTGTTAAGCCTTACCCATTTACCGAGCTGACGGAGACGCTCCTCCATAATAACGGGTATTCTGCCGTCTGCCGCAGGACCGATATTCAATAAAAGATTACTGCCTTTACTTAACAAATCAACAAAAAGCTCAATTAACTCTTGTGGTTTTAAGTAATCATCTACTGTTTCAAATTTATTTATACCGAAAGACGCGCCTATACCGCGGCACTCTTCTGAAACTCGGTCAACAAAATCAATATTTTTATCATCATCTGCACCGAATGAAGAGGTTATGCCGTATTCGGTAGTTAAGTTACCGCCTAATCTGCCCCGTGTTTCACTGCCCCAACGGTCGTTTGGAACAATTATATCTTTAACAGACGACTCGTTGTAAAGCCACTGCAAAAAATCGGTGCTATGCCAAACTGAGCTTTCATGTTCCCACTCGCCGTCTGTAAAAAGAGTGTTGGGCTGATATTTTTCTATAAGCTCTTTAAGCATTGGTATTAAATGCTCTACCGCATACTTTTCGGGGTTTTCAAGGTAAAGGGGGTGAAACCACTCATATACTGAGTGATACACGCCGAACCTTACATCCGTTCCCTCGCAAGCCTCTTTAAGCTCTTTGCAAAAATCTCGGTGAGGACCGACATCTACACTGTTCCAGTTCCATGCGTAGTCTGATTTATACATACAAAAACCGTCGTGATGCTTAGATACAAGATTTATATATTTAGCCCCCGCATCCCTGAAAAGCTCAACCCATTCTTTTGCGTCAAAGGCTTCTGCTTTAAACATAGAAACAAAATCCGCATACTTAAAATCTTCGCCGTAGGTTTTTTTATGGTAATTGCGATACTGCAAACTAATTTCATCATCTTTAGGAGTATCGCAATGGTAACCGTACCACTCGGCATAGTTGCCTTTAGGCGCGTAAGCCGGCACGCTGTATAAACCCCAATGAATAAAAATGCCTAATTTTGCGTCTTCAAACCAATCGGGTACATGTCTTTTATTTAATGAGTCCCAGTTATTTTCGTATTTCATATTTACCTCTTTTCGGTATTTGTAGAATTTTTGTTATGTTGATTATACCATTATAAAAGTTAAATGTCTACATAAAATCGTGCTACGCACAGCACATTATCTATATTAACTGCATTTATATTGTCAAGTAAATTTTAATTTTACTTGACAATATTAAAAAATTGCGTATAATAACAAATGTAAGCAGAAAACTATGAAAGGCGGTGCAAAATATGAAAAACAATTCGATTGTAAAGAGCGCCTTATCGGTTTATAATGAAAACGAGTTGATTATAGCCGGCAAGCTTTATCGTGAGGAATTGTCCCAATATATTACTGAGGCGGCATACTATAAAACCTTACAAAGAATGTGCGAATCAGGTGAACTCGTTAAAATTGCCAAAGGCACATATCATTTACCTAAAAAAACCAAATACGGCATAATACCACCATCAGAAAAAGAAATAGTTTCTGCATTTACTAAAAATAAAACGGGTACGGTAGTTGGTTACTCTTTATACAATGAGTTAAATCTAACCACTCAAATATCAAAAGCAATAACTGTTTTCTCTTCTGTAATTGACGGCGGTGAAAAGTCTGTAAGAAATATTACGGTGTATCAAATGCCGCTTGAATTTTCAAAGGAAATAACAAACATAATTCACAGTTTAGATGTTCTTCAAAATTTTGATAAAATTCAAGATATTAACTATTCTGCATTTTTAAAATTCACAAAAGAATTTTCTGAATCGTTCAATGGCGAAGCCTTTGAAAAAATTATATCTGTGAAGAAATACAAAAAATCTACTATATCATTTATGAGAGAAATTTTAAATTACTATAATGTACAAAATAATTTAAGTAAACATCTATCTTCTCTATCAACATATAAACATCCTAAAATGGAGGAACTTTATGCGGCTACACGAATACACCAATGAATTTAATGATTTAATATCTCTTGCTGCAGTTTATAAACATTTGCCCGAATCTGCCATTGAATGTGTTTACTGAAATAAACATAATTTTAACTACTATCGGAGAATAAAAACACTTACGGCTTACGGTTTATTCCGTAAGCCGTGCAACATTTGTTTATAATCTCATTTCGTCAATTTTGCGTTCTTTATTTTTGTAAATAATAATCGGTACAGCGGAGCCTATTCCGCCGCCGAGAACAAAACCCATAAGGCAAAATACCCACCACAGAGGGTATTTTGAAGTTTGTTCTTCAGCTTCTTCAACATCTTTCGGCTTCTCCTTTAATTTAGTAGAAACATTTGCTTTTTTCTCATAGGTTCTTCCGAATTCATCTTCATAAGTGAAAGTAACAGTACCCTCAAAATCACCTGTCTTATTGCCCGTCCTGAGATTAGCGTTTGCCGTACTCTTACCGCCTGCCTCAATTTCGCCTATGTATGTAGTGCCGCCGCTTTCCAATCCTTTAATATCAAAATCAATTTTGCAGTTTCGTATATTGCTTTTGCCTGTATTAAGCAAAGCAATCTCCATGGTAACAGTATCGTCTGTGTAAGCGTTTTTAGGGAGAGTTACTCCGCTGAAATCAAGCCCTACGGTTTGTTCAACATTTATGCGGATAACATCGCTTTCAGTATATGAATTGTAGTACCTGTCCTCATAAACGCTTGAAATTATTAAATTATGTTCGCCTATAACGGCAGTAGCAGAGGCGGTAAGCTCAAATTCCCATTTGTAAGCGGTATCGGTGCCGATATAATCTACATATTTATTGCCTGTGCCTACAGGTTTAATATCTCCGCTGTCATCACTTAAAGTCAGTTTAACATTTCTTAAAGATTTTGTTTTACTGTAGTTTTTAAGTGTAACCGTAACCTTTGCGGTTTCGTTTGGCTTTATACTGCCGCCTTCAACCTTAAAATCTGTAACCATAAGCCTTGGAGCAGAACCGTCCTGAGTAGTTTCAACTACTTCTGCAGCTTCCGGCTCTTCTTTTTCAAAAGGTTTTTTAGTTTCTGTTTTTTGGGTTGTAACTTCTTTAGTGTCACCTGCGGGCTCTTCTTTTGCAAAGGCACAAACACTAAAGCTAAAGCACAAAACAGTTATAAGAATTAGTGTAATTATTTTTTTCATATTATAACTCCCTGATATTTTCAACAATGCTGTTCTTTGTTTCTTTGCGGACTTTTGCCCACAGGTTAACGGAGCAAACTAAAAACAGTAAAACAGTCATACCTAAAGTAATCCACGGGTTAAATGTTAAAACAATTTCTGAATTAGCATATAATTTCATTACTGCCTTTAGTATTAAAAATCCTGCAAGGTAAACTGCGTAGCCTGTCACTACACCGCAACCGAACATTGAAAGCATCTGAATAATATATGATTTTGTTAAATCGCTTTGTGATGCGCCAACCGCCCTCAATGTGCCTATAATTCTTTTATTTTCACGGATGCGGGCAGAAATGGAGTTATTTATTACACTTGCGCAAATAACAAAGCAAATAATAATTATTGAAATCATTGCGGTTAAAGCGGCATAATACTGCTCGAGCCAGAATTTATTATTTGAGTAGTTCGACTCTACATAAGCGTCATACTTTTGAGAATATACTCCCAATTCTTCTGTAATTTCTAAATCCTTTTCATCATCAATTTCATCAATACAGTTAATATACAGAGCATCATAGCCTACGCCTTTTTTGAAGTTTTCCATACCGTTTTTCGATGTAATCACACAAAAAGAACTGTATACGCCATCAACAAAATTATTGGCGTCATTAGGTCTGATAATCGCTCCTATTTTAACATCTTTACGGTTTTCTGCCTTAGTAATGTATGTATCGCTTTTTGCGTCAAATACTTCTTCAGTGGCGCCGATAGTAACGGTATCTCCCACCTTGTACGAGCTTTCGGCAGTTAACATTGATTTAAGGCGAGCTTCTTTTTTTCCGACTTTATCATCACAGTGAACGGTATAACCGCTTCCGTTGTTATAGGAATAAGCCATCAGCTCTGCCTTTTGGGGTACAACAAGCAAAACTTCTTCTCCCGAATCCAATTTTGACAAATTAACCTTGCCGTCATAAACAGCATTATTTAATTTTTCAAGGTCGTCTTTTTCAAACGCGATTAAATCCGTATCAACAAATTCATTTTTTATACCCAATTCTTTTTTTCTTTCGTTATAACCTTTAACCGTATCTCCGTTTCTTATTATTTCTTTAAGCTCGGCAGTCGATGGCATCTCTTCTTCGTATGAAATAAAGGCATCCATATTTATAACTCTGAAAAAATCGTCAATTTTATCATACTCTGCAATGATATTTATTCCCTTTCTGCCTGTTACCTCTGAAAAATAAGGCATTTCGGCGATATTTTGCTTTTCAATCTCGGGCATATCCGTAGTATGAATAATGTAATCGTACGGGATTGTATAAATATTCTCTTTCATATGTTTGATTACAGAAAAACCGAAGCAAGAAAATATTATTGTAGAAGCAAGCATAACACTTACGGCAACACGGCTTGAATTATAAAATTTTAAATTTCTTTTTGCAATATGGCTTGGGGCGTCATATTGCATTTTTGTTTTTATCTTTTTAGTTTTAATCTTTCTTGTGTTGCTTATATTTCTTATTGCCTGCATAGGAGTAATTTTTGAGGCATTGTAAAGAGGTATAAGCGCCGACAGCATTACAACCGCTATATTTAAAGCCGCAGAAACAGGCAACGCCCATATACTTTTTGTCATTACAGCTTCTTCAGCGATAACACTAAGTAAAATGCGGACTATTCCGTAAGAAAGCAAAATACTCACGGGTACGCATATTAAAGTGATAATAAATGCTTCTCTGCCGAAAATCTTGATAATCTGCTTTCTGGTTGTACCCACCGCACGAAGAAGACCGATTTGACCTTTTCGCTCTTTAAGATTTGTGTTAAACGCATTTACTATTGCAACACAAGAGGCAAATACAAGTACAAGTATTACTAAAAAGAAATAGTCTCCGCCCGTAAATAAATCGTCAAAGGAGCCTAACATATATATCGAATTATTTACACAGTTAAAGTCATATTCAGACGATAAACCTTCCAAAAACTCTATAAAGTTCAGTTCTTTTGCAGGTTCCGAAAAATCAGCCATTATATATGCGGTGAGCTTCTCTTTTCCGCCTGCTTCTACCCTCGTATTATCTGCAACAAAAAAGCCGGGAATTAATTTTTCGTAATCATCTGTGCCGCTGTACCGGTACTCGATATTGCTCTTTTTATCTGCAAGAATTCCCACGAGCTTATATTGTTTTTTTACGGTTTTAAGATAATCCTTTCCGTTTTGAACATCAAGGCAGAGGCTGATTGTATCACCTATTTTAGCGTCCTTATACCCAATACGGACAAGGGCAGTCTTTTCTGCGGCTATCTCATTTTCATTTTCAGGTAATTTACCATCGTTAATAATCTGGTATGAAATATCCTTTGCTTTATCGTCAAGCCAACAAAGACTTGCACCTAACTTCTTTCCCTCTTTTTCGGCATAAGCATAGCCAAGCGTATGAGCAAAAGCATAATCGTCTATTAAACCTTTACTTACAGCCTCTTTATATTCGTTTTCACCTAAAGCCTCAGAATAAATCACACCCGACTGCTTACCGCGTTGCTTCTCCGCTTCTTCTCTTGAAGTTTCGGTTGCGCTGAACATAAACAAAACAATACTTGAAGAAAATACCATTGCAAGGATAATGCCTATAATCATTATGGTATATTGCTTGCGGCGTTGCTTTAAATTCCCTAAAGCAAGTGTATTAACAGTCAATTTTTTCATTTTGACACACCCGCCTTGGAGTCAGATACGATTTTACCGTCTTCTAATGTTAAAACTCTTTGGGCTTGCTCGGCAACAGTTAAATCGTGAGTAACAAGAATAAGAGTTACTCCAAGTTCATTGGCAACATATTTTAAAAGAGATAAAACCTCTCTGCCGTTCTGACCGTCAAGGTTGCCCGTAGGCTCATCGGCAAAAAGAATTTTAGGTTTATTGGCTAAAGCCCTTGCAATAGCAATACGCTGTTGCTGACCGCCCGACATAGCCGTAGGCAAATGATGGAGCCTATCTTCTACACCTAAAATTGAAATAATTTTATTAAGGTATTCTTCATCAGGCTTTTTCTTATCTAACATAATAGGCAATAAAATATTTTCATAGCCTGTTAACTCATTTACAAGGTTGTAGCTTTGAAAAACAAAGCCGAAGCGTCTGCGTCTTAATACGGAAAGCTGGTTATCGTTATAGTCGCTCAATTTTTTCTCTCCGTAAGTCACAAAACCGCTTGTAGCATTTTCGAGAGAGCTTAACACATGTAAAAATGTTGATTTGCCTGAGCCAGACGGACCTGTAATAGCACAAAACTCACCCTCTTCAAAGGATATTGATACGCTATCTACCGCCTTAACAACATTGTCGCCGCTAATATATTCTTTTGTTAAATCTGTGCAAGAAATAATTTCCATAAACAATACTCCTTTTCTTTTATCAGCTTAATAGTATCAAACTAACCTTGCAATAACCTTGCTTTAATCTTAAAAATTTGTAAGATTACGGTTTTTTATTGTAAATACACTGAATCTATGTTATAATGTAATTGATAAAAGAGGTTTAAGTATGGCATTTTCAGAATATCAATTTATAGGAAACTTGAATACAGAATTACTTGAAACAGAGTTTGGTAAGTTGGCTACTAATGAGCTTATTTTAACTGATGAACGAGATGAGCATATTAAAGAACATCATGAAAAAGACTACAAATTATTTCATAAATGTCTATATGATGTTTTAAATACCCCTGATACAATCTTAAAAGATAATAAAAATCCAAATACCGTTTTTTACATAAAATATATTGAAGAAACAAACCTTAATATTGTAATAAGATTGGCTATTGAAACAGATAGTAACAAGAGAAAAAATTCAATTATTACATCATATCAATTAGGCGCTAAAACATTAAAAAGATTCAAGAAAAATAACAAAACACTTTACAATCGCGAATAAATTTGCTAAAATATAGATATAATAGAAATGGTTTAGAAGTAGAGAATGTGCTGCTACGCACCCTTTGGGTCAAAAGAAATGTGGGAATGGCACACCACCGTAACCTTTTAAGTTAAAAGACGATGCATAATGTATCGTCTTTTAATTTTACTTATATAGTAACATACCCGTCAATCTTCGGTAAACAAATAACTATCTCCAAACCGTCATTTGAATTTTTTGCGGATATTGTGCCGTGATGTTTTTCTATAATTGCTTTAGTAATTGCAAGACCTATGCCTGCACTGTTAGAGTTTGCATTTTCGGTGCGGTGAAAACGGCAAAAAAGTTTAGATAAATCCTCGGGGGACACTCCGCCGCCGTTATCTGAAATAACAACAGTGCATGATTTTTCGCTGTCTTCAACCAAAATGGTAATTTGACCGTTTTCGTCTGTATGCTCGCAAGAGTTTTTTACAATGTTTGAAAGGGCTTCATACATCCATTCTTTATCTATACGAATTTTGCTGTCCCCCGAAACAGTAAAGGTTTTAGTATTAAACAATGCCTTAAACTCATTTGCCACTCTGTTACCTAATTCGTTTATACTTTCTAATTTAAAACTCATTGTGTAAGCGTCGCTCTTAATCTTTTCGAGCCTAAGCAGTTTATAAATAAAATTCTCCATTTTTTCAACGAGAATAAGTTCTTTTTCAATATGCTCGTTTGAATTTTGCGATTGCTCTAACTCAGCGTAAAGCTTGATGCCCGCAAGAGGAGTTTTAAGCTGGTGAGAAATATCAGCTATAAATTCCGCATTTTCCTTTGATGTTTTTGCGGTGTTGTTTTTCTCTAAACACAAAAGATCCTGAAGCTCCGTAACAGAATTTTGCAAGGTGGAAAAATGATTATCTTTTGTGCTGAATTCAATTTTAGTACCGTCTTTTATAAATTCATCTACGCTCTCTGTCAATTTATCTATATCTTTGTGAATTTTTCTGTTACGAATAAGAACTACAAACAGCAAAAAAAGTAAAACTGCGATTATAATATAAAAAATCACACTTAATCCTCCCATCTGTAACCTATTCCCCTTACGGTTTTTATGTGGTCGGCACCGATTTTTTCACGAAGCCGGCTGATATGTACAGATAATGTGTTATCGTCTATAAAATTACCGCCCTCGTCCCAAATGTTTTCTAAAAACGATGAACGGGTAACAATAATACCGCTGTTGCGAATAAGGATTGAAAGTATTTGAAACTCTGTTTTAGTTACAAAAATCAACTCTCCGTTTTTCTTAACCGTCATACTGTTTGTATCTATAAACAAATCGGAGCATTGAATTTGGGTTTTAACATTTCTTCTGAGTAACGCTCTGACCCGTGACATAAGCTCTAAAAGCTTAAAAGGCTTTGTAACATAATCATCTCCGCCGCAATCAAGACCCCGAACAATTTGAATTTCATCATCACACGATGTTAAAAAAAGTATAGGAACATTGTTACCGCTTGCTCTCACAGAAGCGCAAAATTCAAAGCCGTCTCCGTCAGGCAGCATAACATCAAGAATTATAAGATTATATCGGTTTTCAGCCTCTTTTCGGGCATCGGCCACAGTGCCGCAAGCTTTAACGGAATACCCCTCTTTTGTGAGCATTTCCCGGAGTCCCTCAGAAAGAAAAATATCATCTTCAACTAAAAGAATTTTTGCAGACATAATATCACCAAAATAATAATACCATAACCGAAAATTTAAGACAATAAGAAAATAAAACCTTACAAAATCTTAAGATTTAGACTTTGTAAGGTTTAAATTTACACTACTCTGTTTTCTTCAACTATTTTCATTAAATACCTGCCAACATCATGCATTAGCCTTAAAGCAGACGGGTAACACTCTATAGGGAATTTTTTAAGAAATGCGTTTGCTTCAAATGTGAAATCGCCCTGATAATTTATTTCGCCTAAGGTTTTTGCAAATTTTTCATGGTCTAATTTTGCATCGAAAGGCAAGGTATGTAAATCCTGCACACAGTCGGTATCGTGAACATGTAAAGCCTGCAGGCGATTATTACCCAAAGCCCTAATCATTTCACTCGTGTCGCTGCGGACTAAAGATGTGTGGCCTATATCTAAACAACCGACAATATACCGACTGTTCATCATATCAATATATTTGCAAAATTCCTCTGCCCTTGAACAGGTGCTGTGGGTTATAGTATTTGTTTTTTTATCGCCCTCCCACATATTCTCAATAGCAACTTTAATATTGAATTTTTCACAATACGGAATAAGCCTATCATAGAAAACAAAGTTCAACTCCTTGAGTTTTTCCGGATTGCCCTTTTCGTTATAAGGCAAATATTTAACAGGATGAACAACTATAATTTTTGCGCCTAAAACCGATGCGCACTCAATAGAACGAACAATGTGTTTAAAGCGGAGCCCGTCTTTTTCGGGCTCGCCGAAGGCACTGGCAAAAGGTGCGTGGGCTTGGTTGCACACAATACCGATTTTGTCGGCATACTTTCTTATTTCTTTGTAATAATCTAAATAATCATCTTTACAAAGCGGGCTTTCTGATTGAGCAACGCCGGGGAAGAACGAATAATCAAAAGCGTCAAACCCTGCTTCTTTTAAAAGCTTTAAACCCTCTTTATCACCTAAATTTGTACACAAAACATCTGTCTGAGTTGATAACAGCATATAAAACCCTCAAATCTTATTTTTTATTAAATTCCAATGATGTACACTGTGGAATTATAATTGATTCTGTTTTAATTTCTCTGGGGTTATTTTCGTCAAGAACAATAAGTCTGCCGCCGCGGTTTCTTCCGTAGGTAAAATAGCCTGCTCCCAAGGTTTGGTAAAGAGAAATACCGTCAACATCTATTCTGAAATTATTTACATGGTCGTGACCGAAAAAAGCCGCAACAATGTTCCCTTGTTTTTTCCAGCTTTCAAACTGATTACGGTGGTCGTTTTCTAAATAAGGCGGGCACGGTTTCTCGTGAACTTCGCCTTCAATTATGTTATTTAAGCTGTAATATTTGCCGTTTTCTTCAAAGCCCCCCTCTTCTTTTGTAACCTCTGTTACACAGTCAAGCTCCTGTTGAACCGGAATGTGCTGAAAAAGTATTCCGGGGAGCGGCTCGCCGCCGTTAGCTTTCTTTAATTCATCTGAGCGCTTTTCGTACCACTCGATTTGGTCATTATGTACGCAGTCGTAAGAGAGCTTACCCTCTTTATTACGCTGATAATCGTTAGAATCAATAAGCCAAACTGCGAATGCGTCTTTATCGCTCTTACTGCTTTTAATTGTAACACAGCAGTTACCTACTCCGTAAACATCTGCGTCATTCAGGCAGGACCGGCAATTTTCATACTCCATATACTGAAGCATTTGAAATTCCGTATGAAAACCCGCTTCACCGTCATGATTACCGAAAACAACGCACAAAGGAATATTTCTTTCTCTTATGGGTTTTGTAATTTTCTGTATAGTTTTTGCAATTAAATCGTAGTTGAATTCTTCCCAAAAGCCGCTTATGTTATCTCCGCCGAAAACAACTAAATCGGGATTCGTTTTAGCAACTAACTGCTCAATAACATTGTTTGTTTCAATATCTTTATTTTCGGGAATGCTTCTGTCCTCGTCATCGTCCATAGAAACATCTACCGAATGAATATCCGTAATATGTAAAATTCTGAACCTGCCGTCTGCACCGAATTTAAGCGGTGCAGGGGCTTCTTCTCTTTTATATTTTGCGCTTTGCCACTTGCGAGGGGCGCCTACCACTCCTAAAGAAAGTGTAAGCGGCGAGAGTAAAATACTTCTTAAAAACTTCATAAAATATATCACCTTTTAAAATGCCCAGTTGCCGTTTTCAAAAATCTTTGTCGGCTTACCGTCTTTGTAACCTATTATTTCCATATCAGCCGCGCCTATCATAAAATCAACATGTATCATACTGTCGTTAACGCCGATTTCGTGGCATTCTTCTAAGGATTTATTTTCAAAATCATCTATAGTATCGCAGAAGCCTCTGCCTAAAGCCACATGACAGCTTGCATTTTCATCAAACAGCGTGTTATAGAAAAGTATACCTGTATCCGCAATAGGGCTATGGTACGGAATAAGTGCCAATTCGCCTAAATATTTCGCTCCGTCATCCATAGAAAGCATTTTATTGAGAAGCTCCTCTCCTTGCTCTGCGCCCCATTTAACAGCCTTGCCCTCTTTAAACTCTATCCAGAAATTGTTTATAATCTGCCCTTGATATGAAAGAGGCTTTGTAGAAACGACCTTACCCTCGGCACAGCCCTTTTTAGGGGTGATAAACACTTCTTCTGAGGGCAGATTAGGGTTAAACACATTACCCGAAAGAGTTTTTTCGGAGCCGCCGCACCAATGACTCTCAGGGATTAAGTCTGCCCTGAAATCAGTACCGTTGGAGCTTTTATATTGCAAATAATCAAACTTAATATCATTTAAAAATTTACAGCGGGCTTTTAAATCTTTGTTATGCTCTTCCCAAGCCTTTTCGGGGTCGTTGTCTTTAGTAACATAAACAGTTTTTAAAATAGCCTCCCAAAGCATATTATATGCTTTATTTTTTGTTTCGTTCGGAAATACCTTTTTTGCCCAAGCATAAGACGGCACAGCCGCAATAGTCCACTGGTCTTTGTTTTCAAGTGCATCGTTATAAGGCTTGAGAACCTTGTAACGGTTCATCTGAGATTTTTGCATTTTTTCTTGATTTACGCCCGAAAGACCGTCAGGGTCTTCGCTTTCAATATGAATTCTGCAAGGCACCTCTTGGACTTGAAGTTTGTATTTTTCTTCTTGCCAAACAGGAACATTACTTAAAGATTTTAAACTGCGGTAGCGGTAGTTAAGTTTTGTAATGGCTTGAAAAGTCCACTCAATATCTACCCTCGAAGCCCCCGCCTTGTAGCACTCGTTTACAAGAATTGCAGCAAATTCGTATTGGTCTGCTTCACAGTAGATTTTTACAGGCTGACCTTTTTTTATATTAGCGCCCACTCTTGCAATAAGACGGGCATATTTTTTTTGCATCGTTTTGTTCATAAAAGCCTCCGAAAAAATAGTTTTAATACAGTTTATATATTATCACAGCAAAAAATTATTTACAATAAAATATAAAATTATTATGGTATATTTATTCAGATATATGTGTCAAAAAACAAAAAGGCGGTTGCGAGGATTACTCGCAATCACCTTTTCCGATTTTAAAGCTTCAGGTTATCTGTTGCCTTCTTCGTAAGCCTGAATCATTTTCTTAACCATTTGGCCGCCGATAGAACCTGCCTGGCGAGATGTTAAATCGCCGTTGTAACCGGGTTTAAGGTCAACGCCTACTTCAGCAGCAGCTTCCATCTTAACTGCGTTAAGAACATTTTTAGCATTTGCCATTGATTCGCTTGATTTCTTTGTAGCCATTTTCATTCTCTCCTTTTTAAAAATGTGTTTTGCGTTTGCATTTTTATTATAGGGAGAAAATTTTTAAATATTTATTGAAATTTTTGACAAAAATTATTTTTGTCCGTAATAAGCGTCAACGCCGTGTTTTCTGAGATAGTGCTTATCTAAAAGCTCTTTCTGCATTGGGCTTATGCTCGGATTTAACATTTTTGTATGCAAGCTCATAAAAGAAACCTCTTCTAAAACTACGGCGTTGTGCACTGCATTCATAGGGTCTGTACCCCAAGCGAACGGACCGTGTGAATGAACAAGCACCGCAGGAACATCATTAGGGTTTATGTTATTGTTTTTAAATGTTTCCACTATAACATTACCTGTTTCCAACTCGTATTTACCGCCGATTTCTTCGGCAGTCATTTTGCGTGTGCAGGGTATTTCACCGTAAAAATAATCGCCGTGAGTAGTACCGAGAGCCTCAACGCCCAAGCCGGCCTGGGCAAAGCTTGTTGCCCATTTACTGTGGGTGTGAACAATTCCGCCGATGTCAGAGAACGCTCTGTATAAAGCCAAGTGAGTGTCTGTATCCGATGACGGCTTCCACTTGCCCTCGACTGCTTCGCCTGTTTTTAAAGAAACAACTACCATATCTTCCGCCGTCATATTGCTGTAATCTACACCTGACGATTTAATTACCATAAGACCTTTTTCACGGTCTACACCCGAAACATTTCCCCAGGTAAATGTTACAAGATTATATTTGGGCAATTCTAAATTTGCTTTGCAAACTAATTCTTTCAAATTCTCTAACATTATTTTAATCTCCAAGCAAGGTCGTTTAAGAAAAGCTCTTTTTCAAGGCTTTCAACAGTTGTATCTTTGCCAATGTGAACAAATTCAATATCCATAATATTTGCAAAATCTTTCATTTGCTCTGCCGTTACATCATAAGAGAGAACAGTATGGTGTGCGCCGCCTGCTGTTATCCAACATTCAACGCCTGTTGCAAGATTTGGCTCTGCCCGCCACATAACCCGTGCAACCGGCAAATTGGGCATTTCCATAATAGGCTTTACACAGTAAATATCTTGACAGATAAGTCTTAATCTGCCGCCCATATCTACCAAAGAAACTACTATTGCTTTACCCTCTTTGCCCTCGAAAACAAGGCGGGCAGGGTCTTTTTCGTTCATACCGATACCTAAATGATGTGTTTCTATGCGAGGCTTAGTACCGCTGAGACTTGGGCAAACCTCAAGCATGTGTGCGCCTAAAGAGTATTCCTGACCTTTTACAAGGTGATATGTGTAATCCTCCATAAAGGCAGATGAGCCGTTTCCGTTTTCGCCCATTGCTTTTAAAATAGCGGTCATTGCAGAAACCTTCCAGTCGCCCTCACCGCCGTAGCCGTAGCCCTGTGCCATAAGGTTCTGAGATGCAAGACCCGGAAGCTGTTCCATACCGTAAAGGTCTTGGAATGTGTTAGAAAAACCTTTGCAGCCCTCTGCATCCATCATTTTCTTTATAGCTATTTCTTCACGGGCTTGGTAACGGATTGCGTCAGAATTATCTGTAGCAATATCGTATTTTTCTTTATATTCCTTAAACTTTTCTTCAATCTCACTGTAGGTTACTTGGCCCATAGCTTTAACCAAATCGCCAACCGCCCAAGTATTTACCTGCCAGCCCAATTTCATTTGAACCTCTACCTTGTCGCCCTCGGTAACTGCAACCTCGCGCATATTGTCACCGAAACGCATAATTTTAAGGCCTTTAGAAACACTTACACCGTAGCAGACCTTCATCCAATCGGCAAGGCGATTCTGAACTTCTTCATCCTGCCAGAAGCCTGCAATAACCTTGCGGGGCTTTCTTATTCTTGCGGCAATAAAGCCATGCTCCCGATCGCCGTGAGCCGCTTGATTAAGATTCATAAAATCCATATCAATTTCGTCATTGGGGATTTCTTTATTATATTGAGTTGCCAAATGACAGTAAGGCTTTTGCAAAAGCTCTAAGCCGTTTATCCACATTTTTGACGGTGAAAATGTATGACACCATGTTACAACGCCTAAACAGTCGTCACAGTAATTTGCCTCTTTGCAAATATCTGTTATTTCTTTATTTGTTTTTGCCGTAACTTTATATTTTAATGGGAACGGTAAAACCTTTGATAATGTTTCTGCCATTTCTTTTGCTCGGTTTTCTACAATTTCTAAAACCTCTTCGCCGTAAAGAAACTGTGAGCCTACTACAAACCAAAATTCCTTTGCCATAATTATTCTCCTATACTTTTGTTTTTATAATCAATTTAATTATTTCGGGCATTTGTATCTTACTTTTCCTACAGACGCTTTGCCGTATTCGATAGCCTCCGTAGGGCAATGGCAAATACACGCCATACAGTGTGTGCATTTATTATGCCATCGGGGTTTGCCGTCTTCTATTTCAATATTATTAAGCGGACAAAGCTCTTTACACTTACCGCATCCGATACATTTGCCGTCTACGGTAAATTTTTTTGATTTCACAAACATCGGGTAGAAGACACCGTTTACAATACCGCTGTAAATACCGCCCGTAAAACTCTGTTTGGTTTCTTCTAACTTTTCGCCGTTTTTAAGTTTTGGGAGTATAGCCGAAAGTTCTTTTTCTGCCCTGTCTATTATTTTTAAACTTGTGCTTTCTTTAGGCACAGGGAACATCGCCACATAGTTTTCGGGCATGACGATCTCTTTTACGCCGTAAAATTCTAAATTTTTCTCTTTGCAAAGAGATTTTAAGTATTTTTCGGCATTGCCGATTTCGCCGCCGCAAGTCATAATAAAATACGCTTTATTTCCTTTGAATGTGCATTTTTTTATCCATTCTTCAACTACACGGGGAATTCGCCAGGCATAAGTCGGTGTGCAGAATATAAGAGTACCGTCATTTGAAAAATCTTTAGTTTCGTTATTTTTCACGGCAGAGTTTACAGAATAGATTTCACCGCCTATACTGTCTCTAATAAGCCTTGCGATATAACTGCTGTTACCCGTACCGCTAAATGTTAAAATCATAGTATCACCCCATTACATTATAACAAGTATATATAATTTTTAAAATAGTAAACTAAATAATATTCTTATATTTTTTTATTTCTGTTGTGTTTTTACACAATGAAAGCCGCGTTTTATTGTTAGATTTATACATTTAGTAGAACTTTTTTATAAGAGTGTGATTTTTCTTGCGAACTTTCTCGCCCCGTGATAATATAATGTAGTGATTTTCTAACAAAATACAGGAGATAGTTTTATGGTTAAAGTTCTTAAATTCGGCGGCAGCTCACTTGCCGATGCCGAACAGTTTAAAAAGGTTGCAGCTATTATTAAAGCAGAGACTGAAAGACGGTATGTTGTTGCGTCTGCTCCGGGCAAAAGATATTCTGACGATATTAAGGTTACGGATATGCTTTACTCTTGCTACAAGCTTGTAAAAGAGGGTAAAGATATTGACGAAGCTTTTTCTCATGTTGAGGCCCGTTACAACGGCATTATTAAAGATTTGGGAATCAGCCTTTGGCTTCAGCCTGAATTTGATAAAATTAAAAGCGCAATTGTTCACCACGCAGGCAGTGACTACATTGCATCCCGCGGCGAATATCTTAACTCTATGATTCTTGCTTTTTACTTAGGATATGATTTTATAGATGCAGAGCGCGGCATTTTCTTTAAAGAAAACGGCACTCTTGACGCCGAAAAAACAAACGAAGAGCTTTCTAAAATTCTTGCAGATCACGAAAAAGCAGTAATTCCGGGCTTTTACGGTGTTATGCCCAACGGAACAATAAAAACATTCTCACGGGGCGGCAGTGATATTACAGGCTCTATTGTAGCCCGCGCTATTGACGCTGATATTTACGAAAACTGGACTGATGTTTCAGGTATGCTTATGGCGGACCCCAGATGCGTAAAAAATCCTAAGGTTATTTCTACTATTACATACAGAGAACTCAGGGAGCTTGCATATATGGGCGCTACCGTTATGCACGAAGAGGCTATTTTCCCCGTTCGTGAAAAAGGTATTCCTATAAATATCAGAAACACCAACGCACCTGAGGACGCAGGCACTATGATTGTCAATAAGGTTGACTCAAATGCCGTTGATACCGTTATTACAGGTATTGCAGGCAAAAAAGGCTTCTCTGTTATAAATATTGAAAAAGATATGATGAATTCTGAGGTTGGATTCGGCAGAACTGTTCTTGAAGTTTTCGAAAATAACGACCTTTGCTTTGAGCATCTTCCAAGCGGTATTGATACGATGTCTGTTGTAGTTAACGACACAGACTTTTTACCTAAGAAAGACTCTATTTTAGCCGAACTTCAAAAAAAGACTAAAGCAGACTCTATTACAGTTAACGGCGGCGTTGCACTTGTTGCGGTTGTAGGCAGAGGTATGGCAGGCTTAAAAGGTACTGCAGGCAGACTCTTTACAGCAGTAGCTAACAGCGGCATCAATATTGAAATGATAGACCAGGGTTCAAGCGAGCTTAACATTATAATCGGCGTATCTGAAAAGGATTATATCAAAACGCTTAACGCGATTTATAATGAATTTGTAAAATAATTAAAAATCAGCAAACAGCTTTAACAGACAGCAACTGCAAAACCGATGTTTTGAAATGCTGTCTGTTATTTATTTTTTGAGGGACATTACAACTGTTTTAAGTAAACTTAAATTGATTTTCAAAAAATCTCGTGTTATACTATTTCATATAAGACATTTTAATATAAAACTTTTTAATATAACACTTCAAAAAGGATGTGAGTAATATTAAAACCGTAAAATTTCGAGTTACGGGTATGACTTGTGCCGCGTGTGAGAGCAATGTACGAAAGGCCGCTTCTAAGCTTTCGGGAGTAGAAAGTGCGGAGGTTAACCTTTTAGCTGAGCAAATGACAGTTGCATTTGATGAAACAAAAGTCACCGAAGCCGATATTATAAAAGCCGTTACCGCCATAGGCTACGGTGCGGCGCTTGAAAATAACAAATCAGGTAAAAATTCTGATATTAAGAAACAGTGGGCAGAAAAGAAACAAAATGAAAAAGATACAGAAAAAGGAATGAAAACAAGGCTTTTTTCATCTTTAGCATTTCTTATTGTACTGATGTATCTTTCAATGGGTAAAATGGCAGGACTTCCTCTGCCGAGCATTTTAGCCGATACCGAATACTCTTTAATAAATGCTATTGCACAAATGCTTCTTGTAATACCTATTATGATTATAAACCGCAAATTCTTTATCAGCGGTTTTAAAGGGCTTAAAAACAAAGCGCCTAATATGGACACATTAGTAGCTTTAGGCTCCGGCGCGTCATTTATCTACGGCGTATTTGTAGTATTCGCTTTGGCTTACTACTCTGTTCAAGGTGATTTCACCTTAGTACACCACTACTCTCACGAGCTTTATTTTGAGGGTGCGGGAATGATTTTAACACTTGTTACCGTAGGCAAATATTTAGAAACATTTTCAAAGGGTAAAACCTCAGACGCTTTGGGTAAATTAGTCGACCTATCGCCTAAAACTGCAAATATTATAAAAGACGGTACGGAAATTACCGTTAATGCAGAGGATATTCGTGAGGGCGATACTCTTATTATTCGCCCGGGTGAAAGAATTGCGGTTGACGGCATAGTTTTAGAGGGCACAGGGCATATTGACCAATCATCTGTTACAGGCGAAAGTATTCCTGTAGAAAAATTCGCAGGCGACCGGGTTATTTCTGCCACACTTAACAAAAACGGCACATTTAAAATGAGCGCTTCTAAAGTGGGCGAAAACACAACCTTAGCCCAAATAATCCACCTTGTAGACGAAGCAGGCGCTACAAAAGCGCCCATAGCCCGCCTTGCAGATAAGGTCAGCGGAATATTTGTACCTATAGTTATGGCAATTTCTGTTGTAACCTTTATTATATGGCTTTTAAGCGGTGCAGAATTTTCGTCTGCTCTGTCTTTTGGCATTACCGTACTTGTAATATCTTGCCCCTGCGCTTTAGGTCTTGCAACACCTGTTGCCATTATGGTTGGCACCGGCAGAGCCGCAGAAAACGGCATTTTAATAAAAAATGCGGCTGCGCTTGAAAATCTGTCGAATGCAGATATTATTGTTTTAGATAAAACCGGCACAATTACCACCGGCGAAATGTCTGTAAGTGATATTATTGTTACCGATAACGCCGTTACGGAAAAAGAATTTTTGCAAATTGCATACACTCTTGAAAAAGGCAGCGAACACCCGCTTGCTGCTGCAATCAGAAAAAAATGCGAGCTTGAAAACATAAAAGAATTGCCGTCTGACGAATTTAAAAGTGTTACGGGCAAAGGTGTTACCTGTGAAATAAACAGTAAAAAATTTATTTCGGGCAACGCCAAGTTTTTAAAAGAATTCAATATTGATTTACAAAACACTTTAGAAATTGTAGAAAATATGTCTAAAGAGGGCAAAACACCGATTATATTTGCTGTTGATGACAAAGTTTTAGGCATTATCGCAATTGCCGATACAATTCGCACCGACTGCCGCGAAGCAATAGAATATTTTAAAAAGCTTCACAAAAAGACTGTGATGCTCACAGGGGATAATAAAAATTCCGCAAAATACATTGCAGAAAAATCCGGTGTAGATGAATTTGTTGCAGAGCTGTTGCCGCAAGATAAAGAGCGTATTATTCGTGAATTGCAGGAGAGCGGCAAAAAGACGGCGTTTATAGGTGACGGCATAAATGACGCACCCGCCCTTACAAGAGCGGATATAGGTATTGCCATAGGTGCGGGAACAGATATAGCCATTGACTCTGCGGATATTGTTTTAATTAAGAATTCATTGCTTGACGCTGTAAAAGCAACAGAGCTTTCTAAAGCCACAATAAAAAATATAAAAATAAATTTATTCTGGGCATTTTTCTATAATACCTTAGGTATACCCATAGCGGCGGGTGTGCTTTACCCTGCATTCGGCATTAAACTAAATCCTATGATAGCCTCAGGTGCTATGAGCCTTAGTTCAATATGCGTTGTGACAAATGCCTTAAGACTTAGATTTTTTAAATCTAAATTAGTTGAAGAAAATGTTGTTACAAAAACAACCGAAGAAAAAACAATAAAAGAAAGCAAAGGTGAAAAAAATATGGAAAAAACGATAAAAGTAGGCGGAATGATGTGTTCTCACTGTGAAGCACATGTTGTAAAAGCGCTAACCGCTGTTGACGGAGTTGAAAGTGCCACGGCCTCTCACGAAAAAGGCATTGCGGTAGTAACTCTCTCAAAAGATGTGCCAAACGAAACACTTATTTCTGCAATCACAGCCGAGAATTACACAGCAGAAATATAAAAATCAAGTTTTTGTATGTAAAGTGTGTAAAGAGATTACGAAAAATGCGTACAAACAGATAAAAATACTCATTTTTCTTAAAAAGAGCGATTAAACTATACAGGGAGCCTATCTTTCGATAAGCTCCCTGCATTTATTTAACATAAAACCTATTGTTTTAGGACAGTGGGAATGTCCTATCTTCCCTGCAATTCTCAAGGCTCTTGAGTTTTCACGATTATACAAAGAATCGTGAATACACACGAAATCGCTTGAAATTTCACCTTTTCGGTGATTTCGAATTGTCACCTGTTCTTTTTATTGTTCTTCCTATCTAAAAACTCATAACAAGCCTTTCCTATTTTGTCTTCGGGAATACCGAGTGTGTTATTGTAGATTTTATCAACTGTTTTTTTGATTCTGTCATTGGCATAATTACTATCTCTGAACGCTTGTTTAATTCTCTTTCTTTTTTTCATTTTAGGTATTGAAATAACAACGGTAATCAATAAACTGGAGACAAGCGCAAACCCTTCCCCAGATATAATTGCATAGACAATTAACATCAATGATAAAGGTAATAATGACGTTATAAAAGAAGTGTAAAATTTACATTTCTTTTCTCCTTCACAATTTGTTATAGAATAACTTATATTGACATTGTTATCAACACTATAAACAGATTCGTATATAAAATTAGATTCGTCACGAGACTCAATATCTTTTAATCTAATATAAGAATCAGAGTTAGACTTGACATTAACATTTGCGTTGCAATAGATTGTGCTAATAACATCATTATCAGAAAAAGCGGCAAATAGAAATAAAGGACTTAAAATAACATAATTCTTTTTAGGAATACTAACAGTGAAATCAATTTCATTATCACTTGTTTCTAAAACGATTTCATTTCCTTTAGATAATTTAATTAAATCGCTTTTATATCCAATAGTAATTATATCGTAATTTGCATCATTGATAATATGCGTTTTCATTTTTTCACCTTTATCTTTACATAACCATCAGGGCTTCCATCAATAATATCAAAAACTAATACTAAAATACTTTCAATTGATGAAAAATTAGAAATAAATCTTGTCACTGTAAAATATGAGAGAACAGCAGGCGCTTATATGTCCTATCCTACCTGCAATTATCAGGCTCTTGAGTTTTCACGATTATACAAAGAATCGTGAATACACACGAAATCGCTTGAAATTTCACCTTTTCGGTGATTTCCAACCGTACCCTTGTCCTATATTTGTTGTGTCCAACTAAAGTTTTCTTTATAGAACTCATTGAATGATGTTACATCATCAACACACATATCATAATCTTGGTCATAAAACCAATAGAAATCAATATAATAATTATCGGCATTAATAGCAATAAATCCAAACTCTTTAAAGTCACCGTACAGCGCGTTTTGATTTTCTACTAAAAGTATATCATACTGATTGCCATTGATATAATAATCAGAAACAATTTTGTTTGTATTAAATTCAGTGTCAATATCATTCTTTATGTCTTTAAATGTATTAGAATTACACTCGCATCTTTCAAGCATTGTATATGTTTCAAACAAAACACTACTATCATTATTATAATGAAAACATGTAGTAGCATCGCGTGTAATTTCATCACATTTTTGATAATACTCCTGCGCTCCGCATTTTTTTGAAAACTCAACAAAATCAGTTTGCGTTATCTCTTTATTGCATCCAACTAAAACTAAAAACAATAATGGTATTACAATGCATTTAAAGTATTTCTTCATATTTCCGGCTCCTTATAAATAAGATATAAAAAGCATAACCACTGCAAAGGTTGCCGCACATACGACCGGCAGGCGGTTCTGTGTCCTATCTTCACTGCAATTCTCAGGCTTTTGAATTTTCACGATTAGACAAAGAATTGTGAGAGGGCATCCGAATCCGCTTGAAATTTCACCTTTTCGGTGATTTCGAATTGTCTACTGTCTGTTCCTGTCCCGTCTTCCCCCTGTCCTGTCCTTAATCTAATTTCATCAATAATTCTTCAATCCGTTCTTC